>NZ_JAUORQ010000005.1:0-332125 GCF_030548085.1 Agarivorans sp. 2_MG-2023
GGAGCGGCACATCAGGTTCGAACTGATGACCTCAACCTTGGCAAGGTTGCGCTCTACCAACTGAGCTAGTGCCGCTTTAATCACTATTTAGTGTGCAGAGAGTTCAACCAAGGTTGCGCTACTCTTTATATCCACACTGAGCTAGTGCCGCTTTATTCTTTCTTGCAACACCCAAGGTGTTACAACTAAACAAGCATTAAGCCGTGGCTTCACGTTGTTTAGGGCTGCGAATTATACGAGGAATTTTTACCTTTGCAAGAGCTGCAATTAAAAAAATTACAGCTCTTAAACTGTTTGTTTAGTTTTCGCCCAGTTTAAAGAAGGTTTTTTGATAGTGCTGCATTTCAGCAATAGATTCTCGAATATCATCTAGCGCTAAGTGAGTTCCGCTTTTAGTGAAGCCATCAAGAATTTCTGGCTGCCAGCGGCGCGCTAATTCTTTCACCGTGCTCACATCAATATTTCGGTAATGAAAAAACTGCTCTAGCTCTGGCAAATACTGGTGCATAAAACGGCGGTCTTGACCAATGCTATTACCACACATCGGCGAAACACCTTTAGGCACCCATTGCTTGATAAAAGCAATAGTTTGCTCTGTAGCTTGCTGCTCGTTTACCGTGCTAGCTCGCACGCGATCAACTAAACCAGAGCCGGTGTGAGTATTAGTACACCACTCATCCATACCCGCTAATACTTCATCAGATTGATGCACAGCAATCACTGGCCCCTCTGCAAGTATGTTTAATTGAGCATCGGTAATGATGGTAGCGATCTCTAATACGCGATCGCTGATGGGCTCGAGACCAGTCATCTCCATATCAACCCAAACTAAATTCTGTTCGCTAACAGTCATGTTGACCCTATTTATATGTGGAAATATTTTCCGCAAATCTTTTTGATAAGCGGTATCATAGCGATTTATTACACTTACTTGAATAGTAGTTTTCGTGACCAAGAGAAAGAAACTGAGCCAAGGTCAACTTCGCCGCGTGCGAAGCAACCAACAAAAGCGCCTCAAAAAAGAAGATAGTCACCAATGGTTGGACGACCAATTAGGTCCCCAACAAGAAGGCACTATTATCAGCCGCTTTGGTCAACATGCCGATGTTGAATCCAGCAGTGGGGAAATTTTTCGTTGTAATATGCGCCGCTCAATTGGCTCCTTAGTCAGCGGAGACGAAGTAGTATGGCGTGCAGGTAACGAAGAGCAGTCTGGCATTCGAGGCGTTATTGAAGCTTGCCATGAGCGCCGCTCAGTACTCACTCGCCCAGATTTTTACGATGGAATTAAAGCCATTGCCGCTAACATCGACCAAGTCGTGATTGTTTCTGCAGTACTGCCCGAGTTCTCTACTAACATTGTCGATCGCTATTTAGTGGCAGTAGAAGATGTTGATTTAAAGCCGATCATTCTGCTCAATAAAGTTGATTTATTAGATCTAGAGCAGCGTCAAGCCATTGAGGCCCAGCTCGAAAACTACCAAAAGCTCGGTTACACGGTTATTTTTGCCAGTACCAAGCAAGCGGAAGGCTTAGACGACCTCACTCAACAACTGACCAACAAAACCAACATTTTTGTTGGCCAGTCGGGTGTTGGTAAAAGCTCATTGGTTAATAGCTTATTGCCTGAACAGAGCATCGATACCAAAGAAGTCTCGGAAGTATCAGGGCTTGGCCAACACACCACCACTACCGCGCGTTTGTATCATTTAGAATGTGGCGGCAGATTAATTGACTCCCCCGGCGTTCGCGAATTCCAATTGTGGCATTTAGAAAATGAACGTGTTGCGTGGGGCTTTATTGAGTTTCGTCCTTGGCTGAATCAATGCCGTTTTCGTGACTGCAAGCACCAAGGTGATCCTGGTTGTGCTATGCAAGAAGCGATAGACTCTGGCAAAATTTCGCAGCAGCGATTCGATAGTTACCAACGTTTATTAGAAACAATGGAAAGTAACAAACCTTCACGGGCAATTCCCGGGAAAAAATAATTCACCAGACCATGAGAATATAGAGTGTTAGACAAAATTAAAGTTGCCGCCCAGTACTGCTTTCCACAGCATGGTTTATCTCGCTTAGTGGGTAAACTGGCCCAAGCCGAAGCAGGAAAACTCACTCATTGGGTGATTAAAAAGTTTATTAATCGTTACCAAGTAGACATGAACGATGCGGTAAACAGTGAGCCTAGTGCCTACCCAAGTTTTAATGCGTTTTTTACTCGTCCACTAAAACCAGGCACTCGCCCTTTAGTAGATGGCGACTCTAATTTAGCCCATCCAGTAGACGGAGCAGTGAGCCAATTAGGGCCCATTCAGCACGGCCGAATTATTCAAGCTAAGGGCCATGATTACAGTGCGCGAGAGTTACTTGGTGGTGATAAAGAGCTGGCCGAAGAATTTAACGATGGTGACTTTGCCACTATTTATTTAGCCCCAAAAGACTATCACCGCATTCATATGCCTTGTAAGGGTAAGCTGCGAAAAATGGTCTATGTGCCCGGCCAACTGTTTTCGGTTAACCCGCTAACCGCTGCTAATGTACCTAACTTGTTTGCCCGCAATGAACGCGTAGTGGCTATTTTTGATACCGAGTTTGGCCCTATGGCCATGGTATTGGTGGGCGCCACTATTGTTGCTAGCATTGAAACCATTTGGTCTGGCACAGTAACGCCACCAGGCAGCAAGCAGGTGTTTACTTGGGACTACTCTGATCAAGATATTAGCCTAGACAAAGGTGCTGAAATGGGTCGCTTTAAGCTGGGTTCAACCGTGGTAATGCTATTTGCTAAAGATGCCATTGAGTTTGAACAGTCACTCGCGCCAACAGTGAGCACCGTAATGGGCACTCATTTCGCCAGTAAAGCCCAGTAAAATACTACCAAGTCTTGAAGGCTAGCCCTTCAAGACTGATTCAATTCTGCTTATTATTACGCTAATTCAATTATTTAATATAAAATAAGTAACAATCACTAGCGCACTTAATTTGGCTCCTAACGAATGAAACCAACGCTTTTACTCCGCTGGCTTGCTTTGCCTTTACTGATATTTTGTATGGCGGCTCAAGCGAACGTGGGTGGCGAAAACCACTTAAAAAGCTTAATTGGTTCCTTAGATACCCAACCCAGTAACCTCAATACCCAGCAGCAACAGCTGATTTATGAAGAATCTTTAGCCTTGCTTAAAGAAGGCAATGACTACCGAGAAAAAGCCAAATATTACCGTAGCATTATTAATAATTTTTCGCGGCTGCGTAAAGATTTACAAGACAAACTTAACCAGTATCAAGCACCTGAAATAAGTCAGCTAGATACGCTAAATTCTAATCAACTCACCGAACAACTAAACACTTGGCAAGCCACACTTAACAGCAGCAGTGCCCGTATTGATGAACTTAAACAGCGCCAATTCGCCATAGATTTAGATGTTAGTGAGCACCACCAGCGCAGTGGTCCACTGCGTCAGCAACTAAGCTCCTTGCGCAGCAAGCTAGAGGCTCTGCAATTTGGTGTGCTTAGCGAAGTAGAAGAAGCCCAACGTGTTCGCACACAAGTGAACGAAGCGAGCTTAACCGCTCAATTAGCCATGTTAGAGCTAGCCGCACAAAGTGCCAACCAACGTAATGAACTACTGCAACTAGAGATAAGCCTGTTACAGCGCCAACAATTTTCTCAAAAACGGATTGTTGAAGAACTTAAAAATCGCCTATCTCAAGAACATCGCGCCGAAGCACAACGTTTATCAGAGCAGTTAGCCTTTACCGCACCCGAGCTTTTAGAACTGCCCCTCGTGAAAGAGGTAGTGGATCAAAACCAACATATTCAACGCCAATTGTCGGCCTTGTTTGACCAAAGCGAGCAAATTGCTCTGCTGCAGCAACACGCTAACAACGAGTTAGAACACATTAAACTCACCTTTGCCAACTTCAAAGAACAGGTATCGTGGCTAAAAGTAACCCGCTCTTATGGCGAATATTTGCGTGAGCAGATCAGCAGCTTACCCAAGGCAAAAACCTTAGCGCCCATAGAACAACAGATTATTGAAGTGAGGATTAGCAAACATCGCCACCAAAACTTAATTTACACTTTGCGTAGCCAAGCCCAACAACAGGCTAAACAGCAGCTTATTGCATCCCTTAGTGACGAACAGCAACAGATACTGCGCAAACACCTCAAACTCAATCAGCAACTATCCGATAAATATCAACTTGAATTAGATTCTCGTTTATTTGAATTAGCCCGTCTAAAGCTAGATTACTCCAAGCTCAATGACGAACTGCGCATTATTAACCAAGAAGCCAATCAAGAGCTGTTTTGGACTGCAGATGTAAAAGCCATCGACCTCAGTTTTTTTAGTGATGTTCGCCAATCCGTCATTTGGTTATTGAATATCCAACAACTCAAACAGCTGAAACTCTCGATTCAAAACTTATCTTGGTTATGGCTGGTTTGGTTAAGTTTAGTGGCGGCAAGCATGGTGTATGTGCGTCATTTAAAAATGCACTGGTTAAAGGGCTATTTACAACGTATTGACTCTAAAACTGGCAACATTACCCGCGATAAATTTCACTATACCTTGTCGAATCTATTACTTAGTGCAGCGCTAGCCACTCCCTTAGCCCTGTTTATTGGAAGTGTTGGATTCGCCCTAAACTACAAGTGGGAATATGCCTTTTCTCGGGATGTTGGTGATGCGCTAATCAACGTAGCACTAGTATTATGGCTATTCCATTTGCTGCAGCAGTTTTGCCAGAAAAACGGTCTGCTCAATACCCACTTTAAGTGGCCACTGGTCAACATTCAGCAGGCCATTACCCTTATTCGCCGTTTAGTTTACATTAGCCTACCGCTGGTTTTTGTTCTTAACCTTTGTATTCTACAAACCAGCCAACCCGCTTATAGCGGCCTAGCCCGTTTAGCCTTTATCGGGCTGCTGTTATGGGTAGCTTATGGCTTTCATAGTATTTACCGTATCGAGCTTCCGGTTAACTACCGTTTAGATATTTTTAAAGCACCGCAACTGGCCAAAAAGCTTATTTGGGGAGCGGCAATTAGTATTCCTTTAATGGCGGCCTTAGCCTCTGCCGCAGGCTTTTTTGCCACTGCGTTTACCGTATATTGGCAGGTGGTGCTGAGCTTTATTATTGCCGTGGTATTTATGCTTAGCTACCTGCTTATTCATCGCTGGATGCTACTGCAACGTCGCCGAATTGCCTTTGACCGCGCCAAAGTGCGCCGCGCAGAGATGATTGCCCAACGCCACGCCGAAGACGAAGATCCAAGTATATCTAGTGAAGGCTTTGTTGAAGCGATTGAAGAACCCGTCATCGATCTAGATACCATTAGCGCCCAATCTTTAGGGTTGTTGCGCGCCGCGTTAATCTTAGCGCTGGTATTAGTACTGCTGTTTAGCTGGTCTGAAATGACCAGCGCTTTCTCCTTCCTAGATAATATTACCTTATGGGAAAGTAATACCAGCCGCGCGGGTGTAGCAGCGGTCAACGAAATTACTCTACGCTCACTGGGCTCAGCCTTATTAGTATTCTTTTTTGCCATGCTGTTGATTCGCAACCTGCCTGGTTTGTTAGAGCTAATGGTATTGCAGCACTTGTCTTTAAACCCAGGAACGGGCTTTGCCATCACCACAATGATCAATTACATGGTGATTCTATTTAGTATCTTCAGTGGCTTTGGATTACTCGGTATTGAATGGTCTAAATTACAATGGTTAGTAGCTGCTCTCACCGTTGGTTTGGGTTTTGGCCTACAAGAAATTTTTGCCAACTTTATTTCTGGTTTAATCATCTTATTTGAAAAACCCATTCGAATTGGCGACACCGTCACCATTCGCGAACTAACAGGCACTATTTCCAACATTGAAACTCGCGCGACCACCATTGTAGATTGGGACAGGAAAGAGATTATTGTGCCCAACAAGGCCTTTATCACCGAGCAGTTTATTAACTGGTCATTGACTGACCCAATAACTCGTGTGGTACTCATGGTGCAAGTTAAACAAGGTTCCGACAACAACTTGGTGACACAGATATTGCAAGAAGCGGTGGAAGCAAACAGCTTAGTATTAACCAACCCACAACCTGAAATTTACTTCACGGAATACACTAACAACGGCATGAAATTCGAGATGCGAGTCTATGTAAGTGAGATGCGTTATCGCTTACCGATGACCCACGAGTTGTACACTTTGATCAACGACAAGTTTAAGGCGAATAGCATAGACATCGCCTACCCACAATTAGATGTATCTCTCAATTCTTAGTTGAGGCTTTGGGTATCGTAGAGCTTTAAAAAAACCATTATTTCAAATAATTAGCTCAGAGATCTTAGAACATGGCCTTGCATAAACACCTTAAGCTGTTGGTTTGTTTAATTGTTCCCCTACTTATTTTGGCGCTACCTACCAGCGCAATTCCTTTAGCTGACCTCACCATAGTACAGCACCGAATCATTGCCATTTTTGTTATGGCGGCTTTGCTGTGGATTTTTGAGCCAGTGCCGGTATTTGCCACCTCATTACTGATCATTACCCTCGAGTTAGTGCTTATTTCCAATCAAGGGATTAGTGTGTTTATCGCCGATACTGGCAGCGCACCAATGGGCGACTTACTGCCTTACACTAGTATTTTTAATGCCTTCTCTTCGCCCATCATTATCTTATTCATGGGGGGGTTTGCTTTAGCCATTGCGGCATCTAAGTTTGAACTAGATAACAACCTTGCACGAGTGCTACTCAAACCGTTCGGCAAACGCATCCCAATGATTATGTTAGGCATTATGCTGATTACCGCCATCTTCAGCATGTTTATGAGTAATACTGCCACCACGGTCATGATGCTCGCTATTGTAGGCCCACTTATTGCCGCAGCCCCGCGCAACGATCTCGGCATGAAAGGGCTTATTTTGGCGATTCCAGTTGCTGCCAATACCGGTGGTATTGGTACTCCTATTGGTACTCCACCTAACGCCATCGCCCTGCAATATATTCCTGAAGGCCAAGTTACCTTTGCGTCTTGGATGGCTTTTGGTATTCCCTTTGTCATTATTCAGCTCGCTATTGCTTGGTTTTTACTATGTAAACTTTACCCATCAAAAACCGGAGTTTTGGAGCTAAATCTTAAAGGGACTTTTCAAAAAAGTACTCGCGCCTACATTGTTTACGCTACTTTCGCCTTAACTATTTTATTGTGGTTAAGTACCGCTTGGCATGGCATGAACAGCTACGTGGTGGCGATTATTCCGCTCGCCGTATTCACCCTTACCGGCGTAATCGGTAAAGACGACTTAAAGCTATTTAACTGGGATGTATTGTGGTTAGTAGCCGGTGGTATCGCTATGGGCATGGCCTTAGAAAAAAGCGGTTTAGCCGCAAAAATCGCCACCTCAATCGACTTCTCTAGCATGCCGACTTTAGCGGTGATTGTGGTGCTGTCGATAGTTTGTGTGGTTATGGCTAATTTTATGTCAAATACCGCAACAGCTAACTTAATTATGCCAATAGCAGCGGCGGTGGCTACCAGCTTAAGTGGCTTAGATGGCGATGGCGGTATCACCACATTGTTGATTATTGTCGCGCTGTCGGCGTCGTTAGGCATGATGTTGCCTGTCAGTACTCCGCCTAACGCCCTTGCCTACTCTACCGGTTTTATTGAAACTAAAGATTTGATCAAAATTGGCGGGGTTATGGGAACCACCGGCTTGGCATTGCTATACATTGCCATGATGGTCATTTTGTAACAGCCCAACTAAAAAGGGAGCGATTGCTCCCTGCTCTCCCTGCGAAATACTAAGCTCGCTCGATGCTAAAACTTTGCACTTGCTGAATATTGTCGGTTTCTAGCGCTAGCATCAATAAACGGTCAATGCCCAAGGCCACGCCAGCACACTCTGGCAAACCTGCAACCAAGGCAGCTAAAAAGCGTTTATCTATCTGTGCGGGGGCGAAACCATATTGCTCTCTCACTTGCTGGTCTTTAGCAAAACGCTGTGCTTGTTCTTCTGCATCGGTTAGTTCATGAAAACCATTGGCTAGCTCTACGCCTTTAAAATAAAGCTCAAAGCGCTCAGCCACTCGGGGATCGGTCGCTGAAATTTTAGCTAAAGCAGCTTGCGAAGCAGGGAAGTGATAAACAAAACAAGGCCGCTGCTGGCCGATATACGGCTCTACTCCTAAAGAGAATAGCAATTGTAAAATCGTGTCTCGATCAGTTTCCTGCTCAACTAAATCGGCTACCGACAAACCCTTCGCTACTTCAACAAAATCGGCATGGCTAGCACTTAATGGGTTAACACCTAAGCTTTGCTCAAAGGCCTCAACATAAGTTAGCCGTTCAGCGCTACCACAAGCCAGCACTAAGTCTATCAGCGTGTCCATTTCGTCCATTAGAGCGAAATGGTGAAAACCCACGCGATACCACTCCAGCATTGTAAATTCTGGGTTGTGAAAGCGCCCAGCTTCTTCATTGCGAAATGCCTTAGCGATTTGATAAATACAGCCGCTACCCGCTGCCAGTAAGCGCTTCATATGAAACTCTGGCGAAGTTTGCAAATACAAGCTCATGGAGTGAGGCGCAGCCGGCCCAGTTAAGGTGGTGGCAAAGCTATGTAAATGAACATCACTCACGCACGCTTGGCTCATGCTTGGCGTTTCTACTTCCATCACTTTTCGCGCAGCAAAAAAGCATCTGATTTTGTTAATGATTTCTGCTCTAGCTTGAAGAGTCTCGATACTTGCAGAGGGTTGCCAAAGTGTTTCAGACATGCAAATTTTTTCCTGCATTGAGTTAGTTTTTATCGCGAGGTTTTATACCACTTTGCTAACAAAAGCGGGAGTTATATCTCAAAAGACAAATTATCTCGGAAGCCTGCTCAAAGTAGCGCCAATATTTGATTTTAGTCAAACATCAAAAAGCGAATACCCGCACAATCATTGTAGGCTTATTTCGTATGGAGAAAAGCGTGGAAGTAATCAAAACTGATGTCGCCATTGTTGGCGCTGGGGGAGCAGGCTTACGTGCTGCTATTGAAGTTGCCGAGCAACACCCCGAGTTAGAAGTGGCTCTCATTTCAAAAGTATACCCAATGCGCAGCCACACGGTTGCCGCCGAGGGTGGTGCAGCTGGTGTAGCCCAAGACCACGATAGCTTTGATAACCACTTTAACGACACCGTATCCGGTGGCGATTGGTTATGTGAGCAAGACGTAGTGGACTTTTTTGTTGAGCGAGCCCCCAAAGAACTGACTCAACTTGAGCACTGGGGTTGTCCGTGGTCTCGCCGACCAGACGGCAGCGTTAATGTTCGCCGCTTTGGTGGAATGAAGATCGAGCGCACCTGGTTTGCTGCAGACAAAAGTGGCTTTCACATTCTCCACACCTTATTTCAAACCTCGACTAAATACCCCAGCATTAAACGTTACGACGAGCACTTTGTTTTAGATTTAGTCGTAGAAGACGGCCAAGTAAAAGGCGTGATTGCCCTTGATATCGCCGAAGGCGTAGCCAAATTGATTCAAGCCAAATCGGTGATTATTGCTACCGGTGGCGCAGGCAGAGTGTATCGCTTTAATACCAACGGCGGCATTGTTACCGGCGACGGCATGGCTTTGGCCTATCGCCATGGTGTAGCACTGCGAGACATGGAGTTTGTGCAATATCACCCAACGGGCTTACCTGGATCAGGGATTTTGATGACAGAAGGTTGTCGTGGTGAAGGCGGTATTCTTACCAATAAAGACGGTTACCGTTACCTGCAAGATTACGGCTTGGGACCTGAAACACCAGTCGGCGAACCTAAAAACAAATACATGGAACTTGGCCCACGCGACCGCTTAAGCCAATGTTTCTGGCAAGAAGCCCAGCTAGGTCGCACCATTGAAGGGCCAAATGGCGATTATGTTCACCTCGACCTCACTCACTTGGGTGAAGATTATTTATTAGAACGCTTGCCGTTTATTTGTGAGTTAGCCAAAGCTTACATGGGTGTAGACCCCGTGAAAGAGCCAATCCCAGTTCGCCCTACTGTGCATTACACCATGGGCGGGATTGAAACTGACGGCCGCTGTGCCACCTCACTAAAAGGCTTATACGCCGCTGGCGAGTGTTCTTCGGTAGGTTTACATGGCGCTAATCGCTTAGGGTCTAACTCACTAACCGAGATTACCGTATTTGGCCAAGTCGCTGGAGAATCTGCAGCACGCAATGCGCTAGTATCAACCCATAGCGATAGCGCTTCACTACTTGCCCAAGCAGAGCAAACTTTGGCGAAGTATCAAGCCTTAAAAACCAATCAGGGTGATGAAAAGACTTCTGATATTCGCAACGAACTCGGTCGCACTATGGAAGATGGCGTAGGTATTTATCGAACCGAAGAAGCAATGCAAACAACTATCGATAAGATCGCCGAGTTAAAACAGCGCTATAAAAACATTAAGTTAGTCGACAACAGTGAAGTATTTAATACCGAGTGGCTGTATGCCGTAGAGCTTGGGTATTTATTAGATGTGGCAGAGTCGATGGCTGTTTCGGCGATTAACCGCAAAGAGAGTCGCGGTTCTCATCAACGCATTGATGGCTTTGAGCAACGAGACGATGTGAACTTTTTAAAACACACCTTAGCGAATTACCGCCCCGATATGGCGCCCGAAATTAGCTACAGCGATGTGAAAATCACTAAATCTCAACCTGCAGAACGTGTATACGGCGCCGCCGCCGATGCTCAAGAAGCAGCTAAAAAACAAGCGGAGGCGAAGTAAAATGGCTGAAGTGATGAAAATTGAGATCTTACGCTATCGTCCAGAAACCGATAAAGAGCCGGTATGGCAAACCTTTGATGTGCCTTTTACTCGCGAGATGTCGCTATTAGAAGCTTTGGCTTACATAAAAGATGAGTTAGACCCAACCTTAAGCTACCGCTGGTCTTGCCGAATGGCGATTTGTGGTAGCTGCGGCATGATGGTGAATGGGATACCTAAATTAGGTTGTAAAACCTTCCTCCGTGATTACCCAAAAGGAATGAAGATTGAAGCCTTAGCCAACTTCCCTATCGAGCGTGACTTGGTAGTTGATATGAGCGACTTCATCGAGAAGCTTGAGTCAGTTAAGCCCTACATCATTAACGATAACCCTAAGTCGCTAGACGATGGTTGCCACACTCAATCACCTAAAGACATGGCGCAATACAAGCAGTTTTCCATGTGTATTAACTGTGGCCTTTGTTATGCGGCGTGTCCGCAGTACGGTTTAGATAAGTCATTCACTGGTCCTGCCGCTTTAGCCATATTGCATCGCTATAACCAAGACAATCGTGACGCTGGTAAAGCAGAGCGAATGAAGATAGTTAACGCCGAAGAAGGCGCTTGGGGCTGTACCTTTGTTGGTTACTGCTCAAAAGTGTGTCCCAAAGACGTAGACCCTGCAGCAGCAATTCAACTTGGAAAAGTAGATAGCGCTAAAGACTATGTGATTGCCATGTTCAAGCCAGGAGAGTAAGCATGACTAAACGTAAACCTTACGAACGCAAAATGGGCGCAACTTGGTGGCTTAAAAACACGTTTCATACCAAGTACATCATTCGCGAAGGCTCTAGCCTAGTCATAGCGATTTACAGCATGGTGCTGCTATTTGGCTTGTTCCGCTTAAGCCAAGGTGCTGACGCATTTAATGGCTGGTTAGGCGCAATGAGCCAGCCTGCTTGGCTTGCCTTTCACTTGCTCACCCTAGTATGGACGCTGTATCACAGCATTACTTGGTTTAGCCTCGCGCCTAAAGCCGCCAACTTATGGCTTGGACAAAAGCGAGTGCCAGACAGCTGGATAGTTAATAGTATGTACGGCGCGTTAGCGGGTATAAGTGTTGTTGGCCTGGTATTGGTATTAATTTAGGAGAAACAGATGAAACGTTCTAACGAACCTGTGTTTTGGGGAATGTTTGGCGCTGGCGGCATGGTAGCTGCGCTGTTCACACCTATTGCTATATTAATCACTGGACTACTGGTACCTCTAGGGATTATTCCTGCCGAGCAGTTTTCTTATGAAAGAGTCTTAGCCTTCTCACAACACTGGTTAGGCGCGGCTGTGATTTGGGTGATTGTGAGCTTACCGCTGTGGTTGTGCATGCATCGCCTTTACCATACCTTACACGACTTTGGGATCCATGCTGGCAACCTAGTAAAAGCACTATTCTACGGGGTGGCATTTGCTGGCTCGGTAGCTTGCGCTACATTGCTATTACTAGGTTTAATCTAAAAAACAAGCGGGCTAAGGCTTAGCCCGCTTTTAAATCTTTTTGGCAGTTACGTTTTAGCGAACTAATCTCTAGCTCTAACTGCTGTTCTCGTTGTTTTAATAAATCAAGTTCAGCTTCTTTACTGGCCAATAGTTCAAAAACACCGGTTGGGTAATCTCCTGAGCCTTTAGCAAAACGAAGTCGATTCGAATAACGTCTGTCTACATGTTCCACGGGAGCATCTGCAACTACATTCATACTGATAACCTTTTTATCATTAACAATGTGGTAGATTAAGCATTGCAGACAAATCGCGATTACGCAAAGTGAAAATTTGATTTAAATCAAAGCGCTTGAACCATAAAATTTATTCAACTGGCAAACATAATTTTGTTCTTTAAACACAGCTGAATTCGCTAGTTTTACTAAACATTAGCAAATAAAAAAGGGAGCCTAAGGCTCCCTTTTTCTAAACTGTAGCGCTTATTTTACACGACCCACATATTCAGCACTGCGTGTATCAACTTTTACTACTTCACCAATTTGAATAAACAACGGTACACGCACTACCGCACCGGTAGTTAGCGTAGCAGGTTTACCCCCCGTACCGGCGGTATCGCCTTTCAGGCCTGGGTCGGTCTCTGTTACTTCTAATTCCACAAAATTAGGAGGCGTCACTAAAATTGGATTCTCGTTCCAAGTGGTAATAACACATACGTCTTGCTCAACTAACCATTTAGCCGTCTCGCCCACTGCTTTTTCATCTGCAGCAATTTGCTCAAAAGTATCGTTGTTCATGAAGTGGTAGAATTCGCCATCGTTGTACAGGTAGGCTAATTCATAATCCATCACATCTGCTGCTTCAACTGATTCACCAGATTTGAAGGTTTTCTCTAATACTTTACCGGTTAACAAACGGCGCAATTTAACGCGGCTAAATGCTTGGCCTTTGCCTGGTTTTACAAATTCATTTTCTAGAATTGCATAAGGCTCGCCGTCGAGCATAATTTTTAGCCCGCCTTTGAATTCACTGGTACTATATGACGCCATTTGGTCCTCTACTTACAAGGTAATATCAATTTCAATGCTGCGAATAATACCGCGAAACGACGCTGCTGTGCAGGGTAATTGGCAAAAAGAGCTGGCAAACGCCATCACAGATCCCAAAGATCTGCTGCAATACTTACAATTAGACCCTGAAAACTATCAGTTAGACATCGCAGCACGTAAATTATTCCCAATGCGAGTACCACTCAGCTTTGTACAACGCATGCAAGTAGGCGACCCTAAAGACCCATTGTTACTGCAGGTATTGCCACAGCGAGAAGAGTTTATTCAAGCCGCAGGTTTTACCGAAGACCCGCTTGAAGAACACCAATCTGCCGTACCGGGATTACTGCACAAGTATAAAAGCCGAGTATTATTTATTTTACGCGGGGGCTGTGCGGTAAACTGCAGATATTGTTTTCGTCGCCACTTCCCTTACCAAGACAACAGCCCTAGCAAGGCTGGTTGGCAGCAAGCCATTGACTACATCGCCAATGATAGCAATATTAACGAAGTGATCTTGAGCGGTGGCGATCCTTTAATGGCCAATGACGAGCAATTGGCGTGGTTGGTAGAGCAACTTGAGCAAATTAGCCACTTAACACGATTACGCATTCATAGCCGCTTACCGGTAGTGTTACCTAGCCGCATAACCACCGAACTTGTTGAACTGCTCGCCAATACGCGTTTACAAAGCATTATGGTGAGCCACATTAACCACCCCAACGAAGTGAACCAACCACTTCGAACAGCCTTTTCAAAGCTGCAGCAAGCGGGCGTAACACTGTTGAATCAAGGGGTGTTGTTAAAAGACATCAATGACAACGTAGATACCTTAACAGCGCTAAGCGAAGCACTATTCTCTGCCAACATTCTGCCCTACTACTTATTTTTGCTGGATAAAGTAGCCGGTGCGAGTCACTACGATATTGACGAACAGCAAGCAGTGTTGATAATGCGTGACTTATACCAACGTTTACCTGGTTTTCTTGTTCCACGCTTAGCACGTGAGCAAGCCGGTAAAAACAGTAAAACACCGATAGACATCGGCTTGAGCTAAACTAAAACCATAAGGCTTGTTGGCTACCCTTCAGGTTAAGCCAGCAAGCAGACATTCAACTAGACACAGTGACCTTTTCAATGGATAAAACCAAGCTCGTTGAGCAAATACAAGAAAACTTAAAAGACATTTACCATAAAGCCATTGATGCGGATAGCGTATTAAAGCAACAGCAAGAGCAAGGTAAAGCCAAGTTTAGTGCGCTGTTCAAAGACAGCTTGTTTAAAGACCAACATCGCCAGTTTTTACCTTATGTAGAAGAGTTAGCCAGTGACTTGGTATTGTTACAAGAATGCCAAGACGATGAGCACTTTGTCACTCAACTAAAAGTAATGGTGGCTAAACTTGAGCAAATGCATAAGTTATTAGTTGAATTTAAACAACTTACTCGCCAATAGCCGGCTTAATGGTTTCGCGTAAATAGGGGGAAAATTCCTCGGCCTGCGCCCAAGCAGCAATGGCCGCCCCTAGTACAAACACTTCCTTGGTAATGCCTTTAAGCTGGTTTAGATGCTGCTCGTTCTCTACACCATCAACCATCAGCTTCACCCCTAAGCGATTAGCAAACATCACCGTAGCCGTTAGCATAGGCTGTTTATCGGTTGAATTTAGTAACTCTGCCATTAAAGACTTGGCCCCACGCAGGTATTGCACCGGTAGGTGATTTAACAACTCCAGAGGACATTCAGCGCTGCCAAAATTATCCAGCGATAAACTCACACCAATTCTGCGTAACTCTCTAATAGCGTCGACACAATTCAGCAGCATTTGCTGGTCGCTATCGATGATATTAATGATTAATCGATGCGGCAGAATACGACTCTCTATCAGTACCTTATTCACTAATACTAATAAATCAGTATGTAAAGTAGATGAGGAGATAGACACCGCTAATTGCAGATGAGGGTCAACCGCGTGGTGCCAGCGTTTAAGCTGTTGGGTGGCAGCTCGTAGTACCCAAGACTCTAACGTGACCACACAGCCACTGGCATGTGCAATACTCACTAGTTCGTCTTGTTCAATCCAGCCGTAAACGGGATGTTTCCAACGCGCTTGAACTTCTGCTCCCACTACTTTATCACTCGTAAGATCTACAATAGGTTGGTAAAACAAACTCAAATCTTGTTGTTCTAGCGCTGCTCGCAGTTCGCTCAGCAATTGTTGTTCGCGCTCTTTAGCCAACTGCATTTCGCCTTCAAAAAACTGCCAAGAACTGCATCGAAATTGCTGCTTAGCTTGATACATCGCAGTATCAGCCTGCCCCAATATCGTTAACCAATCCTCACCGTTGTCTAAGGCCATACTGATACCAATACTGGTACCAACAAAACATTCACGCCCTTCTAAAGACATTGGTTTTTCTATTACATTTATTAAGCGTTCAGCAAAACCAGAGCAGTCTTCATTAGAGCGCACGCGTGTTTGTACGATGGCAAATTCATCACCACCTAAGCGCACAGCAAAGTCACAGTGGCGCATTTGGCCACCCAAACGTTGCGCGACCAAATTGAGAATTCGGTCACCGTACTCATGCCCGTAGTTATCGTTAATGCTTTTAAAACCATTCAAGTCCAGCACCATAATGGCGTAATCACGGCGGTTATCTTCGAGGCTATCGATAAATTCACGTAAGCCAGCGCGATTAGGCAGGCCGGTAAGCACATCGTGATTAGCCAAATAACGGTTTATGTGATTCTCGCGCACAATCATCACAATCAGAATAGAACCGCTAATTAATAACGCACCAATCGCAAAGGACAAAATCAGTTGCAGCTGCAGTAACCTAAAGTCGGTTTTCTTATCAAATTCACTATTACGCTGAAACTCGCGATTTACCAAGGTGTTGATTGGAGCAGCATACAGATCAAGGCGCTCGACCAAACGCTCGAACTTTTCATGAGATGGTGGTAAAGCGCGCAACAGCGGCTCGATACGCTGCACTTCTTGAAACAACTCCCGCACTAAATGCTTAGCTGATTGAATGCTCTGAAAGCCTGCGGTTTCTTGGCCTTCCAGTAAAACCGGGAAGCGGCTCCACAAAATATCGTAGCGCAGCATCAGCTCTGATTGGCTGACGCCATTCAAGCGGTAAATCTGCAATGCATTAACAAAGCGTCGATGCTCCATTTGCAATTGGACGACAGACCAAGAACTTGTGGATTTAGGCGACTCCAATAGCTGAATAATTTGCCGAAGTTGATACACACAGATCACCGCACTAACAATAAACAGTGAAACAACCAGTGAAATTAAGCCTTTTTTGTATTTTTGAGGAAGCCTAGTAAGCCAATTCATCAACAATTAAACTCACTTAACAATAATGCTGCGCAGCTGCCAAATCATAAAGTCGTTATATGGCATCTGTAACAGCTCTGGGTGTTTATCAATAGGTAACATTAACCATAGCGGTCCCTTGTCACGCACCCGCATCACACGATCGTTATCAGACCAAGCTAAAATAGGTTCAAATTCCGCAATATCGTCAAACTCAATTTCCACTTCGTAATTGTTTAATGCAACCAAAGTGAGCTTAGTAGAGCGAGCCCCTGCCATTTCAAGCAGATCAGATACTTTAGGGCCTTTATAGTGATGACGACTTTCAACCCAAGGATGACGAGTAACAATAGTGTGTTGCGGCATAGCCTGCAGCATTTTCAAATCGAAATCTGCCGCCCCCTCGCTGTTACTGTTTTGAATTAGACCGGCAATGGTAAGAATTGGCTCGTCGGTTGGTTTTGGCAGCTCAGCGGCTACCAAAGAGGTAAACAACAATAAACTTAGGGCTATCAATATTTTCATAACTCGTCCTCCTTAACTAAGTTATTCAACCACCAAATTACATTTTTATAATAAAAGGTAGTCTCTGTTACTTGAGTATGCGCGAGTTTTTCCCAATAAAAAAGGGCAAGCTGAAAGCTTACCCTTTTTATAAAACAGACACTTTTCTATAGATGCTTAATAACTAGATAAAAGTAGTTCTTACTGTTAGCAGCCACAATCCAACTCGACTGTAAACTCTAGGTCTGGATGTAAAATATTATACTCAGCGTTCGTGTCAGTTGCCGGGACATATATTGGACGCATAATATAGTTATTTCCAGCATTGATAGCTACGCCATCGCTAGCGTCGGCATAAAACAACCAACTATTTTCGTCACCAGGAGTTGCAGGGTACTCGGTACCCGCAGCCAGCACAGCAAACTTGTTTCCTAGAGGGTGGGCTATTGCATTTATTACTGAACTTATATTCCCAGTAGCGATGTCACTCGCTACTAATTCCAATTCGCCGCCATCAGACTTGGTCATGTAAAAATCCACCGGACCTTCAAAACCCGGCGTACTATAGCTATTTAGTAAACGTATGTTAAACCGATTATTATCCGGTCTTGACTGCAAAAACGTAACATGGGCTAAGCGCAAACCTTTAGGTGCTATTGAGTGACCGTAGGCGTATATGAGATTAAAGTTACCCGATTTGATCCCCTTAATTGATCCTGCTTCGCCAATTGTTCCAAGAGAGTTCGAGTCTACAGCGGTGAAGGTTACATCTCTAGAGCTAACATTTTTCCAAAAATCTTCTGTTAGCTGAGTAGTTTTACTATGGGATAAATACGGAACGTCTGTCTCTTCCCCTACTGGATTGCTTAGCGCAGGGCCATAAGAGTAGTATAATTGTAAGTTAATCGGCGCATAATATTGGTTAGAGAAGGCCACTGCGGTTTGGGTTGTTGGGTCGTCATCAGCCAAAGAGTTCCCCCCCCCACCAATCGATACGGAACCTTCGTCACCGCCACACCCAAACAGGCCAAATGACACTAATAGTGCCATTGCAAACTTTGTCTTACGTCCCTTTAACATACCGCTTCCTTGTCCGTACAAATTAAATCAAACTGAAATATTAACTAATAATATCATTTAATTACCCACCCTTGATACTTTTGTAAAGAAACTCATTAGCGGTGAGTTAATTATTTTCTCTAATGTTGAAGAGCATCAATTTTTTGCGATCCATTTACCTCGATAACGCAACACAGAAATAAAAGTTGGGCAGTTAGAAAACAAAAAAGGCCGCCTAAGCGACCTTTTCTTCTATTGCACTAAGTCTTCTTATTCGAAGATTTTAGCTACAACACCCGCACCTACTGTACGGCCACCCTCACGGATTGCGAAGCGTAAACCTTCGTCCATCGCGATTGGGCAGATTAGCTCTACAACAAACTTCAAGTTGTCGCCAGGCATTACCATTTCAACACCTTCAGGAAGCTCTACAGCACCTGTTACGTCAGTTGTACGGAAGTAGAACTGTGGACGGTAACCTTTGAAGAAAGGAGTATGACGGCCACCTTCGTCTTTGCTTAGTACGTATACTTCAGCTTCGAACTTGGTGTGTGGAGTAATTGAGCCAGGAGCTGCAAGTACTTGACCACGTTGTACGTCATCACGCTTAGTACCACGTAACAAAATACCACAGTTCTCACCAGCACGACCTTCGTCAAGAAGCTTGCGGAACATTTCAACACCAGTACAAGTTGTTTTGGTGGTTTCTTTTACGCCAACAATTTCAATTTCTTCTGAAACTTTAACGATACCACGCTCAACACGACCAGTAACAACTGTACCACGACCTGAAATTGAGAACACATCTTCAATTGGTAGTAGGAACGGCTTGTCGATGTCACGCTCTGGCTCAGGAATGTAAGTATCTAGGGCTTCTGCAAGCTCTACAATCTTAGCTTCCCATGCTTCTTCGCCTTCTAGGGCTTTAAGCGCTGAACCTTGGATTACTGGAATGTCATCACCTGGGAATTCGTATTCAGATAGAAGTTCACGAACTTCCATTTCTACTAATTCTAGTAATTCTTCGTCATCTACCATGTCACATTTGTTCATGAATACGATGATGTAAGGTACACCAACCTGACGTGAAAGCAGGATGTGCTCACGTGTTTGTGGCATTGGGCCATCTGTAGAAGCAACTACTAAGATAGCGCCGTCCATTTGTGCAGCACCAGTGATCATGTTTTTAACGTAATCGGCGTGTCCAGGACAGTCTACGTGTGCGTAGTGACGACTTGGAGTATCGTACTCTACGTGTGAAGTAGAAATCGTAATACCACGCTCGCGCTCTTCTGGAGCGTTATCGATTGCTGCGAAGTCTTTAGCTTCACCACCGTATACTTTTGCAAGTACGTTAGTAATAGCGGCTGTTAGTGTAGTTTTACCGTGGTCTACGTGGCCAATTGTACCAACGTTTACATGCGGTTTATTACGTTCAAATTTTTCTTTAGACACGATATGTACCTTCTTTTCCATTCCAACCTGCCTCACTCGAGACAGATCAATCATAGTTGAATTAGTTTACTTTGCTTCTACGATAGTATCAGCAACGTTTTTCGGCGCTTCATTATACTCTAGGAATTCCATAGAGTAAGAGGCTCGCCCCTGAGTAGCCGAACGTAGATCTGTAGCATAGCCGAACATTGCAGACAGCGGCACTTTAGACTTAATAATCTTTAAGCCCGCAGCCCCATCGTCCATGCCTTCAATTATGCCACGACGACGATTCAAGTCACCCACTACATCGCCCATCCAATCTTCAGGGGTTGTAACTTCTACTTTCATCATCGGCTCGAGCAGTACTGGATCAGCATCCAATGCGCCTTTTCTGAAGCCCATTGCACCGGCAATTTTAAACGCCATTTCGTTAGAGTCAACATCGTGGAATGAACCATCGAATAAAGTGACTTTAACATCAAGTAGCGGGTACCCTGCCAGCACACCCTGATCCATTTGCTCTTTACAGCCTTTGTCTACTGCTGGGATGTATTCCTTAGGAACCGCACCGCCCACAATCTCATTGACAAATTCGTAACCAGCACCTGGCTCTAGAGGTTCCATACGCAACCAAACGTGACCGTATTGACCACGACCACCGGATTGACGAACGAACTTTCCTTCCACTTCAACTTGCTTGCGAATCGCTTCGCGATAAGCAACTTGAGGTTTACCTACATTACAATTCACGCTGAATTCGCGCTTCATGCGATCTACGATGATATCTAAGTGTAACTCACCCATACCTGAGATAAGGGTTTGTCCAGATTCTTCGTTAGTTTCTACGCGAAACGATGGATCCTCAGCGGCCAATTTACCTAAAGCAACACCCATTTTTTCTTGGTCTGCTTTGGTTCGAGGCTCTACAGCAATTTGAATTACTGGCTCAGGAAATTCCATTCGCTCAAGAACAACTTTATTGTTCATATCACATAAAGTGTCACCCGTGGTTACGTCTTTAAGACCAATCGCAGCGGCGATATCACCGGCACGAACTTCTTTGATCTCTTTACGGTCGTTTGAGTGCATTTGCACCATACGACCTAAACGCTCACGTTTTTGTTTAACCGAGTTATACACCGCAGTGCCGGTTTCCACCGTCCCCGAATAAACTCGCATAAAGGTCAACGTTCCCACAAATGGGTCGGTTGCAATTTTAAACGCCAATGCTGCAAATGGAGCTTCGTCGTCTGCTGGACAGGCAACTTCGTTGTCTTTTTCGTCCAAACCTTTAATTGCGGCAACGTGATTTGGTGCTGGCAAATATTCTACAACAGCATCAAGCACTGCTTGAACGCCTTTGTTTTTGAATGCCGAACCACAAGTCGCTAACACGATCTCATTGTTTAACGTGCGCGTACGCAAACCAAACTTGATTTCGGTTTCAGTTAACTCGCCTTCTTCTAAGTATTTATCCATCAGCTCGTCATTAGCTTCTGCTGCTGCTTCCACGAGTTCTTCGTGTAGCTCTTCAGCGCGGCCAAGTAGATCTGCAGGGATGTCTTCGTAGTTGAAGGTGGTACCTTGATCAGCTTCGTTCCAGTTAATTGCCTTCATTTTAATCAGGTCAATTACACCAACGAATCCGTCTTCAGCACCAACGTTAAGTTGAATAGGCACGCAATTTGCGCCTAAGCGATCACGGATTTGCTCGATTACTCGCTCAAAATCTGCACCAGCTCTATCCATTTTGTTCACGAATACCATTCGTGGAACTGAATATTTATCAGCTTGGCGCCAGACTGTTTCTGATTGAGGTTCAACACCTGATGAACCACAAAACACAACTACTGCCCCATCTAATACGCGCAACGAACGTTCAACTTCAATAGTGAAGTCTACGTGCCCTGGAGTATCGATGATGTTTACACGGTGTTCATCGAACTGTGCGTTCATACCACGCCAAAAAGTAGTGGTAGCCGCAGAGGTAATGGTAATACCGCGCTCTTGTTCTTGTTCCATCCAGTCCATGGTGGCTGCGCCATCATGCACCTCACCTATTTTGTGAGATAGACCAGTATAAAAAAGAACACGCTCTGTGGTTGTTGTTTTGCCAGCGTCAACATGAGCAACAATACCAATATTACGGTAGCGCTCAATAGGAGTTGTACGAGCCATTCTTATCCTCTTGCTAAGGAAACATCCTTAGTCTCACATAGAAAGCCGCACAGCTGCGTTAAGCAGCTGTGCAACCAATTACCAGCGGTAATGTGCAAACGCTTTGTTTGCATCAGCCATACGGTGAACGTCTTCACGTTTCTTAACCGCAGAACCTTTGTTTTCCGCTCCGTCTAGGATTTCACCCGCTAGACGTAAAGCCATAGATTTTTCACCACGTTTACGTGCTGCATCTACCATCCAACGCATACCTAATGTGTTGCGACGTACTGGACGTACTTCAACAGGTACTTGGTAAGTAGAACCACCAACACGGCGAGATTTAACCTCTACCGTTGGGCGCACGTTTTCAAGAGCCATTTCAAAGATCTCTTGGTGAGACTTGCCTGATTTCTCAGCGGCAGCGTCTAATGCACCATATACAATCTTTTCTGAAATAGATTTTTTCCCATCAACCATTACTACGTTGATGAACTTAGCCAGAAGTTCTGATCCGAACTTAGGATCTGGTAAGATTTTGCGTTGACCGATCACTCGACGTCTAGGCATTTGAATATCTCCGGTATGCTTCAGGTTTCCCCAAAACGAATTTTAAAAAAATTTCGCTATAACTAAATGTTTGGCCTTACTTAACGGAGAGCCGTTATGACTTAGGACGTTTAGCGCCGTACTTTGAACGTCCTTGACGACGATCACTTACGCCAGCACAGTCTAATGCGCCGCGTACGGTGTGATAACGCACACCTGGTAAATCTTTAACACGACCACCGCGAATCAAAATTACGCTGTGCTCTTGTAGGTTGTGACCTTCACCACCGATGTAAGATGTTACTTCGAATCCGTTAGTTAAACGAACACGAGCAACTTTACGTAGTGCTGAGTTAGGTTTTTTCGGAGTGGTAGTATATACGCGAGTACATACACCACGGCGTTGAGGACACGCAGCTAGTGCTGGTACATTGCTTTTTACAGCTTTACTAGCACGTGGCTTGCGAACCAACTGGTTAATCGTTGCCATTTTAAATAGCTCCTGAAATTACTTTTTAACGTGTGAAAAATCTACCCCAATTTTGGGGAGGCGAAATTTTATGCGCTCGCAGGAAAAGTGTCAAGGCTTGCTCAAGCTTACAGGCTAATATTTTTCATGGTTGAGAGCTTCGCTCACCACGTTAAGGCAGGGTGATGTGTAACGCTTAGTTGCACCATGGCTTGGTAATCCACTAACACTTTATCGCATACTTCTATACCGCGGGCACTCACATCGGCACTTAGCACCGATAACCTACTTTGCTGCTCTAGTTGCAGCAAACGCGGGTCACTGCGCAGCCAAGCGTACACCGCGTCTTCAATTAGTACGAGGTGACCGCTGCCATCAAGCTCGCTCAAACAACGCTCAAACACTTCACTTGCGTAAGGATGTCTCAGAATATGCAGCATACTAAAACCTCAATATTGCATGGGCGTTACAGTGACGTGAATAGAACTCTTTGGAATCTAAAGCTCTCACTGTAATAGCAAGTTGGTCTAAGGCTAAGCCTCGCTCCTGCATAGAGGCTTTATCTATAAAGATCTCTTCTACGTCGTATAAATCCAGTAAGCCATATGTAGGCAATACGTCACGTTGCAGAATGGCAGCAGAGTCTTGATTATTAACCAGCTGCCAAACTCCGTCGCCTTCAAAGAAAACCACAACATCTTCAGATACCGCAGAAGATGCTAAAGCCGCATCTAAGGCTTCACGCCCCAGGCTAGAACCGTGAGGAGCGGCACCAAATACAAACACCAAGGACTTACTCATAGTTGCACCACCCTGTCGCTACTTAACATAGCGGTGGCCATTTCAGCCAACCCAGACATAGCAAACTGATGACTCATGTTAAACGACTCGACAGCTTGATTTTCAAGGTCTTCTTTGGCCACTACGCCACGACGATATGCCGCAGCGCTGCAAACCAATAATTCACAACCACTATTGTTTTTAAGCTCAATCCAGCATTGATGTATGTCCACTTCGTCACTTGCAGGCAAGCTAGTACTGAGACTATTAGTTACGCCGTCCAAATAAAAGAATACCGTTTTGAGTTGATGCCCTTCGGCCACTAGCGAATTGGCAAAATTAAGTGCGGTAGCACTGCCTTGCTTGCCATAAAGGGGGCTGGTAACAACTAAGGTATAAGAGAGGCTCATTTTGGATTACTTAATATGAGCAATAGCTTCAACTTCGACCAAAACATCTTTAGGCAAGCGAGCAACCTCTACGCATGAACGAGCAGGCGCACTTTCAGGGAAATAACTGGCATATACATCGTTGAAAGCAGCAAAATTAGCCATGTCACTAAGAAAACACGTTGTTTTGAACACTGTAGATGCATCAGCTTCCGCTGCGGCTAGCACTGCCATAAGGTTTTCCATCACTTGTTTGGTTTGTTCACTAATACCACCGGCAACTACTTCCATAGTGGCAGGGTCTAGTGGAATTTGGCCAGAAGTAAACACTAACTCATCAATTTTAGTTGCTTGCGAGTATGGGCCAATAGCAGCTGGAGCTGACTCGGTAGATACAATTTGCTTGCTCATAATATGCTCTTATTTTTAATCACTTTTAAAATCGGAGTCTGTGACTAACAAGCAAACTTGTCAAATTTTTTACGAATGAAGCTGAAACAAAAGGCATAAAAAAAGGCAGCCAATGGCTGCCTTTTTTACACTAGAGCAAGTTACTCTGCGTCTGGCGCTGCGTTTAGTAAAGCAGCTAAGTTATCAGCAGCCTCATCGGCAGTGATAGGCGCTGGGGCTTCTGCTTTATTACGACGTTCTTCGTGATAAGCATAACCAGTACCCGCAGGTATTAAGCGACCAACAATAACGTTTTCTTTCAAGCCTCGTAGCTCATCCTGTTTACCACCCACTGCGGCTTCAGTAAGCACGCGAGTCGTTTCTTGGAATGAAGCAGCAGAAATAAACGATTCTGTTGATAGAGAAGCTTTAGTGATACCTAACAACTCACGGCGATAAACCGCTGGGCGTTTGCCATCAGCAACCAATTGACGATTTTCAATATTCACTCGCGCTACTTCAGCTTGCTCACCTAGCAAGAAGCTAGAATCGCCGGCATCAAGAATCAAACACTTACGAAGCATTTGACGCACGATAGTTTCAATGTGCTTATCGTTAATTTTCACACCTTGTAAACGGTATACGTCTTGTACTTCGTTTACGATGTAGTTTGCTACAGGGCTAATACCACGTAACCGCAAGATGTCGTGTGGAGACTCAGGGCCATCGGCGATAACTTCACCTTTTTGAACCTTCTCACCTTCAAACACGTTCAAGTTACGCCACTTAGGAATCATCTCTTCATAAGCATCTGCATCACTAGGAGTAATCACCAAGCGACGCTTACCTTTAGTTTCTTTACCGTAACTAATGGTACCGCTGATTTCCGCGAGAATCGCAGGCTCTTTAGGCTGACGCGCTTCAAACAAGTCGGCTACGCGAGGTAGACCACCGGTAATATCCTTAGTACCGCTTGATTCTTGAGGGATACGAGCAATTGCATCACCAACACCCACTTCTGCAGAATCTTCCAAGTTAACAATTGCTTTACTCGGCAAGAAATATTGAGCAGGAATGTCAGTACCAGCAATCAACACATCGTTTCCAGAACCGTCAACCAGTTTCACCATTGGACGCATTTCTTTACCAGCGCCTGGGCGCTCGTTAGGGTCCAGTACGTGAATACTTGAAAGGCCGGTAAGCTCATCGGTTTGACGGCTTACAGTGATGCCTTCAACCATATCAACGAACTTAAGGCTACCAGGTACTTCAGTAATAATTGGGTGTGTATGCGGGTCCCAGTTGGCAACAACGTCACCAGACTTAACTGCACCACCATCAACCACTTCCAAAATACTACCGTATTGTAGTTTATGGCTTTCTTTGGTTTGCCCCATCTCATCGATGATGGTCAATTCCGTAGAACGCGATGTAACTACTAGCTTGCCAGCATTATTGGTAACAACTTTGGCGTTATGTAGCTTGATAGAACCCGCATTTTTAACTTGAATGCTGTTCTCGGCTGCCGCACGCGATGCCGCACCACCAATGTGGAAGGTACGCATCGTAAGCTGTGTTCCTGGCTCACCAATGGATTGAGCAGCAACAACACCGACCGCTTCACCGCGACCAACTAGGATGCCTCGAGCCAAGTCACGACCGTAACAAAGCGCACAAACACCGAAGTCGTTAGCACAGCTAATTACCGAGCGAACTTTAACGGTATCCACTGAGTTCTCTTCAAGAAGGTCACACAGTTTCTCGTCAAGCAAGGTTTTGTCTTTAAGCAGTACTTCATTGTCCGTACCAGGCTTAATGACATCGCCAACCAATACACGACCAAGAACACGCTCACGTAGTGGCTCAACAACATCGCCACCCTCAATGTGAGGTGTCATCAAGATACCCTCTTCGGTACCACAGTCGGTTTCGGTAACAACCAAATCTTGTGCTACATCTACTAAGCGGCGAGTTAGGTAACCCGAGTTCGCCGTTTTCAATGCAGTATCAGCCAAACCTTTACGCGCACCGTGAGTAGAGATGAAGTACTGAAGTACGTTCAAGCCTTCACGGAAGTTAGCCACAATAGGAGTTTCGATAATCGAACCATCCGGTTTAGCCATCAAACCACGCATACCCGCTAGCTGACGAATCTGAGCAGCACTACCACGTGCGCCAGAGTCGGCCATCATAAAGATGCTGTTGAAAGAGTCTTGACTCTCTTCTTCACCGTCTTTATTTAGAACAGTTTCAGTAGACAGATTGTCCATCATCGCTTTCGATACTTTTTCGTTGGCCGAAGCCCAAATATCGATAACTTTGTTGTAACGCTCACCCGCGGTAACCAAACCAGCTAAGAACTGTTCTTGGATTTCGCTTACTTCGTCACTGGCTTCTTCCACGATGTCTTTCTTAGCATCAGGGATAACCATGTCGTTAATACCTACAGAGGCACCAGACAAGGTTGCATAATGGAAACCGGTGTACATTAATTGGTCAGCAAAAATAACTGAGTGCTTAAGACCAAGTTTACGATAACAAGTATTCAGCAATCCTGAGATTTGCTTCTTACCCATTGAACGGTTAACAAGTTCGAAAGGCAGACCTTTAGGTACGATTAACCATAAAATGGCACGACCAATGGTGGTTTGCTTGATTTCAGTCTTTTCGATTTTTGAACCATCTTCAGCTACCACAACTTCAGTAATACGCACGTTTACACGGGCATGAATACTGGCTTGCTTAGCACGGTATAACTTCTCTGCCTCTTTAGGGCCAGATAAGTACATACCTTCGCCTTCAGCATTTACACGTTCACGAGTCATGTAGTACAGACCCAATACAACGTCTTGCGAAGGTACGATAATTGGCTCACCGTTGGCTGGCGATAGTACGTTGTTGGTAGACATCATCAACGAACGTGCTTCTAACTGTGCTTCTAGGGTTAACGGTACGTGTACCGCCATTTGGTCCCCATCGAAGTCGGCGTTATAAGCGGCACATACTAGCGGGTGTAATTGAATCGCTTTACCTTCAATTAACACTGGCTCAAAGGCTTGAATACCCAAACGGTGCAAGGTTGGTGCACGGTTAAGTAATACCGGGTGTTCACGGATAACTTCTTCAAGAATATCCCAAACCTCACCACCTTCACGCTCAACCATCTTCTTAGCAGCTTTAATCGTAGTCGCAAGACCACGAAGCTCTAGCTTGCCGTAGATGAATGGCTTGAACAGCTCAAGTGCCATTTTCTTAGGTAAACCACACTGGTGTAAACGCAGTGTAGGACCAACGGTAATTACCGAACGACCAGAGTAATCTACACGTTTACCTAACAAGTTCTGACGGAAACGACCTTGCTTACCTTTGATCATATC
Organism: Agarivorans sp. 2_MG-2023; assembly: GCF_030548085.1. Lineage (NCBI taxonomy): Bacteria > Pseudomonadati > Pseudomonadota > Gammaproteobacteria > Alteromonadales > Alteromonadaceae > Agarivorans > Agarivorans sp. 2_MG-2023. Next base: position 27,726 of record NZ_JAUORQ010000005.1, read on the forward strand.
AGCCAAAGATTTAAGCGGACGTTTGTTAGAACCGGTAATTGCGCGACCACGACGACCATTGTCTAACAGGGCATCTACTGCTTCTTGCAGCATACGCTTTTCGTTACGTACAATGATGTCTGGAGCAGCTAGGTCTAATAGACGCTTCAAACGGTTGTTACGGTTGATTACACGACGGTACAAGTCGTTCAAATCAGACGTAGCAAAACGGCCGCCATCTAGTGGAACTAGAGGACGCAAATCTGGTGGAAGAACCGGCAATACGGTCATAATCATCCACTCAGGTTTGTTACCTGAATCGCGGAACGCTTCCATAAGCTTAAGACGTTTAGTGGTCTTTTTACGCTTAGTTTCAGAGTTAGTGGTTTGTAACTCTTCGCGCATTACTTCGATTTCTTGATCAAGGTCTAAATGACGTAGTAAAGCTAGTACCGCTTCAGCACCCATTTTAGCTTCGAACTCATCGCCGTACTCTTCAAGAGAGTCTAAGTACGTTTCTTCGGTCAACATTTGGCCGCGCTCTAAGCTGGTCATGCCAGGCTCAGTCACTACAAATGATTCGAAGTAAAGTACGCGCTCAATATCACGTAGCGTCATATCTAGTAATAAACCGATACGCGATGGTAACGACTTAAGGAACCAGATGTGTGCCACAGGAGACGCTAGCTCAATGTGTCCCATACGGTCACGGCGAACTTTAGACTGTGTAACTTCTACGCCACACTTCTCACAGATAACACCACGGTGCTTCAAACGTTTGTATTTACCACACAAACATTCGTAATCTTTTACTGGGCCGAAAATACGGGCACAGAATAAACCGTCACGCTCTGGCTTGAAGGTACGATAGTTAATCGTTTCAGGTTTTTTAACTTCACCAAAAGACCAACTACGGATCTGATCAGGTGAAGCTAGGCCAATTTTAATGCCTTCAAACTCTTCGGTCTTGCTTTGTTGCTTAAGAAACTTAAGTAAATCTTTCACGTTTCTCTCCAAGTTGGAGTTAAACCTGGGGCGTTTCTAATGAAACGCCCGCCTTGCTTTTAAATCAGGTGAAGTCCTGTGCTTACAGCTCGTCCAACTCAATGTTGATACCAAGAGAACGGATCTCTTTAAGCAACACGTTGAACGACTCAGGCATGCCTGGTTCCATCTGATGATTACCATCAACGATATTTTTGTACATCTTAGTACGACCGTTAACGTCATCCGATTTAACCGTTAGCATTTCCTGCAAGGTGTAAGCAGCACCGTATGCTTCAAGTGCCCATACTTCCATCTCACCGAAGCGCTGACCACCGAACTGTGCTTTACCACCAAGAGGCTGCTGAGTAACCAAGCTGTAAGAACCAGTAGAACGAGCGTGCATCTTGTCATCAACCAAGTGGTTAAGTTTCAACATGTACATGTAACCAACAGTTACAGGGCGCTCAAATTCTTGACCGGTACGGCCATCACACAACACGATTTGACCTGAATCAGGCAAATCGGCTAAGCGTAATAGCTCTTTGATTTCAGCTTCTTTAGCACCATCAAATGCCGGTGTTGCCATAGGCACACCGCCACGTAAGTTCTTCGCCAGTGTCATTACTTCTTCATCAGTGAAGCTTGCAACGTCAACTTTAAGCGCGTCATCACCTACGTTGTACACTTTCTGGATGAAATCACGCAGTTTATCCATTTCGATTTCACGCTGAACTTTCAGCATTTCGTCGATTTTCTCACCAACACCTTTAGCCGCTAAGCCTAAGTGGGTTTCTAGGATCTGACCGATGTTCATCCGCGATGGTACACCTAGTGGGTTCAAGCAGATGTCTACTGGGCGACCAGTTTCGTCATACGGCATATCTTCACGTGGAACAATGGTAGAAATTACACCTTTGTTACCGTGACGACCCGCCATCTTGTCACCAGGTTGAATACGACGTTTAACCGCTAGGTAAACTTTAACAATTTTCAGTACGCCAGGCGCTAAGTCATCACCTTGAGTGATCTTACGACGCTTGATGTCGAACTGTTTGTCGAATTCAGCTTTGATTTCGTCATATTGCGCAGCAATTTGCTCTAGCTGCGTTTGAGCGTCTTCATCGCTTAATGCTGCTTCTAGCCAATCAGCTGGTTGCTGGCGATCTAAATCAGCTTCTGATTTACCGGCTGCAATCAATACAGACTTAGCACGAGCAAAGATACCTTCTTCAAGAATCTTGAACTCTTCGGTTAAATCTTTCTTCGCTTCTTTAAGCTGCATAGACTCAATTTCTTGAGCACGCTTGTCTTTTTCTACGCCATCGCGAGTAAAGACTTGAACGTCGATTACGGTACCAAATACAGAATTCGGTACACGTAGTGATGTATCTTTAACATCAGACGCTTTCTCACCAAAGATAGCTCGCAAGAGTTTCTCTTCAGGGGTTAATTGTGTTTCACCTTTAGGTGTAACCTTACCAACCAGAATGTCGCCAGGTTTAACTTCTGCACCAACATAAACAATACCTGACTCATCAAGCTTGCTTAGCGCTGACTCACCTACGTTAGGGATATCTGCAGAAATCTCTTCAGTTCCTAACTTGGTGTCACGAGCGATACAACTTAGTTCCTGAATATGAATAGTAGTAAAGCGATCTTCTTTTACTACATTCTCAGAGATACCAATTGAATCCTCAAAGTTGTAACCATTCCAAGGCATAAACGCTACGCGCATGTTTTGGCCAAGCGCCAACTCACCTAAGTCAGTTGAAGGACCATCTGCTAGTACGTCACCTTTAGAAACCGGCTCACCAGCTTTAACCACTGGACGTTGGTTAATACAGGTATTTTGGTTTGAACGGGTGTACTTAGTTAAGGTGTAAATGTCGATACCCGCTTCACCAGGAAGCATTTCGTCTTCATTTACCTTAACTACGATGCGACTCGCATCAGCGTAATCAACCGTACCGCCACGTTTAGACACAACAGTTACACCAGAGTCAACTGCAACCGCACGCTCAATACCAGTACCTACTAATGGCTTATCAGCACGTAGGGTTGGTACAGCTTGACGTTGCATGTTTGAACCCATCAATGCACGGTTTGCATCGTCGTGTTCTAAGAATGGAATCAACGATGCAGCAACAGAAATAATCTGCTGAGGACTTACGTCCATGTACTGAATTTGGTCAGTAGGCATGTACGTTGATTCACCCTTGTGGCGACAAGGTACTAAATCTGTTTCTACCATTTTGCCATTTACGTCGGCTTCAGCATTCGCCTGAGCGATTACGTAAGTGCCTTCGTCAATTGCCGACAAGTAATCTACTTCGTCAGTAATTTGGCCATCGATAACTTTACGATAAGGGGTTTCTAGGAAACCAAACTCGTTGGTGCGCGAATAAACCGCTAACGAGTTAATCAAACCAATGTTTGGACCTTCCGGTGTTTCAATCGGACATAAACGACCGTAGTGCGTAGGGTGTACGTCACGTACTTCAAAGCCAGCACGTTCACGAGTCAAACCACCAGGACCTAATGCAGAAACACGGCGTTTATGTGTTACTTCAGAAAGCGGGTTGTTTTGGTCCATGAACTGAGACAATTGGCTTGAACCAAAGAACTCTTTAACCGCAGCCGAGATAGGCTTAGCGTTAATCAAGTCTTGTGGCATTAGCGCGTCTAGGTCACCAAGGCTTAGGCGTTCTTTAACTGCACGTTCTACACGCACTAGACCAACACGGAATTGGTTTTCAGCCATTTCGCCAACACTACGAATTCGACGGTTACCAAGGTGGTCGATATCATCAACTTCACCACGGCCATTGCGAATTTCAATCAGTGTTTGCATTACCTTAACAATGTCGTCTTTATCAAGCACGCCAGCTACTGAACCGTCTTCACGGCCAACGCGGCTATTGAACTTCATACGACCAACCGTAGACAAGTCATAACGGTCGCCATTGAAGAACAAGTTCTCAAACAAGGCTTCTGCAGCGTCTTTTGTTGGTGGCTCACCAGGACGCATCATGCGGTAAATTTCTACTAGCGCTTCAAGGCGGTTAGTTGAAGAATCTACGCGTAAGGTATCTGAGATAAATGAACCATGGTCTAAATCATTTGTGTAAATGGTTTTTAGAACCTTGTGGCCCGCTTCAGATAACGCAGCAATTAACTCTAGATTTAATTCACTGTTCGCTTCTGCAACTACTTCACCAGTAGTTTCATCAATATATTCTTCAGCCAATACTTTATCGGCTAGGTACTCAACCGGCACTTCGATTTGCTCGACGCCTGATTTTTCCAATTGACGAATGTGGCGTGCAGTTACACGACGACCTGTTTCAATTAATACTTCGCCGTTTAACATCACGTCGAAAGAAACAGTATCACCACGCAAACGCGCAGGAACCAACTCCATCATTACCTTGCCGTCTTTTAGTTCAAAAGCGGTGGTATCGAAGAAGGTTTCTAGAATTTCTTGCGTAGTCATTTCTAACGCGCGCAAGATAATAGATGCTGGAAGTTTACGACGACGGTCGATACGAACAAACAAGTTGTCCTTAGGATCGAATTCGAAGTCTAACCATGAACCACGGTAAGGAATAACTCGAGCATTATATAACACCTTGCCTGAAGAGTGCGTTTTACCACGATCGTGATCGTAGAACACACCAGGGCTACGGTGTAATTGGGATACGATAACACGCTCAGTACCATTAATTACAAAAGTACCGTTACCTGTCATCAATGGGATTTCACCCATGTAAACTTCTTGCTCTTTGATGTCTTTAACCGTGCCAGCCGGAGCTTCACGATCAAATAACACTAAGCGCAGTTTAACGCGCAAGGGAGCAGAGTAGGTGACTCCACGAATTTGACATTCTTTAACGTCAAAAACCGGCTCGCCAAGACGGTAGCTAACATACTGTAGCTCTGAATATCCTGAATAACTGGCAATCGGGAATACACTGCGGAATGCAGCTTCCAGCCCATACTCGCCTTCAGGATCGATCTCTATGAATTTCTCAAAAGAGTCAAGCTGTATTGAAAGCAGGTAAGGCGTGTCCACTACTTGAGGACGTTTTCCAAAGTCCTTACGAATGCGTTTTTTCTCTGTATAAGAGTAAACCATATGGTTCCTCAGCTCGCTGATAAGTGACCCACTCTGTCCTCAATATCTGGGACAGTTCTTACATACCGTTTGTCGGTTTTCGCTGGAAATACATCCCAACGTTTTTTGCTAGACGCACCATCTAAAACGGTGATAAAAAAGACGGCGTCTTACAGCGCAAAAAGGCCGGTGGTCAATTAACCACCAGCCATAGCCTATAAAGGCTGTAATCTACTTATAGGTAGATTACTTAAGCTCAACAGAAGCACCAGCTTCTTCAAGAGCAGCTTTAAGCGTCTCAGCTTCTTCTTTAGATACTGCTTCTTTAACAGTAGCAGGAGCTGAATCAACTAAACCTTTAGCTTCTTTCAGGCCAAGACCTGTAGCGCCACGAACTGCTTTAATAGAAGCAACTTTGTTAGGGCCAGCAGCAGTTAAGATTACGTCGAATTCTGTTTGCTCTTCAGCAGCAGCACCAGCGTCACCAGCAACAGCAACAGCTGCAGCAGCAGAAACACCGAACTTCTCTTCCATAGCTTCGATTAGTTCAACAACGTCCATTACTGACATTTCAGCAACAGCTTCGATAATTTGGTCTTTAGTGATAGACATGACTCAAATTCCTAAATTCAATTAAATTTATAAAATAATGTAGCAACAAGCAAGTTATGCTGCTTCTGACTCTTTTTGGTCGCGTAATGCGGCCAGAGTGCGTACCAGCTTGCCTGCAGAAGCTTCTTTCATAGTTGCCATTAACTTGGCAATTGCTTCGTCGTAAGTTGGTAGTTTTGCAAGAACGTTAACGTCTGCTAATGCACCTTCAAATGCTGCTGCACGTACTTCAAAGTTGTCTTGCTCTTTAGCGAAATCTGTTAACAGACGCGCTGCAGCACCTGGGTGCTCGTTAGAGAAGGCAATTAAAGTAGGACCAGAGAATGAATCAGTAAGACATTCTAGGTCTGTGCCAGCTACTGCACGGCGAGCAAGGGTATTACGTACCACTTGCATAGATACGCCAGCTTCACGTGCTTTAGCACGAAGTGAAGTCATCGCATCTACAGTTACGCCACGTGAATCAGCAACTACTGCAGAAAGTGCACCTTTGGCAGCTTCGTTGACGCCAGCAACAATTTGCTTTTTGTCTTCGAGTCTTAAGGCCATTGGCTTTACTCCTGGATCCAATACCAGATAAATCTGGTGTTTACTTCCCTCTAAATCATTAAGCTTTAGAGGCCGTTACGGTTTGGTGTTCCAGAATAAAAATTTATTCTTGGGTTTCCTCACCATCTACGTAGGGAATTAAGCGATTAAGCACCTACGGTCTTGGATGAGGGCCTAAGCCCTTACCCATAATTACAAAGCGCGAAATTTTAGTATAAATTTCACGCGTTGTAAATAATTACGCTTGAGTATCTAAAGTATTTACATCAATAGACAAGCCTGCACCCATAGTGGTAGACAAGCTAACTTTCTTGATGAATTGACCTTTAGATTGAGCAGGTTTAGCTTTCTTAAGAGCTACAACCAACGACTCTAAGTTTTCTTTAAGCTTGTCAGCGTCAAAATCAGCTTTACCAATAGTAGTATGGATAATGCCGTTTTTGTCGTTGCGGTAGCGAATCTGACCCGCTTTAGCTAGTTTAACTGCATCAGCTACATTAGGTGTAACTGTACCCACTTTAGGGTTAGGCATTAAACCACGTGGACCTAGGATTTGACCTAGTTGACCTACAACGCGCATTGCATCTGGAGAAGCAATTACTACGTCAAAGTCCATCTCACCAGCTTTAACTTGAGCAGCTAAGTCGTCCATACCAACAATGTCAGCACCGGCTTCTGTAGCGGCTTCAGCGTTTGCACCTTGAGTAAATACTGCAACGCGAACGTTACGACCAGTACCGTGAGGTAGCACAGTTGCGCCACGTACGTTTTGGTCTGATTTACGAGGATCTACGCCTAGGTTAACGGCAGCGTCAACGCTCTCAAGGAATTTAGCAGATGCTAATTCTTTAAGTAGAGTTACAGCTTCGTTAATTGAGTATTCTTTTGTTGAATCAACTTTTTCGTTGATCGCACGCATGCGCTTCGAAAGTTTTGCCATCGTATTAGCCCTCTACAACCAAGCCCATAGAACGGGCAGAACCTTCAATTGAACGACACATTGCGTCTACGTCTGCACCAGTCATATCAACTGCTTTAGCGTTTGCAATCTCTTCTAGTTGAGCGCGAGTAACCGTGCCAACTTTATTCTTGTTTGGAACACCAGAACCAGATTTAATGCCAGCCGCTTTTTTCAATAAGAAAGAAGCAGGTGGAGTTTTGGTTTCAAAAGTGAAAGAACGGTCAGAATAAACAGTAATTACTACTGGAACTGGCGCGCCTTTTTCAATTGAATCTGTTTTAGCGTTAAATGCTTTACAGAATTCCATGATGTTTACACCATGTTGACCTAGAGCAGGACCAACTGGTGGTGACGGGTTTGCGGCACCCGCAGCAACTTGAAGCTTAATATAAGCTTGGACTTTTTTAGCCATTTTAAATTTACCTTATTGTGGGTTCAAACGCCTTTCGCAAATGCGATTAGCTTCCCGATAGAACAAAGGGCAGCGGATTATAGTCGATCCCCTGCCCTAAAAACAACTGATTGTTTATTTTTTATCAGCCTTTCTCGATTTGTCCGAACTCTAACTCTACTGGCGTAGCACGTCCGAAAATCAACACTGATACTTTTACGCGGCTTTTCTCGTAATCCACTTCTTCGATAGTACCGTTGAAGTCGGCGAAAGGACCGTCGGTAACTCGAACCACTTCGCCTGGTTCGAACAATGTTTTTGGTCTTGGCTTATCACTCGTTTCGTCTAGGCGATCAAGGATAGCTTTTGCTTCTTTATCAGAAATTGGCGCTGGACGTTCTGCCGTTCCGCCAATAAAACCTAAAACACGAGGCACACTTTTCACTAAGTGCCAGCTTTCGTCGTTTAGATCCATTTGAACCAAAACGTAACCAGGGAAGAACTTGCGTTCACTCTTACGTTTCTGACCGGCGCGCATTTCTACCACTTCTTCAGTTGGTACTAAGATCTCACCGAAAGACTCTTCCATAGAATGGATTTGAATATATTCTTTAAGAGATTTAGATACACGAGCTTCGTAGCCGGAAAAGGCTTGAACCACATACCAACGTAATTTGCGCTCTTCAGTCATTAGATACTCACCCCTGTTACAAAGGCAACTAAACGAACCAAGATAGCGTCTAGTCCCCATAAAATTAGCGACATGAATGCAGTAGCAGCTAATACAATCATGGTAGTTTGAATGGCTTCTTGACGAGTAGGCCAGATAACCTTACGCACTTCCATACGCGATTCTTTAGCAAATTCGAAGGCTTGCTTGCCTTTAGCGGTTTGCGAAGCAATGCCTAATGCAGCGATCAAGGCAATAACAACACCTAGAACACGCACTAATACCGACATATCTGTATATAGGTAGTTACCTACTACAGCGGCGATTAAAATTAGAGCAGCTAATGCCCATTTTAGGCCATCTAACGACCCACTTTGGTTTTCAGTACTGGTACTCATCAAACAACCTACAAATAATCCCACAAAATCATAAATCCCTTTATCAAGGGATAGTGGCAGGGGTGGAGAGATTCGAACTCCCAACATTCGGATTTGGAATCCGACGTTCTGCCATTGGAACTACACCCCTATAGCACGAAGCCCGACATTATAGGCACTTTGTTTCAAGATTGTAACCCTTGAATGTCGAAAAAACGCGACTCAATTGGCAATAAAACCGCTGCATTTTCATCAACAAGCAATGTGCCGTTAATTTCTATCGGCTAAAAACAAAAAAGGCCGCCTAAGCGACCTTTTCTTCTATTGCACTAAGTCTTCTTATTCGAAGATTTTAGCTACAACACCCGCACCTACTGTACGGCCACCCTCACGGATTGCGAAGCGTAAACCTTCGTCCATCGCGATTGGGCAGATTAGCTCTACAACAAACTTCAAGTTGTCGCCAGGCATTACCATTTCAACACCTTCAGGAAGCTCTACAGCGCCTGTTACGTCAGTTGTACGGAAGTAGAACTGTGGACGGTAACCTTTGAAGAAAGGAGTATGACGGCCACCTTCGTCTTTGCTTAGTACGTATACTTCAGCTTCGAACTTGGTGTGTGGAGTAATTGAGCCAGGTGCTGCAAGTACTTGACCACGTTGTACGTCATCACGCTTAGTACCACGTAACAAAATACCACAGTTCTCACCAGCACGACCTTCGTCAAGAAGCTTGCGGAACATTTCAACACCAGTACAAGTTGTTTTGGTGGTTTCTTTTACGCCAACAATTTCAATTTCTTCTGAAACTTTAACGATACCACGCTCAACACGACCAGTAACAACTGTACCACGACCAGAAATTGAGAATACATCTTCAATTGGTAGTAGGAACGGCTTGTCGATGTCACGCTCTGGCTCAGGAATGTAAGTATCTAGCGCTTCTGCAAGCTCTACAATCTTAGCTTCCCATGCTTCTTCGCCTTCTAGGGCTTTAAGCGCTGAACCTTGGATTACTGGAATGTCATCACCTGGGAATTCGTATTCAGATAGAAGTTCACGAACTTCCATTTCTACTAATTCTAGTAATTCTTCGTCATCTACCATGTCACATTTGTTCATGAATACGATGATGTAAGGTACACCAACCTGACGTGAAAGCAGGATGTGCTCACGTGTTTGTGGCATTGGGCCATCTGTAGAAGCTACTACTAAGATAGCTCCGTCCATTTGTGCAGCACCAGTGATCATGTTTTTAACGTAATCGGCGTGTCCAGGACAGTCTACGTGTGCGTAGTGACGACTTGGAGTATCGTACTCTACGTGTGAAGTAGAAATCGTAATACCACGCTCGCGCTCTTCTGGAGCGTTATCGATTGCTGCGAAATCTTTAGCTTCACCACCGTATACTTTTGCAAGTACGTTAGTAATAGCGGCTGTTAGTGTAGTTTTACCGTGGTCTACGTGGCCAATTGTACCAACGTTTACATGCGGTTTATTACGTTCAAATTTTTCTTTAGACATAATAGTCCCTCTGGATAAAGGTTATTGGCACAAAAGCACCATTGGTTTGCGTTTACCAAACGGTAAAGAGTAATAGGGAGAATTTAAAGGAATGTGGTGCTGATAGGCAGATTCGAACTGCCGACCTCACCCTTACCAAGGGTGCGCTCTACCAACTGAGCTATATCAGCAACGTGGAGCGGGCAGCGGGAATCGAACCCGCATCATCAGCTTGGAAGGCTGAGGTAATAGCCATTATACGATGCCCGCATCAAACCTTTGGAAGACGACCTACTACCAAAATAATGGTGGGGGGGGACGGATTCGAACCATCGAAGCTTTCGCGGCAGATTTACAATCTGCTCCCTTTGGCCACTCGGGAACCCCCCCACACTGTCACCTAAAACTAGATGAAGCCTTACACTTAAGAGATGGTGCCGATTGCCGGAGTCGAACTGGCGACCTACTGATTACAAGTCAGTTGCTCTACCAACTGAGCTAAATCGGCATCGCTTAAGTGCTGCGCATTCTATGTAATGCATTTATTAAATGCAACAAGCAAATGGAAAAAAAACCTAAGGAAAGCATTGAACGCGCAAAAATCAGCCAGCAGGCTCAATTATTGGCCACGTAGCGATACTTCACCCGCCATATACACTTGCTCGCCTGCGTCAGTTTCTAGTATCAGTTGTCCCTGCTGGTCTACGCCTTTAGCAAGTCCCAGCAGCACTTTGTCTTCAGAAAAACGAAGGCTCACTGGCTGGTTCTTAAATACATCATAGTAGTTCCAGCGTTCTTGCAGAGCCGAAAAACCTTGCTCACGAAACACTGCGTACATTTGATTTAAGGATTGAACAATTAAACAGGCCAGTTGGCTGCGATCAAGTATTTGATTCGGATCATTTTCTAATTGGGTAAATAGCTGATCAATGTGCTTAGCTCTTTCTTCGTCGACCCGCACATTCACGCCAACGCCTACAACTAAACTAACTTCACTATTTGCATGGCCTTGCAGTTCTATTAATACGCCGCCCAGCTTTTTACCATCGAGGTAGATATCATTAGGCCATTTTAGCCCAAGGTTGGAATAACCCGCTTGTTCAAGGGCTTCCACCACAGCAAGACCAACAGCAAGGCTCAAACCCATTGCCGCTTCAATGCCATCTTGTAAACGCCACAACAGCGACATGCAAAGCTGGCCAGCATAAGGTGTTTGCCAAGCGCGGCCACGACGGCCTCGGCCAGCACTTTGAAATTCAGCGAGAACAACCTGCCCATGAGGAAGTTGATTGAGGTTTTTCATCAACCATGCGTTGGTTGAATCCACTTGTTCGATCACCACCGGCGAATTATCTGGTAACGTTAAGGTTAACCGCTCTAAGTCGAGCAAAGATATAGGAGCGGCAAGCCGGTAGCCTTTACCTTTCACTTTATAAATATCTAAACCTAGCTGGGTATACTTGTTGATATAGCTTGCAACAGTAGTGCGTGAGACCCCAAGCAATTGAGCGAGTTGCTCCCCCGAACGAAACTGCCCGCTAGCCAATGCTTGAATAAGCTTATAAGGTTTATTCTCTCCCATTGGGCAACCCTAACACGCTATCAGGTTGAACCTCTCCAAGCTCTCCAATAAAGCGCACTTCAGGTTCCAGCAAAATACTGAACTGCAGCCAAACCTGTTGCCTAATATGCCGACATAAGTCGAGGACATTATTGGCAGATGCTAGCTGAATATTCACCAATACCAAGGCTTGTTCTTGATGTACTGCTGCATCGCCAATGCGATGCCCTTTTAGTCCTAATTGGTCAATTAACCAACCTGCTGCAACCTTAACATCACTCGTTGTAGTTGAATAATGAGGAAGAGCTGGGAACCGCGTCAACAATTCTTCTAGGCGCTGAGGACTGATTATCGGGTTTTTAAAGAAACTTCCGGCATTTCCTAGCTTACGTGGATCGGGTAGCTTGCTATTGCGAAGCTCGCAGACTTTATCAAAGACTTGTATAGCACTGGCTGTATCGGGCAACTGATTAAGACCACTATAGCTAAGCTTAGCTGACCACTGTTTAGCTAAGCAAAGGGTAATATTAGTAATCACAACCTTTCCCTTTAGGCTTTGCTTAAAGATACTGTCTCGGTAATTGAATTCACATTGTTCACTATTCAAGCGCTTCAATGATTGAGTCTCTAAGTGAAAAAACTCTACCTCGCTGCATACGTCAGCCAGTTCCAGTCCGTAAGCACCAATGTTTTGTACTGGAGAAGCCCCTAAGGTGCCAGGTATGAGGGCGAGATTCTCTAGCCCGTAGTATCCATGATCAACCGTCCACTTTACAAACTCATGCCAGTCCTCACCAGCAGCAACACTAATGTTGAAGTGCTGCGCTTGCTCCTCAACCTCTATGCCTTGGAGTTGGTTTACGATCACCACCCCTTTAAAATCTTCGAGTAATAATAAGTTTGAACCGCTACCTATAGTTATCCATGGTAACTGTTGTTGGTTTATCCAAGTAAACAGCTGTGGTAGGTCTTTCGCATTATTCAATTCAAATAAGTAACGTGCGTTGGCGTTAAGACCAAAGCTGTTATAACGGCGTAAACACACGTTTTCTAGAAGTGGAAAAGGTAAGGTCATTTTCGTAGGCGAACTCGGCTAACTTCGTGGTTTTGTCCTTTCTCTAAAATGAGATCGGCACGCTCTCGAGTAGGCAGAATGTTTTCCATCAAGTTAACTTGGTTAATGCTCGACCAAATTTGTTTAGCCACTTGGTCAGCTTGTTGTTCGTCTAAGCCGGCATAATGGTGGAAATAGTTATTGGGATTGGTAAAAGCACTCGCCCTAAACTTTTGAAAACGCTCAACGTACCACGTTTCTAAAAGATCTGGTTTAGCATCCACAAAAATTGAGAAATCTAAGTAATCAGAGACAAATACTTGCCTCGCCTGTTGCTTGGGGTAATCCCCAGAAGACTGCAATACATTCAAACCTTCCAAAATAACAATATCGGGTTGTTCAACCACAACTTGCTTGTCTTTAACAATGTTGTACGAAAGGTGTGAATATATCGGGCCAGACACTTTCGCTTCGCCTGCTTTCAGTGCTGACACAAACTCAACAAGTCCCTTTTGGTCATAACTTTCTGGAAAACCCTTTCGTTGCATCAAACCACGAGCTTCAAGCTCTTCATTGGGGTACAAAAAGCCGTCGGTAGTAACAATGTCTACTTTAGGATGTTCTGGCCAACGTTGTAATAGCGCTTGCAAGATTCTCGACGTGGTACTTTTGCCGCCTGCAACACTGCCCGAAACACCAATAATGTATGGAACATGCTTATTGCTGCCTAAGAAATTGGCCAGCACTTCACGACGGTCTTGTCGTGCTTTCACATAAAGATTAAGTAATCTTGAGAGGGGTAAATAAATGTCGCACACTTGCTGCAATGATAGAGCTTCGTTAATCCCACGAATGCTCTCTAGATCATCTTCAGTTAAGGTGAGTGGTACAGATTTTCGGAGTGTTGACCAAGCTTCGCGTTCAAAATCTAAGTAACTAAATGCATGCTGCGTGGTGCTTTGTGTTGCTGGCATGGGCCCTTCCTATATAGTGCGGCACAACCATATACCAAAACTGTTTAACTCTCCACCTTCCGGCAGGAATTAGCCATGCTGACGAAACTTATCTTCGTGAATAGGAACGACTTTAGGGCTGCGCTCTACAAGATGCACTGACGGTAAGTCGTAATCATAGGCTCGACGATTACGCGCAACCTTGTTAAACACAACGCCAGCAATCTCGATGTCCATACGAGACAACTTGTTTAATGCGCTTTCTATCGATTTTCCGTCTGTCCGTTCAGCTTGTACCACCATCAACGTGGCGTCGACTACAGGTGCAACCATTACGGCATCAGTTACTTGCATCAAAGGACCTGTTTCAATCACGATACGGTCATAATGCTGGCGCAAACCTTTAAGCAAGAGCTTGAATTTCTTAGAGGCTAAGAGGGAAGTAGAATGGCGGTCGATAAGACCGGCCGTAAGCACATCAAAGCCGAGTTGGTTATCACGATAAATACACTGGGATACCGTATGAGTCCGAGATAACAGGTGAGTTAAACCCGGCTGTGTTAAAGGGTAATTTAAGTAAGTAGAAACCGATGCGCGGCGTAAGTCGGCATCAATTAGCAGTACTTTTTCAACGTCACTACAAGCTGCTGCAGTTTGAATAGTTAAACTAGTTTTACCTTCGCCCTCTAAAGCAGATGTGAACAATACCACTTGCCCGCGATTTGGGCGCATTTGTAAGCGTGCCCTCAAAGAACGCAAAGGCTCACCCAACCAAGGGTGCACACCTTGCCGTAACCACTTATTACTACGTACTTTCACTTTAGGTACTTCAGCAATCACTTCTACGCTCATTGCTGTTTCAAGCTCTTCTACCGTTGCGAAAGTTCTCGACATCGCTTGTTTCAATAATACAAACACAACACTAAGTATGCCCGCTAACATTCCCGCCAAAATAACAATAATCGCTTTCTTCGGCTTAATGGCTGACTCGGGCAAACGAGCACTATCGACTAACTGAGCATAACCACGATTGAAGCCCTCGGCAGCTTCCGCTTCTTTGAACTTCTCTAAGAAAGTATTGTATAAACGGGTATTACTGTCTATTTCTCGAGTTAACTGATTAAAACGGGTAGTTTTTCGACTAAGGTCTTGATACTTAACTTTAGCTAAACGTAAAGACTCAGCCAAAGCGGCTTCGCGAGCAACCGCCGATTGATAGCTTTTCTCAATACCTGAAATGATAAAATTGGTTTGGCTGCGAAGCTCTAACTCTACTCGAGCTATTTCTCCAGACAGCGACACTCTTTTAGGGTGTTTAGGTCCATAACGCTTTGCGAGATCAGCTTGTTCAAGCTCTAGCTCAATACGTCGACGCTTAATATTCTGCACCATTGGGTCGCGTTGAATTTCGCTCAAAGAAGTAAGTTTATCCAAATCCCCTCTTGAAGCGCGTTTGACGATGGACCATAAGGCACTGGCTTCACTTTTCAAACGCTGGGATTCTAATTGTTGGGTAGTAAGCTGTTGTAGTTCTTTACCAATAAGTCCAAGAATACCTTCTTGGTCTACCAAATTTTCTTCTTCTCTGTAAAGCTGCAATTCAACTTCAGAGCTTTGCAATGCCGTTTTTAAGCGATTCAGTTCTTGCAATAACCAGCCAATAGTTTGGTCGGTGGCGGCTTCACTAGAGCTGCGATGGTATTCAATATAGGCCTCGGCAACAGCAATCGATACTTGCTGCGCCAATAACCGGTCCCAACTTCTAAAACCAATTTCAACCAAACGACTTTTAGGAAGAGGGGTTACCGAAAGGCGTTGTTTAAATACCCTAAGTAGCCGCGCCTCGCTTGGGGTGGCAGAAGGGCTAAATTGACTGCTGTAGCCAAGAGTAACCACTTGCCACCAGTATCGCCAAGGTGCGATTGGGGCACGCAAAAATTCGGGGTGGTGCTGCAAATCGAGCTTGTTAATCACTGCTAGAGCAATACGTTCTGAACGTAAAATCTCCATTTCAGTATTAAAGTAAGACTCTGCTTGAGTGTCAAAATTATAGACATCTTCTACAGCCACCATTTTTGCTTGGCTGTAACCTATCATCAATTTTGAGGAGGCTTGATACAAAGAAGGCAGTGCTTTTACATAAAGCATACTCAGCAGTAATGTCACCATCACTACAAGGATTATGTTTAATTTTGCTTGCCACAAGGTAACAAAAAGCTGTCGTAAATCGACTTCTTTTCCTTCCCTAGACTGTGACGGCTTCTGCTCTTCCATGAACCTAAACGACTGCTCCATTAGATCTAAAACTCATATAACTAAATGATACTGCCAGCTCATGCCAGGACATGCAATTGGGAAATATAGAAATTGAGGGGGAAATTGAGTAATTGTGCTACAAAATCAACTAATAACATTAGTATTTGTAAGCTAATTATAGAAAAAAGGCCCCTAAACAGGAGCCTTTTCATTCGTTTTTAAAGCTTAGGCTTTAACTACTACGTCTACCAAAGTCCAAGACTTAGTCTTAGAAATTGGAGCACATTCTTTGATAGTTACTACATCGCCTTCAGCGGCAACGTTAGCTTCATCATGTGCATGTAGCTTAGTAGTGCGTTTGGTGTATTTACCGTAAATAGGGTGTTTAACCTGACGCTCAATAGCAACAACAATAGACTTGTCCATTTTGTCGCTAATTACTTTGCCTTGCAATGTACGGATATCGCTCATTACGCACCTGCCTTCTGATTCAGAATTGTTTTCACACGCGCGATGTCGCGACGTACGTTTTTAAGCAAGTGAGATTGGGCTAATTGACCAGTACTTGCTTGCATACGCAAGTTGAATTGCTCACGAAGCAGGTTTAGTAGCTCAGCTTTAAGCTCTTCAACACTTTTATCTTTAAGTTCGTTAGCTTTCATTACATTACCGTCCGCGTTACAAAAGTAGTGCTAATAGGCAACTTGCGAGAAGCTAGTTCAAACGCTTCACGAGCAAGTTCTTCTGATACACCGTCCATTTCATACAGGACTTTGCCTGGCTGAATTTGGGCTACCCAATATTCCACATTACCTTTACCTTTACCCATACGAACCTCAAGAGGCTTCTGAG
This sequence comes from Agarivorans sp. 2_MG-2023, assembly GCF_030548085.1. Classification (NCBI taxonomy): domain Bacteria; kingdom Pseudomonadati; phylum Pseudomonadota; class Gammaproteobacteria; order Alteromonadales; family Alteromonadaceae; genus Agarivorans; species Agarivorans sp. 2_MG-2023. Next base: position 44,545 of record NZ_JAUORQ010000005.1, read on the forward strand.
TAATAGGTTTGTCTGGGAATACACGGATCCAGATTTTACCTTGACGTTTAATGTGACGAGTCATCGCACGACGTGCTGCTTCGATCTGACGAGCAGTAAGACGGCCACGGCCAGTCGCTTTAAGACCGAAGTCGCCAAAAGACACATCTTGTCCTTTGCCTAAACCACGGTTACGACCAGTGTGCTGCTTACGGAATTTAGTACGTTTTGGTTGTAACATTCCCGATTCTCCTATTTAGCGTTGCGCTTGTTGCCGCGCTTCGGCTTAGAAGGAGCTTCAGGAGCTACAGCCAATGGCATACCGCCAAGAACTTCGCCTTTAAAGATCCAAACTTTAACGCCGATGATACCGTAAGTAGTCAACGCTTCTGAAGTTGAGTAATCGATGTCAGCACGTAAAGTGTGTAGAGGTACACGGCCTTCACGGTACCATTCAGCACGAGCAATTTCTGCTCCGCCTAAACGACCACTAACTTGAACCTTGATACCTTTAGCGCCTAGACGCATTGCATTTTGCACGGCACGCTTCATAGCGCGACGGAACATAACACGACGTTCTAGTTGGCTAGAGATAGAGTCTGCTACTAATTTCGCGTCTAACTCAGGCTTACGAACTTCTGAGATATTGATTTGCGCAGGTACGCCAGCTAATTTAGCTACGTTCTTGCGAAGTTTCTCAACATCTTCACCTTTCTTACCAATTACAACACCTGGGCGAGCAGTGTGAATAGTCACACGAATGCTTTTAGCAGGACGTTCAATTGTAATGCGAGACACAGAAGCACTTTTCAATTCTTTAGTTAAGAACTGACGTACTTTGTGGTCACTGAAAAGGTTGTCTGCGTATTCACCTTTATCGGCATACCAGGTTGAATTCCATGGTTTTACGATACCTAGGCGAATACCATTAGGATGTACTTTCTGACCCATTGCTTATCTCCTAGTTATCAGATACAACCACAGTGATGTGGCTGGTACGCTTGATAATACGGTCGGCTCGGCCTTTAGCACGAGGACGAATACGCTTTAGAGTTGGACCATCATCAACGAAGATTTTGGTAATTTTCAACTCATCAATATCAGCACCTTCGTTGTGCTCAGCGTTAGCAATAGCAGATTCTAGAACTTTCTTAACAAGTCCTGCTGCTTTTTTGCTGCTGAATTGCAACGTAACAAGTGCTTTTTCTACTGGTAGACCACGTACTTGATCTGCAACCAGGCGAGCTTTCTGCGCAGAACCACGAGCAAAACGATGTTTAGCTAAAGCTTCCATAATTTATACTCCTACTTCTTCTTCGCTTTCTTATCTGCGACATGGCCGCGATAAGTACGAGTTGGCGCAAATTCACCCAGTTTATGACCGATCATTTCATCGGTAACAAATACTGGAACGTGCTGACGACCATTATGGACAGCGATGGTCAAACCGATCATTTGTGGAATGATCATTGAGCGACGAGACCAAGTTTTCAATGGTTTCTTGTCCCCGCTTTCCACCGCTTTCTCTACCTTCTTCAACAAGTGTAGGTCAATGAATGGACCCTTCTTGAGAGAACGTGGCATGGCGATTCCCCTTATTTCTTAGAACGACGGCGTACGATATATTGATCCGTACTCTTGTTTTTACGAGTTTTGTAACCTTTGGTTGGAACACCCCAAGGAGTAACTGGATGACGGCCACCAGATGTACGACCTTCACCACCACCATGTGGGTGATCAACTGGGTTCATTACCACACCGCGAACGGTAGGACGAACACCACGCCAGCGCGTTGCACCAGCTTTACCAAGTTTACGTAGCATATGCTCGCCATTACCTACTTCGCCTAATGTAGCGCGACAATCAGATAATATCTTACGCATTTCACCACTACGTAGACGTAGAGTTACGTATGCACCATCACGCGCAACGATCTGAGCGTAAGCACCAGCAGAACGTGCCATTTGGGCACCCTTACCAGGCTTCATTTCAATCGCGTGAACAGTAGAACCTACTGGCATGTTACGCATTGGCAAACAGTTACCTGCTTCGATTGGTGCATCAACACCAGAAGCAATAGCTGCGCCTGCTTTAACACCTTTTGGTGCCAAAATGTAACGGCGTTCACCGTCTGCAAATAATACCAAAGCAATGTGAGCACTGCGGTTTGGATCATATTCAAGACGTTCTACTTTCGCAGGAATGCCATCTTTATCATTTCGTTTGAAGTCAATCATACGGTAGTGTTGCTTATGACCACCACCAATATGACGCACGGTAATTACACCGCGGTTGTTACGACCACCAGATTTCGACTTACTTTCCAACAAAGGAGCGTAAGGCTTGCCTTTGTGCAGGTCAGTATTAACCACTTTAACAACGTGGCGACGACCAGCAGATGTAGGCTTACATTTTACAATAGCCATTTAAGAATACTCCTATTACTCTGCGGCACCGGTGAAGTCGATGTCTGAACCTTCAGCTAAGGTTACATACGCTTTCTTCACGTCGTTACGGCGACCGAAACGAGCTCCGTGACGTTTAGTTTTACCTTTTTGGTTCAAGGTAGTAACGCCAGTCACTTCAACTTCGAATAGTTTTTCAACTGCAGCTTTGATTTCTGCTTTAGTTGCTGTAGAAACAACTTTGAATACGATAGTGTTATCGGCTTCAGCAGACATAGTGCTCTTTTCAGAGATATGTGGAGCTACTAGTACTTTCAACAAACGTTCTTCGCTGATCATGCTAACCACTCCTCAATTTGTTTCACTGCATCAGCAGTTATCAACACTTTATCAAAAGCAATCAAGCTAACTGGATCAATACCAGCTACATCACGAACGTCTACTTTGTAGAGGTTACGTGCGGCCAAGAATAAGTTTTCATCAACTTCAGGCGTAACGATTAATACATCGTTCAAATCGAAGTCTTTCAACTTAGCAACTAATTCTTTAGTTTTTGGCGCTTCAACGCTGAATTTCTCAACCACAATCAAACGTTCTTGACGAACAAGTTCAGACAAGATGCTGCGGATTGCGCCGCGGTACATTTTCTTGTTAACTTTTTGGCTGTGATCTTGTGGCTTAGCTGCAAAGGTTACCCCGCCGCTACGCCAAATTGGGCTACGAATTGTACCGGCACGTGCTCGGCCTGTACCTTTCTGACGCCATGGCTTCTTACCACCACCTGATACTTCAGAACGTGTTTTCTGAGCGCGTGACCCCTGGCGAGCACCTGCAGCGTATGCAGTTACTACCTGGTGAATCAACGCTTCGTTAAAGTCACGTCCGAAGGTAGTTTCGGAAACTTCAAGAGCGCTTTGCGCGTCTTTCAATACCAATTCCATTACTATCTCCTAGCGTTACGCTTTAACAGCAGGTTTAATGATCACGTTACCATTGGTAGCGCCTGGTACGGCACCTTTAACCAAAATTAGGTTACGTTCAACATCAACACGTACAACATCTAGGTTTTGCGTAGTTACACGCTCTGCACCCATATGTCCGGCCATCTTCTTGCCCTTGAATACTTTACCTGGGCTTTGGTTTTGACCAATAGAACCAGGAGCACGGTGGCTCAAAGAGTTACCGTGAGTAAAATCTTGGGTAGCGAAGTTCCAGCGTTTAACACCGCCTTGGAAACCTTTACCTTTAGAAGTACCAGTAACGTCTACTTTTTTAACTTCATTGAACAAGTCAACTTTTAGCTCATCAGCTACGTTAACTTCTTCACCTTCACCGTCTGCTAGACGGAATTCCCACAGGCCGCGACCCGCGTCAACACCAGCTTTAGCGAATTGACCCGCTTCTGGTTTGCTAACACGACTTGCTTTTTTAGCGCCGGTGGTCACTTGTAGAGCACGGTAACCGTCGCTGTCCTCAGTGATAACACGAGTAACGCGGTTTGGCTCACATTCGATTACAGTAACTGGAATAGATGCGCCATCTTCAGTGAAGATGCGAGTCATTCCAACTTTACGACCGATTAGACCAATCATTGTAAAAACCTCTTATTAGTCAGACTCAGGCTTAGCCCAAGCTGATTTGCACATCTACACCAGCAGCAAGGTCAAGGCGCATCAAAGCGTCAACTGTTTTATCAGTTGGCTCAACGATGTCTACTAGACGCTTGTGGGTGCGAATTTCATACTGATCACGCGCGTCTTTATTAACGTGCGGAGATACCAGAATGGTGTAACGCTCTTTACGAGTAGGCAGTGGAATAGGACCACGAACCTGAGCGCCAGTGCGTTTGGCAGTTTCTACGATTTCCGCAGTAGATTGATCGATCAGACGGTGATCAAATGCTTTCAAGCGGATTCGAATTCTTTGGTTCTGCATTGACAGAGCTCCAAATAAAAAATTAAAGAACCTAACACACACCAACGACATCCTTATCCAAAATTTGGGGATGGTAGTGCATGCGACGAGTAACGTTTGCTTCCAAATCGGAAACACTGTTAGTAGTTAGCTTAAACCAAGCTAACTAAATGAATTGCCTAAACAACTCAACCCACTAAATTAGTGAGCTGGCGTATTATACTCAAGCGAGGTTAAAAAACAAGTTAAACCAAAATAATTGTTCAATAGGTAATCACCTGCAGCAAAAGAAGTCTCACCAAGCGTTAGATAGCTCGCAAAACCTTAGCCTTTGTAAGTCTATAATATTCAACAACAAGCGTTAACTTGGATTGCCATGACTCAGCACCACAGCCTGTTAATCATAAGCCAGCAGCCTTGGTCAACGATACTTGAGCAAGCGGATGCCCCTTGGCGATACTGGTGCTGTGAAGACGTACCCGATAACTCGCAGTTGCAACTTCACCATGTAGCACTGATTGTGATTGATACAGAGCGACTATCCCAGCCGAAAAATGCCTTAGCCTTACAGGCCTTATTACAGCAACCCGTTTACGAAAACCTTAAGCTGGTGTTGCATCATACTCAACAAATGCCCAACGCCGAGCAAGTGTTCCATTGGATAAATCAGTTTAGCCCAGATGCGATAATCCCCCCTAACAGCAGTAACAGCCAAATCACGCAGCTAATTCACAACAAATGGCCTATTCACCAACAGCAAACCGCTCAACAACGCTGGTTAGAAAAACAGCTAGCAGCACAAGTTGCACAGATTAGGGCTAACTTCTTTGACTATACCGCCTTAAGCGATCAACAGCTTTCAGATAAAGTGATTTCAGCACTGTATGGTTTTTTCCAAGACAATGATGAAGACCACCTTTGTCGTACTTACAGCGCAAATCACGTATTAACACAAGAAGGCAAAGCCAATCGCTTCTTATGGTTTATCGCTAAAGGCGAAGTGGTGCTTAAGAAGCAACAGGGTCAACACATACTCGAAGTAGCCCGCATGCAAGCTGGTTCATTGGTAGGAGGCATGTCTTTTGTTACCGGTGAGCTTGGTTTTACCAGTGCGGTAACCACGCAGCGAACCGACGTGATCAAACTCGACCGGGCAACCTTTGCTAAAGTACTCGATTCGAGCAGTCAGTTGCTGCCTCTATTTACTAACCTGCTATTGCGCCATTTTAACCGACGTTTGCAAAAGAGCATTCATACCAAACTTACCTTGCAGAGTACCCTTAATTCTCTAGATTCCGCTCACGAACAGCTTATAGAAAAAGAGAAAATGGCAGTGCTTGGCCAGCTTATTTCCGGCATTGCCCATGAGTTAAACAACCCTGTGGCCGCAATCATTCGCGGTAGCGACACCATCGCCAAGCAATTACCCACCGTATTAAACAATGAGTTAACCCATCCACAACAGCAACTTGGCCATGAATTGCTCAAGGCAGCGTTTACCTTAAAACCTATGTCCACCAGCGAGATACGCCAGCGCAGCAAAAACTCGACAGAACTTTTTGGTGATGCCATTACTGCAAGAAAAGCAGTAACTATAGGCCTAGACGGCCCCAGCTTGCGCCAACAATATTTGGAGTGCAGCGACACAGTAGATAATACTCAGTTAATCGCAACGCTGGCGAGTTACCATCAAATTGGTAACTTCCTTCGCAATATTCAAGTTTGCGCTTCACGAATAGCTGAACTGGTAAAAGGCTTAAAGCACTATGCGGGTCGCGATCCTGAGCAACCAGTACTGGCCGACTTGAACGAAGGCATAGCAGAAACCCTTGTGATTTTAGAGAATCGTTTACGTGGCTTCGAGGTTGAGTGTAGTTACGGCCTATTACCGGTTTACCGCTGCCACCCTATCGCGTTGCAGCAAGTATGGACAAATCTTATTGCCAACGCTCTTGACGCAATGGGGACTCATGGAAAACTCAGCGTAAGCAGCCAATATATCGAAGCCTCACCCAGCTATATCTCCATTTGTATTGAAGATAATGGCCCCGGCATCAAACCAGAGATTATAGAAAAGATATTCCAACTTAATTTCACCACCAAGCGCGAAAGTAACTTCGGCTTGGGAATAGGTTTAACGGTGTGCCAACAAATAGTTGCACAACATTTAGGCAGAATCGAAGTGGAATCTGAGCTAGGACAATTTACCCGTTTCATAATTACCTTACCATTGAATCAGACCTAGGACTTTAAGGAGCCGCACCATGGAACAATTATTGATTTTATGTGTTGATGATGAACGCGAAGTGCTCGACAGTGTACTGCACGATATCGCCTCTTTAAGCCCACCTTTTACCATCGACGGTGCCGAGAGCGTAGCTGAAGCCCGCGAAGTGATAAAAGACTTTGAAGCGCAAGGTGGTCAACTCGCCCTAATTCTTGCCGATCACATCATGCCCGACGAACTCGGCATCGATTTTCTTATCGATCTTAATCACGCCGACAATAGCGAAGCAGCGAAGAAAATTTTGCTCACTGGGCAAGCTGGCCTGCACGATACCATTGAGGCCATTAATCGCGGTGGACTCAATTATTACCTCGCCAAACCTTGGTCAGAAGACCAGCTATTAAGCATTGTTAAAGAGAAGCTCACCGATTATGTGCTTGAACATTGCAGCAACCCCATGCCTTTTGCTCAAGTGTTAGACGGCGAGCGAATATTTAGCCATGTGTCACAGCATCGTATGGATATCGGTAACTGATACCAGTATTCGCATAGTTGTATTTTCTGGCTACTATTGAGCATAAGCAAATCAACTGAAGCACAATGATATGGAATATCAGCAACTAAAAGATTATTTAATGGCGAAACCAGAGGTAACTCAGGATTTGCCCTTCGCGCCTGACGTACCAGTGTTTAAGGTTCGTAGTAAAATGTTTGCGCTAGTGAGCTGGAAAGAGGGCGAGATGAATATGAACCTGAAATGCCAGCCTGAGCAAATAGATGCGCTTATCGATATCTATCCCGCGATTACTCGCGGCTACCACATGAGCAAACGTCATTGGCTCACTATTCATTTTGATGGCAGCGATGCAGAAAACGAAGCGTTTCGCTTAATCGATAATTCTTTCGAGTTAGTGGTTAAAGGCATGAGCAAAAAAGCCCAAAATGAACTCCTTGCAGCCCAAGAAAACACTTAGGAACAGTGCATTGCGCACCACCAGCACTGTTCGTTTACTTACTCTACTTTTATTAGGTTTGATGCTAAGTGGCTGTGCCAACAACGCCCTCACAGAAAACTCTCAAGCGGTGCCTTTAAACGTAGATTATTGGCCTCACTCAAACGTAGTAACAACGCCGCTTCCACAACTTAGAGTTGCAAGTATTAACCTTGCCCACGGCCGAAAAAATGCCTTAAACCAACTGCTAGTAAGTAGTACAACTACTCGGCAAAACTTGCTAGATATTGCGGCCTACTTAAAACAGCAAAACATTGATGTAGTTGCTCTGCAAGAAGCCGATGCCTCATCTGCTTGGTCAGGTTCTTTCAACCATGTTGAATATATCGCTCAGCACGCCGGATATTCGTGGTACGCACACAGCTTACATAGCACCGGCAAACTGGCCAATTACGGTACTGCCATTTTATCTAAATACCCAATAAGCGAAGCTTATGCTTATCACTTTATGCCAACGCCCCCTACCACTACTAAGGGTTTTACCGCAGCCAAAATACACATTACTGCTACGCAAAGCGTGGATGTAGTATCACTGCACTTAGATTTTTCTCGCGCTAGCAAAAGGCGCCAACAGATGGCGGAACTAAGAGAGCGTTTTAACCAGCATGAAGGTAGCGCCATTATAATGGGTGACTTTAATAGTGAGTGGGAAAAAGATGAAGGCGTAGTTAGCCAGTTTGAAAACAACAGCCGCTATCGTGTTTATCAACCGCAAAGCTCTCAACTTGCCAGCTATAAAAACAAACGCTTAGATTGGATATTTATCAGTAAAGACCTTCAATTTATTAACTATGAGCTGGGTCCAAATACCCTTAGTGATCATCGCCCAGTAATTAGCCTGATAAAGCTGAGTGAAACACTAAATTCCAGCCAATAAAAAAGCCTCGTTAAACGAGGCTTAATGACCAGTTGAAACACTTAACTAAGCAACATTTTGCTTATGAATAAGGGTGTTGTTATCCAGAATAAATTCTAACGCCACTTCATCACAAGCATGCTGACGAGGACAAATATCACAATCCTTCATTACCTTTTCAGGCAGCATGTTTTTAGAGGTAGGGCTAAAGCCAAGCTTCATGAAGAATTCTGGAACACGAGTCAGTACAAATACCTTCTCAATTTCCATCTTCTTGGCTTTCTTCATTAAGTGTTGCACCATGGCTCGGCCTTGACCAGCACGCTGTGAGCCAGGGTTAACGCCTAATGAACGAATCTCTGCTAGACCGGTATCGTACAAGTATAGCGATGCACACCCAGTCACCTTGCCAGCTTGCTCACTTACCGTGAAATCTCCAACGGCCTGTACTAATTCAGGACGTGGTCGCGGTAAGTTTTCTCCCGCTTGCGCCCAGTAGTTCACCATAGTTTCAATGGTATCTAAGTCGGTCATTCGAGCAGAGCGAACGTATAAACCTTTTACGTTACGTTTCGACAAGCGAGTTTCGGCTTCGGTTAAGGCATGTTCAACTTGCTCTGGCGCTACGCCGCCTAAAGCCTGGCGTTTAGCTAGCGTTGATTCGAGCGACAAGTTTGGATAAACGTCGTCTTCAATCTCTGGCGCTAACTCTTTAAACTCAGCCAGGCTTAAGTCTTCAAGCGGAACGCCTTTCTCAATGGCTTTAACCACTGCAATGCCCACAATGTGGTGCGCTTCGCGGAAAGGAATTCCTTTAGCCACTAAGTAATCGGCCAGTTCTGTCGCATTTGAGTAACCACCTTTAGCGGCCTCAGTGGTGGTTTCTTCATGCACATCCATATCATCAAGCACCAACTCAGCCATAGCTAAGCAGTCACCCCAAGTATCTAGCGCGTCAAACAAACCTTCTTTGTCTTCTTGCATGTCTTTGTTATAAGCCAAAGGCAATGCTTTAAGGGTCATCATAATGCCCGACAATGCACCGTATACTCGGCCGGTTTTACCGCGGATAAGCTCTAGTGCATCTGGGTTTTTCTTTTGTGGCATCAATGATGAGCCAGAGGTCACTTGGTCTGACAAATCTAAAAATGCCGACTCACCCGAGTTATAAAAGATTAAATCTTCAGCCATGCGGCTTAGGTGAATCATACTAATAGAGGCTGTAGAGATAAGCTCAACCACGTGGTCGCGATCAGACACTGAGTCCAAGCTATTACGCGTAGCACGGCGAAAGCCTAAATCTTTAGCAATTTGCTGGCGATCCATTGGGTAGGCGGTACCGGCTAATGCGCCACAACCAAGTGGTGATACATCTAAACGGCTTAGGGCATCTTGCAAACGAGAGTAATCACGTTCAAACATCTCTACGTAGGCCATCGCCCAGTGAGAAAAAGTAACCGGTTGAGCGCGTTGTAAGTGAGTGTAACCTGGCAGCACAGTGTCTTGCTGTTGGCGAGCAAACTTAACCAGTTTTTGTTGCAGCTTGTCTAAGTGCTCGAGTAATTCAACACCTTGGCTTTTACACCACAGTTTTAAATCGGTAGCAACCTGGTCATTACGGCTACGGCCTGTGTGAAGCTTTTTGCCTAAGTCGCCCACTCGTTGGATAAGTTGAATCTCTACCCATGAGTGAATATCTTCAGCATCACTGCCCAAAATCTGTTGCGGGTTTTCAGCAACTTGTTTACCCAAATCCAATAAGGCCGATTCCAAGCGCTGTTGCTCGTCGACGGTAATTACGCCCACACTTAACAATGCTTTCGACCATGCAATTGATCCGGTTATGTCTTGCTCCGCTAAACGATAATCAAAACGTAACGAATCATTGAACTGCTTAAATCTGGTATCTGCAGCTTGGCTAAAACGCCCACCCCACAATGCCATTTTACTCTCCATTTATTATTGCAAAGACCCCAGAGCAAATTGCCTCTGAGGTCTGTGTATTTCCTGCTTATACGTCGGCCAATCTTATTTGCTATTTAAAGCACGGATCCGGCTGGCTAGAGAGTATAAACGAATAAAGCCTTCAGCGTGCTTTTGATCGTACACTTGGTCTTCACCAAAAGTGGCAAACTCTTCTGAGTACAAGCTATTTGGTGAGCGTTTTTGTACCGCTACCGCTTGGCCTTTGTATAACTTAATCACTACGTCACCGTTTGCATCTGCAGCCATTGCTTCAGAAGCGGCGATTAGTGAAGTACATAAAGGCGTGAACCAACGACCGTCATACACCAAGTGTGCCATTTCTTGACCCACTTTCTCACGCCATACACGTGAGGTTTTATCGAGAACCAATTCTTCAATCGCACGTAAAGCAGCCACAATTACCGTGCCGCCTGGCGTTTCGTAACAACCACGAGACTTCATACCCACGGTGCGGTTTTCGGTAATGTCGATACGGCCAACACCATGAGCTGCAGCAATGTCGTTCAGCTTCATTACGACTTGGTAAGGGCTTAATACTTCATCGTTTACTGCAACAACACGGCCATTTTCAACTTTAAGGTTTACGTATTCGGGCTCGTTTGGCGCATCTACAGGATCAACCGTTAAGGTCCACACACCTTTACTTGGCTCGTTCCACGGGTCTTCTAGCTCGCCACCTTCGTGCGAAATGTGCCACGCGTTAGCGTCACGACTATAGATTTTGGTAGCTGAAGCGGTGGTTTCGATTTTGCGCTCTGCTAGGTAATCGAGCAAATCTTCACGGCTTTCCATTTCCCATTCACGCCAAGGTGCAATCACTTTTAGCTCTGGAGCAAGGGCTGCAAAGCAGCTTTCGAAACGAATTTGGTCGTTACCTTTACCAGTACAACCATGACATACCGCATCGGCACCCACTTTACGGGCTACTTCTACTTGCGCTTTAGCAATAATAGGACGCGCCATTGAAGTGCCTAACAAGTAAGTACCTTCATAAACAGCACCAGTAGCGATAGTTGGGTAGATGTAGTCAGCTACAAACTCTTCTTTAAGGTCAACGATGTAACACTCTGAAGCACCTGATGCTAAGGCTTTTTCTTCAAGGCCAACCAGCTCTTCTTCGCCTTGGCCCACATCGGCACAAAAGGCAACAATTTCACAATCGTTGTAGGTTTCTTTTAACCACGGAATGATGGCCGACGTGTCCAAACCACCTGAGTATGCTAATACAACTTTTTTGATATCTGACATTCTTAAAATTCCTTGTTCAACTCAGCTCTTAGCTGAATAGCCACTAACTTAATAAACTCACTAATACGGCGTTTTGTGCATGCATGCGATTCTCAGCTTGATCAAAGATCAACGATTGAGGGCCATCCATCACTTCCGAAGTAATTTCCAACTCGCGGTGAGCAGGTTGGCAGTGCAATACGTGGTTAATGCCACATGATTGCATCAAATTCTGGTTAATCTGATAAGCCATGTACTTATCTTTTACAGATTGCAACGGCGTGTCGTCGCCCATCGATACCCAAGTATCGCCGTAAACCACATCGTAGCCTTTAATGTCTTCCACATTGTTGGTAACAACAATTTTGCCACCGTGGATTTTAGCTAGCTCGTTGGCCTTTTGTACGATTTGTGCGTCTGGGCTTGCGCCTAGTGGGCACACAGCTGCGACTTCCATACCTAAAATGGCTCCGCCCAATAATAACGAATGCGTTACGTTATTACCTTCACCCAAATAAGCTAACTTCACTTTGCTTAAATCTGAGTATTGCTCGCTAATGGTTTGAAAATCGGCAAGCCCTTGGCAAGGATGGTATAAATCACACAGGGAATTGATGATAGGCACCGACGAATTATCTCGCAGGGTTTGTAATGTTTTGTGCGAGAACACGCGTGCAACAATGGCGTCGGCCCAACGAGTAATATTTGATGCGAAGTCTTTTACACTTTCGCGCTCGCCCATGGCACCGTTTTGCTGATCTAGGTATACCGCATGGCCGCCTAAGCGGTTAATGCCAATATCAAAGGTGACGCGAGTACGTAACGAGGGTTTTTCGAAAAGGGTTACCACACTTTTCCCGGCCAAGGTTTGGCCGTAATCTTTTGGTGTTTTCTTAATCTTAGCGGCCAATTCCAATAGCCCTAAAATTTGCTCTTGAGTTAAGTCCTGCAAGCTCAGCAGGTGTTTAAAATCACTCATCTTCTTTCCTTAAACGGTAACCTGAGTCCCTACCGACTCACCATTGTGTGTTTGTCCAGCTAACAAGCTGGCCAGTTTCGCTGGATCTTTCCATGATGCTAGCGCTACTGGTGTTTGTAAAAATGCTGCAGCATCTAAAGCGGCATTCACTTTTACCGTCATGCCATCGGTAATCACACCGTCGGCAATTAATTTCTCAGCTAATTGGCTATTTAACTCAGCCACCAGCTGCTTATTTTGGTCAAGCACGCCGGCAACGTCAGACAACAATACCAATTGGCCTTGTAATAGTTTGCACACAGCTAAAGCCGCTTGGTCAGCATTTACATTATATAACTCGCCGTCTTCACCAATACCAATGGAACTCAACACTGGCACATGGCCTAAGCTGATTAAGCTGCTTAACAAAGCAGGATTACTTGGTGACGCTTCACCTACATGGCCCAACCGTGGATCCATTTGCACAACCTTGCAACTGCCAGCGTCACTTAAACATAAACCCACAGCCGATAAACCTGCTTTTAAAGCTTGAGCTAACAGCAATTTGTTACTGGTACCTGCAAGGGCGCCAACCACATAAGGAATTTGTTCTTTTGGGGTAATACGTAAACCATCTAGCTTTTCTGATACAAAGCCGGTTTTAGCCAATACGTCTTCAACCACCACGCCACCGCCATGCACCAGCACAATAGGTTGCGAAACTTGCTGAAGCGCAGCAAACAAGTTATCCAAGGCTTGAGCATTATTCAATACCGCGCCACCTAATTTAATCACTAATGGTTTCATAATTAGCCCTTAAACTAGTGATTCACTAACGGCAAAGCCGTTACGAATGTTTAAACATTGAATGGCTTGGCTAGCGGCCCCTTTCAATAAGTTGTCTTCGGCCGATACCACAATTAAGTCATCGCCTTGTTGCTGCCAAGCTAAATCAATAAATGGCGTGCTTTCAACTTTAGCGATTGATGGCCACTCTCCGTCTAGCACCCGCACAATGTTTTGTCCGGCGTAAGCTTGCTGATAAGCCTCATTAACTTGTTGTTCGGTAGTACCCGCTTTTAGGCAAACGTTAATGGTGGCTAAAATACCGCGCTTAAAGTTACCAAGATGAGGAGTGAAAATAACCGGATGACCTAAGTGCGCAGCAATTTCTGGCTGATGACGATGATTAAATACGCCGTAAGGCGCTAAGCTAACTTCGCAGAATGAGCTGGTTAAAGATGCTTTACGCCCAGCCCCACTCACCCCACTGGTGGCATTAATAATCGCTTTGCTGCTTTCATCAATCAGCCCTGCCTCGGCCAAAGGCTTAAGCGCAGTAAGAGAGGCGGTAGGGTAACAACCCGCAACAGCCACTAAATCGGTTTGCTTAATTTGCTCGGCGTTCCATTCAGCTAAACCGTATACGGCTTTTTCTAATAACTCAGGAAATTGATGAGTAAAACCATAGAATTTTTCGTAGAACTCAGCACTTTGAACACGAAAGGCACCCGACAAATCGAACACCTGACAGCCGGCCGCCAAAAACGCCTCGGCTAAATCGTGACTTACCTCGTGTGCGGTCGCCAGTAAAACAATGTCAACATCGGCAAAGGTATTGGCAATATCAGCAACAATTAACGGTTGTACTGGCGCATCTACCACGCCACGTAATTTACCGTGCAAGGCAGACAATGCCTTGCCTGCGTCTAAGCTACGCTCTGATACGTACAAACCCGCAAGCGTTAATTGAGAGTGGCGACTAACATAAGCCGCTAACTCTGCACCGGTGTACCCACTTGCTCCAACAATCGCAGCCTTTAACATCGTTTCTTGTTCCCTTGAAATCTTATGGCATAGTGTTTTTTGTAAGAGGCTATTTTACTGACCAATTAAACAAAAAGTCACTTTTTTAAGCACAATTTTTTTGGTGCTTATCTACTATAAGCGGAGCATACCACAGGCAATTCTTTATGCAATAAAAATGAATTTTTATTTACCTTTGATTTTATAAACATCGACTAAAAAGAAGCGAAAACAAAGTCGCAGTTCTACAAATATCGACAATAATCTATGGGGAAGCGCTTGATCCTAAGCAAAGGATTCGTCGTTAACTGTAATTTAATTACATGTATTTTGACTATATGGCCAGTCTTAGGTATGTTTTTGCATCAGGACTAGGGTGATTTAGTAAAAAAATTTCAATAATCGCTAGCAAACACAAGTGAAGGAAAAAGAATGAGCCAAACAATGCCTCAAGAAATCAATGGGTCGTTACGAGGAAATGTTAACTTACTCGGACAACTACTTGGCAACACCATTAAGAGCCACATGGGAGAAGCGTTTCTAGAAAAAGTAGAAACCATTCGCCAGCTAGCTAAAGCTTCACGAAATGATGATGACCAAGCCCGCGAGCAACTACTAGAGTTGTTGCGTAACCTAAGTGATGACGAACTACTGCCGGTAACCCGCGCCTTTAGCCAATTTTTGAATCTTGCTAATATTGCCGAACAGTTTCACACTATTTCGCGCAACTGCGAAGGCAGTACCTGCGCACAAGATCCTATCGACTTAGTGTTTCAAAAACTAAAAAGCGAAAACCTGAGCGAAGCTGAAATTCATCATGCTGTAGCGCAACTGAATATAGAGCTAGTACTTACTGCTCACCCTACCGAAGTGACTCGCCGCACCCTAATTAACAAACACGTCGCCATTAACAATTGCTTAGATTGGTTGGAGCTAGATCTGCCTGACCGCGAACGTAGCCAATTACTTGGCCGCTTAGAACAATTGGTTAATCAAGCTTGGCATACTGATGAGATTCGCCAGCAACGCCCTACTCCCGTAGATGAAGCTAAATGGGGCTTCGCGGTAATCGAAAACTCTTTATGGCATGCCGTACCTGATTTTGTTCGCCAGCTAGACAACAAACTAGGCCAACACTTTGACATGCGTATGGCACTCGATGCTGCACCAGTAGTGTTTTCTTCGTGGATGGGTGGTGACCGCGACGGTAACCCTTTTGTTACCGCAAATGTTACCGAAGAAGTATTGCTTTCTAGCCGCTGGGTAGCGGTAGATTTGTACTTAAAAGAAATACAAACCTTGGTTAGCGAATTGTCGATGAGCGATGCCAATGAAGCACTGCTTGAGCAAACTGGCGACCAAAGCGAACCTTACCGCGCGCTACTAAAAGTATTACGTAGCGAGTTGCAAGAAACTCACGACTACTTAACGGCTAAATTAAAAGGCCAATACACCGAAGCACGTGACCTTATCACCAATACCGAGCAACTGCGCGAGCCTTTAGAGCTGTGTTACTACTCGCTACAAGATTGTGGCATGGGCATTATTGCCGACGGTACCTTGCTAGATTTACTGCGTCGTATTGCCTGTTTCGGTATCAACTTACTGCGTTTAGACATTCGCCAAGATAGTGGTCGCCACGAGGAAGTATTCTCGGAAATCACTCGCTACTTAGGCATGGGTGATTACGCACATTGGAACGAAACGGATAAACAGCACTTCTTATTACAAGAATTGAATTCAAAACGTCCATTATTCCCACGCGCTTGGGAGCCTAGTGAGTCGGTTCAAGAAGTACTAGATACCTGTGCTGTTATTGCCAAGCAAGAACGCGAAGCCTTGGGTATTTACATTATTTCTATGGCCAGTGAGCCATCAGACGTATTGGCAGTTCAACTATTGTTGCAAGAAGCCGGTTGTCCATTCCGTTTACCTGTTGCCCCATTGTTCGAAACGCTAGACGATTTGAACAACGCTCCAGCGACTATGAGCAAGCTGCTATCTATTGATTGGTATCGCGGTTATATCTCGGGTCAGCAACATGTAATGATTGGTTACTCTGATTCCGCTAAAGATGCTGGCGTACTTGCTGCTTCATGGGCGCAATATCGCGCACAAGAGGCGCTGGTCTCTATCTGCGAAGGCCATTCGATTAGCTTAACCTTGTTCCATGGCCGTGGCGGTACTATTGGTCGTGGTGGCGCTCCGGCACATGCCGCACTGTTGTCGCAACCTCCGGGTTCATTAAAAGGTGGCTTACGTGTGACCGAGCAAGGCGAGATGATTCGCTTTAAGTTTGGTTTACCAAAAGTAGCCTTAGACAGCTTAAATCTTTACGCCAGTGCGGTACTAGAAGCTAACTTGGTTCCACCTATGGAGCCAAAAGATGAATGGCGCGACGTGATGGATCAAATCGCTGAGACCTCTTGCGAAGCCTACCGTGGCATTGTTTGGGGCGAAGAAGATTTTGTGCCTTACTTCCGCGCAGCCACACCAGAACGTGAACTGGCTAAACTGCCATTAGGTAGTCGCCCTGCGAAGCGCCGCTCCGACGGTGGTGTAGAAAGCTTACGCGCCATTCCATGGATTTTCTCTTGGAGTCAAAACCGTTTGCTACTTCCTGCTTGGTTAGGCAGCGGTGCAGCGTTCGAAGGTTTGATTAAAGACGGTAAGAGTGAATTATTAACTGAGATGCGCGCGTGGCCATTCTTTGATAATCGCCTAGCAATGTTAGAAATGGTATTTATGAAAGCTGATACTTGGCTATCTAAAATCTATGATGACCGCTTGGTTGAGCCAGAGCTGCAAGTACTTGGTGAAAAACTACGTACTAAGCTAGAAACAGCCAAAGCCGCTATTGTGTCGCTAGCACCAGATAATCGCTTATTAGCGAATCAAGCTTGGGTAGTAGAATCGCTTAACTTACGTAACCCGTATATTGATCCTCTACATGTATTGCAAGTTGAACTGCTTAATCGTTCTCGTGCCAACGAAGAACTATGTCCAGTAGTAGATCAAGCCTTAATGGTGAGTATTGCAGGTATCGCAGCCGGCATGCGTAACACCGGCTAAGCAATAAGCTTGAGTAATAACAACCCCGCTTTACGCGGGGTTGTTTGTTCTTAGGCTAAGCTAAAACTCTATTTAATTATTTACAGCAAGAGGCCGCTCGGCTTCACGGTGTCGCTCATTGATCCTTAGGATGTCTTCAATGCAACAATACAAAGGATGGTTATTTCTCGCCTCATTACTGCTTTATCTGCTGTATGCTTTTGAAGTAATAGGCGTTGGCTTAGCCACCGTAGTGACTTGGGCGGCGGCACTGGCGTACTTGCCACAGTTAAGCCGTGCGATACGCATTCAGGCGGGCTGTTTGTTAAGCATAGGCATTGTTTTGTTGTTGCTCGCCGCTAGCCAAAATACCTTGCTAAGCCCAATAGACGTTTTGTCTATTAACCTCCCCTTATTAGCCATGTTTAGTGCGGTGTCTTTCCTCGCCTTAGCCAATCCAGAAAACCAGCAAGACCCACTACCCACCGGTAAACGCAGCATCGCCTCTACCGCGGTTGGCGTTAACGTGCTGGGCGCGATTATTAACTTGTCTATTATCTTTATTGTTGGTGACCGTTTAGCCAAACAAAAGCAACTCACCAACGCTCAGCAAAAGGTACTTATGCGTTGCTTTTGTGCGGCGGCCTGGTGGTCTCCTTTTTTCATTGCCACCGCAGTATCCATTACCTACGCGCCAGGTATGCAGTGGTTAGATGTATTGCTACCAGGTGCGCTTATGGCCTTGATTGCGCTAATTTTTACCACCGCAGAAGTTTCGTTACGCGAAAAAGACAATTTTGCCGGCTACCCATTGCGCCGCGAGAGCTTAACCATTCCTTTTGTATTGGCGGTCACGGTTATCGGGCTGCATTTTGCCTTTCCTGATTTCAGTATTATTTTGATGATTACCTGTTTAGCGCCTATTGCAGCGCTCACCTTTGCCAAAGGTAAGTCGAAGGTCATTATCGCTCGGCAGTTCATTACACACCGCCTATCTAACGTAGGTAGCCAATATGTACTGTTTTTAGCCGCGGGAGTATTCTCGGCTGGCATTAAAGCCTTGTTATTGGCCTACCCTGAAACCTTGAGCTTACATAACATTGAGTTTTCACATCAAACCTTTGCAGTAGTATTAGCTCTGATGATTGTGGCCTGCATGTTTGGCATTCATCCAGTCATTAGCATCTCTTTAGCCAGTCCGTTGTTATTACCCCTTAACCCAGAACCAAGCCAGTTAGGCTTTTTATTCCTTAGCTCTTGGGCAATCTCTACCGGCAGCAGTCCTTTGTCGGGGGTAGGCTTAACTATGATTGGGCGTTATCAGTTTTCAACTTCGCAAATTCTAAAAAACAACTGGTATTACGCGTTGAGTATGTGGCTGATTTGTTCCGCCGTAAATGCCTTGTTAATGTAGCCAGCCAAGTTGCTCAAAATAAAAAAGGCTTAGCGTTTGCTAAGCCTTAATAAATAAATCAGAGCCAATAGTTAAGCTGGGATTGCCTCCGCCGGGCGCACACCTAGCGTATGGCAAATAGCATAAGATAACTCTGAGCGATTAAGCGTATAGAAGTGGAAGTCTTTCACTCCTTCGCGAGACAATACTTTCACCATCTCAATGGCAACACTCGCTCCCACTAGGTTACGGGTTGTTTGGTCGTTATCTAAACCTGCAAACTGTCCATGTAGCCAACTAGGTACTTTTACATTGGCAAACGAAGCAAACTTTTTCAGGGTTTTGTAATTTGATACCGGCAAAATTCCCGGTACAATTTCGCCTTCAATGCCTATGGCCGCGCAGCGGTCTCGAAAACGTAAATAGCTTTCAACGTCGAAGAAAAACTGAGTAATCGCGCGATTAGCGCCCGCGTCCATTTTACGCTTAAGCGCAAGCAAATCAGCTTGAGCACTTTTTGCTTCTGGGTGAACCTCTGGGTAGGCCGCCACCGAAATATCAAAGTCAGCTTCTTCTTTAAGTAGCGCCACCAAATCGCTCGCGTACATTTGCGGTTTAGCCGAACCTTCTGGCAAATCTCCCCGTAAGGCAACAATATCTTTAATACCACTGTTCCAGTAATCACGGGCAATTTGGCGTAACTCATCGGGCGTAGAATCAATGCAGGTTAAGTGCGGCGCCGCCGCTAAGCCGGTACGATCTTTAATGGCTTTAATTACCTTGTGAGTACGATCTCGTGTTCCTGAGTTGGCGCCATAAGTCACGGATACAAACTTTGGTTTTAAGGTTTGTAAACGCTCAATAGACGACCAAAGCGTTTGCTCCATCGTTTCTGTAGTAGGCGGAAAGAACTCAAAGGACACGTTAATATCGCGGTTAAGCTCGCTTAAGCTTTGATTCAGTGTTTCGATTTGTTGCGCGTTGTGAAATCCCATTGACCTTCTCCGTTAAAGACTTTTAGACGTCTATACCGCTAGATACTAAAGAGATAGTTAATTAAGTCAACGCTATTCATGTTGTACTTAGCTTTAGATGAAATATTTTCAACATTAAGTAAATCAGTGCTTAAGGGTAGATATCTATGATTTATCCAACACTAATGTGTAAATAAGACCTTAGCAGGGGGAAAGGCGGTAACGATTTACTCATTTATTCGCTGTCAAAAGGCGTGTAACGAATATGATTAATCCACCACTCTTTGGTGCCTTCAGGCGTTTTTACAAACACATCATCGTCTACTTGCTTACCAATTAAAGCACGAGCCATGGGGGAGTCGATAGTGATGTAACCCAACTTGGGGTCTATTTCGTCGGTGCCAACAATACGGTAGCGCACCACGGTAGCATCGTCGTTTTCTAATTCGACCCATGCTCCAAAAAACACTTTGCCAATTTGCTGTGGATAATGATCAACAATCTCTAATGCGTCGAGACGTTTGTTTAGAAAACGCAGCCGAGAGTCGATACGGCGTAACTCACGTTTACCTTCTTTATACTCGGCATTTTCAGAGCGATCGCCAAGCGCAGCGGCTTCCGAAACAGCTTGGGTGACTTCAGGTCGTTTTACCTTCCATAAGTATTTAAGTTCTTTGTCTAATTTGTGCCAGCCGGCGCGGGTAATTAAGTTGGTTTTCATGGTGTTTTATAGTCTCTGCCTAAGCCGGTAATTATAAACGACTTAGGCAGGATAACGGCAAGAGTTTGTTACATGATGTGGGCTTGAGTGGTTTCGCGTGTTACTAATTCCACAGGCGGTAACCTAAATTGTTGATTAGCGCCGCCATTTAACATATCCAATATGGCTAGCGCTGCGGCATAACCAGTATCAAAAATAGGTTGGCGAACCGTGGTCAAAGGCGGAATGAAAAACGCCGAACTTGGCACATCATCAAAACCAATCACAGAAACACGTTCTGGCACTGGCCGCTTAGCTTGATACAAGGCTTGCATAGCACCGTAGGCGGTTAAATCATTAGCGGCAAAAATCGCACTAAACTGACGCTTGTTGGCCAATAAACGCTGCACAGCATCAAAACCAGATTGCTCGGTAAAGTCACCCTGCTCCACCAGCTGCAATTTAACTGGCAAACCTGCATGTTCCATAGCTTGGCAATAACCTTCGTAACGCTGTTGAGCATCAGGATGATCGGCATTACCTTTAATATGAACAATTTCTCGATGGCCTAATTGAATCAGGTGGTTGGTGGCCATATAAGCGCCCACCGAATTTTCAATTTTAATTGAACGTAAGCGGGCTGCTTCAAGCTCACGGCCCAGAGCCACAATTGGGCGCTTCTTAGAAAACTCAAGCACCTGATCATCACTCAAGCCACCGGTAACAATAATAATACCGTCTACCGAACGCGACAGTAATAGCTGCATCGACTCGGTTTCTTCTTCGGTATTCCAGTGCCCTGTAACAATAATATGTGAGTAACCTTGAGCCAGTAATACTTCTTCTATGCCGCGCAAAATAGAGGCATAAAATGGGCTATCTGGATGTTGTACCAATACCCCAATCGTCATGGTGCGGCTGCTAGCACTGGCACCGGTTTGCTGGCCAGGCTTGTAACCTAGTTCAACCATAGCCGCTTGAATTTGTTTACGTTTAGCATCAGACACATAGGTAGTCTGGTTCATAAACCGAGACACGGTACTCGGCGAAACGCCCGCTAACGCCGCAACGTCATATACTGTAGAGCGTTGTTCCAATTTGCTTTTATCTTTCACAGTGATTCTCTGACAACTAACCCGAGTTTGCATTTTATCTCCTCTTTGCCAGGTCATATGGTGGTAACGTTACCAAAGAGACAAAATTCCTGTCTCCACTATATACGTCTACTTAGCTAAGAACTTGCTTTGAATGAATTTGAGCGCCAGAACGACGTCGCAGATCACATTATCTGAACACAACAGCGCTTAGTTAAAGCATTTGCTTTAGTAAAAGATAAATAAAGGCCAACCTTAGGTTGGCCTAGTTACTTGCTTTTATTGAGCTTATTTCGCTAAGCGGTGCTCATCTAACACACTACTTACCCACACTAATGGTGCATTCCAGTTGATGGTAATTTCGTTCAATGTCCAAGCACCTATTTCGTCAACAAAACAGGTTTGGCCAATACATTTACCTTTCATACCGGCTGCAACAGGGTCGCTAAAGCTGATAGAGTTTGGTCCACCCGACAATGCACCCGGAGCAGGTTTTGGCGAGTTTTCATCAGCTTGATGTGCCCAAAAACGGTGGTGAGGATTTTTTAGCGGGTTACTGCCGTAGCCAGTAATGTAAGACTGATCCAGAGGATTACGCCCTAGAATGTAGTCCATGGCATGCACTAGAGCTTGCATGTACTTGCTGTCACCACTGTAATCTGCAGCATAAGTTAAGAATATGCCACGGTTTACTAAGTTGGAGTTAGATCCCCAAGGGTATTGTTCGGCAGTATAAGGAATGTGGTAACCCTCTTTTGCCAATTGCGCCGAATAACCGTCGGCTGTAGCAATGATCTTAGCGCGCGCTTTATCACGAGTGGCCTCGTCTAATTTGCTTGGCACTAGTGCAAGGCTTAAGGTACCGGCCGAGCTTAAATCCTGCCAGAACAAATCACCTTTAGCGGTTTCATCTCCTAGTGGCGCCGCTAAGAAAGCAGGCGATGCTTTTAGGACTTCTAGATATTGCTCTTCGCCAGTGCTAATGAATAACTCAGCGGCTGCCCAGTAAAACTCATCGGCTAACTCCGTGTCGCCATAGGGGCCTGAACCAGTAAAGTTATCGTAAGCGTACACTTCTGGGTGCGCAGCTGCGGCTTGCCATGCGCGGCTAGCGGCAGTTGAGCACTGCGCGGAGAAATCAGCATCAATCTCTTTCCATATACGCGCACACTGAGCAGCGGTAGCCGCTAAGTTAAGTGTGGCAGCTGTACTTGGTTGGCCAACATAGCGCTTTTGAGTATCTTTATGGGGAGGTAGCGGCATGCCAGTCCACTTTTCATCAGCCACCTTATGAAAGGCTAATCCTGAGGCATCAATTTCAGTCAGCTTTAAGGCACTTAAATTATCTTGCTGGTTACCGACCGGCACAAATACTTTTTTGCCTTCAGGAATTTGCATCGCCAACATGAACTCCATGTTCCAGCGAGCTTCATCCAAGAGGTCATTCACTCCATTACCAGCTTCTGGAATGGCTTGTTTGCCATCAGCAAAGGGCTCTGGCGCGCCATCAATCCATAACGAACGCTCGTAAAGGTTCATTAAGGTCCAGGTACTAATACCACCATTCACCACGTATTTGCCATGGTCGCCAGCATCATACCAACCGCCGGTTAAGTCCATATCAAAATCACAGCCTGGCCATTGATTCCCTTTGTCATCGGCTTTATCAAAACAGCTCACAACATCTGAGGGGTGACCCGCTGGGCGCGCTAGATTAGCGCGCTGTACAAAATCAGCTTTAACCTCAATACCGCTGCGGTTTTGGTAAAAGTAAGCTAATGCGTCATGTTTTAATTTACCGTACAAATCCTCGGTAATACTGAAGGGATGGCTTGATTGGCCAGCAGATTCTAAGGTTAAACCTGTTTGTGGTGTGTTGATTCGGCTAAAGTCAGCCCGGTGCACATTCTCTCCAGAGCTTTTGTTCTCTCCAAATACTTGTGTTTTACCGTTCGCCAGTACTTCCCCTTTGGCATCTTTCAACTGCCAAAAAATAGGTTGCTGCGAGTCACTGTTAATAACGGCAAACTTTTCAGATGTTGGAAAGAAGCCCAACTGATTAAGTCGCACTTTGGGGATATTGTTCACAATGACAAAGGATTTCCCCTTCACCGAAATGTTACTAAAGCAGACATTGGCTTCTTGCTGAGCACCTAACTGAAATTGAAACTCCGTTTTCGCATCACTGGAAACCTCTTGAGTAAACGTAAAGCTAAAGGCTTTGGGCTCGGTAGATACCTCAATAGCTTGATTGAAATATTGGGTGTAAGGTGCACCTTCATGTTGAATAAGCGTAGTAAAGGCAGTGTTTTTATTGGCTCGGGCGGTAAAATCAATCGAATAGCTTTCGCCTTCCTCCAAACCAAAACCACGCTGACCTAAAATAACATCCCATGGGTTAGACCCGGCACGTTTTATATCCATACAGGCTTCGCCATCTTTAATAACAAGCTCTGCGCCAGTAGACCACCAACCATCGGTGCCACCGCCAAACGCTGCATTTCGCAACATTTCATCACCCGCTGAATGGGCTGAGGTACTAACTAAACTGGCCAAGATGAGTCCTTGGCTTAAAGAACTAATGTTTAAACTGAATAGGGGCTTTCTGCTAGCGCTCATTTCGCTCTCCTTGAACTGAGGCATTAAAATCACTATCACTGTAATCAGTAAACTTTGTTTATCTAAGGCTTCAGCTCACATATCCATGACCAAATGGATGCAACCAAACATATCTATGAACCAGTTATGAAAAAAAACTCACGTTGTGAAATTGTTTTCACATTATTAACTTTTTAAACAGTTAATTTCTTCTTGAAGCCACACAATAACTGAATAAGATAGTGAGCCACCATCGCCGTAGGATACGGCGTCTTGAGATAAGCAAGCACATGTCAAATATTGAACAACAAATTGCCATAGATATTAATGCTAACGCACAGCAAGTTAGCGCTGCCATTACACTGCTCGACGAAGGCTCTACAGTGCCTTTTATTGCCCGCTACCGAAAAGAAGCCACTGGCGGACTCGACGACGGGCAGCTGCGTTTGCTAGAGCAGCGTTTAAGTTACTTGCGAGAAATGCAGCTACGCCGAATCAGCATTCTTAAGTCAATTACCGAACAAGACAAATTGACTCCACAGCTTGAGCAAGCCATTAATGCCGCGACCAGCAAAACCGAATTAGAAGATTTATACCTGCCTTACAAGAAAAAGCGCCGCACTAAAGGTCAAATAGCCATTGAAGCAGGCATAGAGCCTTTAGCCGAGGCTTTGCTTCTTCAGCCCGATACCGCGCCGGAATCCTTAGCTGAAACCTATATCAATGTAGAGGCTGGCTTTGCCGATAGTAAAGCGGTATTAGATGGCGCAAAGTTCATATTAATGGAACGCTTTGCTATTCAAGCGCCTTTGCTTGCCAGCTTACGAGTGTTTCTGCAGCAGAACGCCGTGGTTAAAGCCAAAATAATAGAAGGCCAGCAACAAAACGGCCAAAAGTTTCAAGACTACTTTGATTACCAAGAAGCGATAGGCAAAATTCCATCGCATCGCGCTTTAGCGATTCTTCGAGGCCGTAATGAAGGCATCCTAAACCTTAGCGTTGAAGTAGAACAAAACGAGGCCTTAAGCCACCCAGCAGAGCAAATTATTCGAGACTACGTTCAGCTCAATCCCAAGGGGGTTGCCAGTGATCGTTGGTTGGCGTCTGTCGTGCAATGGACATGGCGAGTAAAACTAAAATTACAGCTAGATACTGAGCTACTCAACCAAATTCGTGAACACGGCGAAGATGATGCCATTACAGTATTTTCTCGTAATCTAAACGACTTACTGATGGCTGCCCCGGCTGGCGCTAAAGCGACCTTAGGCTTAGACCCTGGCTTACGCACTGGTGTGAAAGTCGCCGTGGTAGACGCTACCGGAAAAATGCTAGCCTACGACACCATTTACCCTCATGCGCCACGTAATCAGTGGCAAGACTCGCTAAAAACCTTGGCCAGTTTAATCACTAAATATGAAGTAAAACTGATCAGTGTGGGTAATGGTACCGCTTCTCGTGAAACCGACAAACTAGCCGCAGATCTCATTAACATGCTGCCTCCGCAGGGCATTCAAAAAGTAATGGTAAGTGAAGCGGGTGCGTCGGTGTATTCGGCTTCAGAACTAGCCGCTTTGGAATTTCCTGATTTAGATGTATCGATTCGTGGTGCAGTGTCTATTGCTCGCCGCCTGCAAGACCCTCTCGCTGAGTTGGTAAAAATTGAACCCAAAGCCATTGGTGTTGGTCAATATCAACACGACGTAAGCCAGAGTAAACTATCGCAACAACTGGATAGCGTAGTAGAAGATTGTGTAAACGCAGTGGGTGTTGATATCAATATGGCATCGGCACCTTTACTCAGTTTTGTGGCAGGGCTAAACAGCACCATCGCGCAAAACATTGTGGCTTATCGTGATGAGAATGGCGCATTTAAATCGCGCGCAGCCATTAAAAAGGTAGCGCGTTTAGGGCCTAAGGCCTTTGAACAAGCTGCCGGGTTCTTGCGTATCCATCAAGCAAAAAATGCCTTAGATGGCTCAGCAGTGCACCCCGAAGCCTACCCGGTGGTTGAAGCGATAGCTAAACACAGCCAGTGCCAAGTAAGCCAATTAATTGCCAATAACGAGCGCTTAAATAACTTAGACCCAAAACAGTTCACTAACGATAAATTTGGTTTGCCGACCGTAACCGACATTATCGCTGAGCTGAAAAAGCCCGGCCGCGATCCACGCCCAGAGTTTGCCACGGCTAACTTCAAAGAAGGCGTGAATACCATCGGTGACTTAAAGCCTGCAATGTTACTAGAAGGGGTAGTGACCAACGTGACTAACTTTGGCGCTTTTGTTGATGTAGGAGTGCATCAAGACGGTTTGGTGCATATTTCTTGTCTTGCCAATCACTTTGTAAAAGACCCTCACCAAGTCGTAAAAGCCGGTGATATTGTAAAAGTGAAAGTACTGGAAGTAGAGCCACAGCGAAAACGCATTGCCCTAAGCATGCGCTTGGATGAAGACATCCCTCAAGCCGCAGCAAATAACAACAAGCCCAGAAATGCCCATCAGGGCAAACCTAAGCAAGCAACCACCAGTAGAGCAACACCTAGGCACGCTGCTAAACAGCAAAAAACAGCGCCTATTAATAGTGCCTTTGCAGATGCCTTTGCTAAAGCTAAAAAGTAACAGGGAGAAAGCCAAGTAGGCTTGTGTTTACTTGGCTTAAGCTGGAAAACGTAATTGAGACTGCGGCCAAAAGGCTAAAAAGCAATATAGGGAAGACTAATAGCCTTACGCTTACTTGGTTTAAGCTTGCAAGCTTAATTGTGACTGCGGACGAAAGGCTGCAGCACTAGCATAACGCTGCTGAATGTGGTCATTGCGTTGCGCCATTTGTTGCGCAATGTCGGGGTAACGTTGCTGCAGGGCTTGCGCATTTTGTTGTTGTTGAGCTTGCGCAGACTGTTGCTCTTCTTCGGTTGCGTTTAAGCCTGTTTCAAATGCCGACGGTTGTTCGTCTGAAGCTAACAAGCCCGGAGGTTGACTATGGTTAAGCTCTTGCTGCGCTTCAGCGGCCTTTTGTTGAGCTTGTGCGGCAACTTGTCTATCTTGACTCGACGGCTCAGCTGGCGCTAAGGCTGCGCGCTGAACTTGCTCCATTTTAGCAATGGTTGCTTGAGGGTCATCAGGAATTTCACTGACATCAATTGATACCTCGCCACCTACCGCATATTGCTTACCATCAGGGCCACGCTCTAGCTCAAAAGAAGCGGCGCTGGCGTATTGGCCACCAACAGCTTGGTGTTGAGCTTCATGGGTTCTCACTTCACGGTCACGAGAACTGAGCTCATCAACCTTCTTTTGTTCGCCTTCACTAAGTTCGTTTTGGCTTTTTTGTCTGGCGCTTGGCTGCTCTGATCCTGATTGGCCCGACCCCGCTTGCTCACCGTCTTTGGCTTGATCGTCCTGTTTGCCTTGCTGATCACCCTGTTGCTCACGACCTTGCTGAGTTTCTCGCTCGCTAATTTTAGCGTTTTGCTGTTCTTGAAC
This sequence comes from Agarivorans sp. 2_MG-2023, assembly GCF_030548085.1. Lineage (NCBI taxonomy): Bacteria > Pseudomonadati > Pseudomonadota > Gammaproteobacteria > Alteromonadales > Alteromonadaceae > Agarivorans > Agarivorans sp. 2_MG-2023. The sequence continues at coordinate 72,208 of NZ_JAUORQ010000005.1, forward strand.
TTGCGGGTATTGGGCAGTAACTTGTGGTTTAGAGCGATCTTTTTCTGCGCCTACTTCTGGCTCTTTGGCAAAGCTCGCAACTTCTTTAGGTTGGGCAATAACTTGGCGCAACTGGTTGTCGCGGCGCGCCGCATCGGTGGGCGGCGAAAGCGTATTGGGGAACACATTAGGTAAGCTAACGTTGATATTCATATTAGGCCTCTATATCCAATAAAGTACCTAACATTTTTGATTCTGTTTGAATCACTTTAGCGCCCGCTTTGGCATACAGTTCGGCTTGGCTCAAACTGACTAGCGCATCAACCACTTCATTTTGCTGAGGTTCTCGCTTTGCTGCGACCTCAGCCAGAGTTTGGGCACTTTCGCTAACTTGTTGATTTGCGTTAGCAATAATTTGATAACCGCTGTTCGCTGCTCCAACTTGCATATGCCCTCCAACTAAATCGGCAAAAAGCCACCTATGATTAAAGCTAATTTTAGCAAATCGTACACTTTTACACCACTACTGTGCGCCCAAACTCGATAATCTTATCTGCAAACAAAGCTTTTTCGGAGATGAATGGAGCATGTGATGAGCTTTCAAATTGGTACTGCTGCGCCTCACTATGTAATGCGGCATGTTGCGCCATAGCGGCTTTTGGTACTAAGGCGTCACTGCGCCCATAAAGTTGTAACCATGGCATGTTTATTTGAGCAACTTGCGCTCTTAAGTCTTGGCTCTGCAATAAGGCTAAACCTTGCTGCAAGGCGTTTAACTTAGGCAAAGGTTTATCGGCCAACAGGTCGCGCAATTGTTTGATATCTTGCTTGGCGTGAGCGCTGCCCATGGCTTGAATCGCCAAAAACTGTTGTAGCGTTTTATTAAAGTCTTGCTGCAGCCCTAGAGCAAAACCGCGAAGCACTTTGCCTTGAATGCCCGGCCAATCTTCCCCCGCGACAAAGTGGGCGGAGCTGGCAACGGTAATCAAGCCGGCAACATGCTCAGGCAAATGAATAGCGGCATGTTTTGCCACTAAGCCGCCTAACGACCAGCCCAGCCACAGTGCTTTTTCTGGTACTTGTTTTGCGATAGCTTGCGCCATTCCCTCAAGGCTTAAGGTTTCAATAGCTGTGGAATGACCAAAGCCCGGTAAATCAAAACGATAAACGGTAAAGTGCTGACTCAATAATTCACTCACTGGCTGCCAAACAGCGCCGTTTAAACCCCAACCGTGAATAAGAATTAACGCTGGCCCACTGCCTTGCCGCTCAAAATGCAATTTGCTCATCTACACTTAACTTCTCGTTTATAAGGGGAGCCAATGTTAACCAGTTTTTCCAAGGCTTTAAACCATCCGTTGCTGCAATCAACCCAATGTGTTTTTTGCTTACAATGCAAAAACGCTAGGCAAGCTTGTTGCTCTAGCTGCTCCGCCATATTACGTGGGCAGCATGGTGAGCGTTGCCAAACCTGTTATTTGCCCTTGGCTGAACCAGGTATTTGTGGAGAATGCCAAACAGAGCCGCCCCACTTCGACCGAGTCATTTGTTTAAATGATTACCAATGGCCACTTGAACCAGTCATCAAAGCCTACAAATACGGCAAACAACAATACCTAGCAAAACCCTTAAGTCGGCTAATGTTGAATCACGCCAAGCAACAAAACTCAGGATTGCCTGAGGCTTTTTTACCAGTGCCTCTGCATTGGTTAAAACAATGGCGACGAGGCTTTAATCAAAGTGAATTACTCGCCAGCAGTATTGCTAAGCAACTAAATAAGCCCATGTGCTCACCACTGGTACGTAAACACTACGGTATAAGCCAAGCGAGCCTTAATCGGCAACAACGCCAGCGCGCTTTAGCCGCCAGCTTTAGCCTTAAACACAAAATCCAATTTAAACATTGGGTATTAGTAGACGACGTGGTGACCACTGGCAGCACTGCCAACGTGATAGCCAAGATGCTCAAGCAAGCGGGGGCCGAACAAGTGGATGTTTGGGCAATTGCGCGAACCGATAAACCTAAACATAAAAAATCGTCAGCTAGCAACACTAGCAGAGCTCACAAAAAAGCCGTACAATAAACCTTAGTAATTTAGTCAGGTATCGAGGAAGCAGATGGTATCGATCTCAGAAACGGCTCAACAACACTTTGTTAAGCTGCTAGAACAACAGCCTGAAGGCACCCACATTCGTGTATTTGTGGTAAACCCAGGTACCCCTAGTGCAGAGTGTGGCGTATCTTACTGCCCACCAGAATCGGTTGAAGAAGACGATACTGCACTGCAATTTGATGGCTTTAAAGCCATGGTAGATACCGCAAGCGCACCCTTTTTAGATGAAGCGGAAATCGATTTTGTCACCGATAAAGTGGGCTCGCAACTTACCCTTAAAGCACCAAATGCTAAAATGCGTAAAGTTGAAGATGACGCACCGCTTATCGAACGTGTTGAATACGTTATCGAAAGCCAGGTAAACCCTAACCTTGCCTCTCACGGTGGTAAAGTTAGCGTAATGGAACTTACTGAAGAAGGTGTGGTTGTACTGCAATTTGGCGGCGGCTGTAACGGCTGCAGCATGGTTGACGTAACCCTGAAAGAAGGGATTGAAAAGCAATTGCTTGAAGCCTTCCCAGGTGAGTTAACCGGCGTAAGAGACGTAACAGAGCACCAAGCAGGTGAGCACTCTTACTACTAGCCGCGCTTATTGTTAAGTAGATGCTAGCGAAATAAAAAAGCCTATCTGTTGATAGGCTTTTTTGTGTCAGTAATTAACTTAAACCAAGCTATTCTTCGCGCTGGTCACGCGCTAAAAGATCCATCGCTGCTTGCTTTGGCGATTTAGCTTTATAAAGCACCTGATAAACCTGCTCAACGATTGGCATTTCTACACCAACCCGTTGCGCGAGCAAATACACTTCTTTGGTATTGCGGTAACCTTCTACCACCTGACCAATATCCGCTTCTGCTTGCTCAAGTGATTTACCGGCACCTAGTGCAAGACCAAATCGGCGGTTACGGCTTTGGTTATCAGTACAAGTGAGTACCAAGTCACCCAAACCAGCCATACCTTTGAAGGTCTCAGCTTCAGCACCTAAGGCTTTACCCAAACGCGCCATTTCGCGTAAACCACGGGTGATTAAAGCGGTGCGTGCATTTGCGCCAAAGCCCAAGCCGTCGGCCAAACCTGCGCCTATCGCAATCACGTTTTTCACTGCGCCGCCCAGTTGCACACCAACAATATCGTTGTTGGTATACACTCTAAAGCTACGCTCACAGCGCATTACTTCAGCCAAGTAGCTAACAAAGTCAGTATCTGATGAAGATGCCGAAATGGCCGTAGGTAAACCTGCGGCTAATTCTTTAGCAAATGTAGGCCCTGAAATAACCGCTAACGAGCGTTGCTCGCCAAGCACTTCAACCGCTACTTCTGAAAGCAAGTGCCCAGTATTTGCCTCTAAACCTTTGGTTGCCCAAGCTACACGCGACTCGGCACTCAGCATGGGCTTTATTTGACGCATAATGTCAGCAAAAGCAAAGCTAGGCACCACCACTAATAAGTTGTCGCTTTGGGCAACGGCCGTCGCTAAATCAGCCTCTAACTCGAGACTATCAGGAAAGGTAATACCGGGTAGAAAATCTTGGTTTTCACGGGCTGCATTAAGTGCAGCCACATGTTCAGGCTCATGACCCCATAACACGGTACGTTGTCCATTACGGGCAATGGCAATCGCCAAAGCAGTACCGTATGAGCCAGCGCCCAATACGGTCATAGTCGCCTTTGAGTTAGTCATTAAGCGTCAGCTTTAGCCGCTTGTTGCTGCTCAGCTTGCTGTTGTACGTAGTTCGCAAACAAAGCATCAAAGTTAACTGGTGCAAGGTTAATTTGTGGGAATGAACCACGGTTAACTAAGTTAGATACCGCTTCACGAGCGTAAGGGAACAAAATGTTCGGGCAGTAGGCGTTAATTGCGTGAGCAAGTTGTGGCTCAGGCATATTGCCTAGAGTGAAAATACCACCTTGATGAACTTCACATAAGAATGCTGTTTTGTCTTCTACTTTTGCAGTAACAGTAAGCGTAAGCACTACTTCAAATACGTTATCAGCAAGTTTGTTGCTAGTGGTATCTAGGTCAACTTTCACTTCTGGTTTCCATTCTAGTTGGAAAACTTGAGGAGAGTTAGGCGTCTCGAAAGAGATGTCTTTGGTGTAGATACGTTGGATTGCAAATTCTACTTGTGGTGCTTCTGTGGTTGCTGCTTCAGCCATGATAAATACCTTTAATACTGTGTTTTAAAATTGTCTAATTGCTAAGCGTTAGCAATCAAAGCGCGATCTTATTTCTTAGTGATCGGTAGGTTTGCAGATTTCCAGTCGGTCATGCCGCCGCGTAAGTTATACACTTGCTCAAAACCGCCTTTAACTAGCGTATTTGCCGCTGAGCCAGAACGCATCCCTGTTTCACATACAACGATAATGGGGCTGCCCTTTAAATTTTCAATAGGCTTGAAGTTATTAGCCTGTATTTGAGTTAAAGGAATGTGACGTGCGCCCGCAATATATCCTTTTTTGTATTCATCGTTAGTACGAACATCTACCACTACGGCGTCTTGTTTATTAATAAGCAAGGTCGCTTCGTGATTACCCACTGAAGTCACTTTTGACAACATTGGTTGAATAAAACTGTAAATTACGGCACCGAACAAACCTACCCAAGCGAATGAAATGATAGGGTTATTTCCGACAAATTCGACAACTTGCTGCATAGTATGACAATTCCAGTTAAGCAAATAGTTAGTGATAATGGGGCGAGAGTATACACCCGAGCGGCAAGAATAGCAGCTATCGTAGACGCGTAACTAGGCAAATTGACCTAAGATTCATACACCAACAAAAAAACCACTTAAAATGACTAATCTCGGTTGAATTGCGTTCAATCAGGTGACTCAAACTAAAAATGTAGTAATATTTCACTAATTCGTTTTTCACTTTTACATTTACCGATTGAGGAAATTGCAATGTCTGCAAGCAAAAAGCCTTTGGCTCTAATCATTATGGATGGCTGGGGCTACCGCCAAGATAGCGCGGATAACGCCGTAGCAAACGCGAACACCCCTGTACTAGACAACCTTTGGAACACTGCTGCTAGCACACTGATTTCCAGTTCTGGTCTAGATGTTGGTCTACCTGATGGCCAAATGGGTAACTCTGAAGTAGGCCACACCAACATTGGTGCCGGTCGAATCGTATACCAAGAACTGACTCGTGTTGGTAAGTCAATTACAGATGGTGACTTCTTCACCAATGACGTTTTAGTGGGCGCGGTAGATAAAGCCGTAGCAGCCAACAAAGCTGTACACATTATGGGTCTACTTTCTCCAGGCGGCGTTCACAGCCACGAAGACCACATGTTAGCGGCTATCGAACTCGCCGCGAAACAAGGTGCTAAAGAAATTTACCTGCACGCATTTTTAGATGGCCGCGATACACCACCACGTAGCGCCCAAGGTTCTATCGAGAAATTCGATGCTAAATTTGCTGAAGTGGGCGCGGGTCGCATCGCTTCATTAGTAGGTCGTTACTACGCCATGGACCGCGACAACCGTTGGGAACGTGTAGAAGAAGCTTATCAGCTATTAACTGAAGGCAAAGCAGAATACAGTTACGCTAACGCAACTGAAGCACTAACGGCCGCTTACGCACGTGAAGAAAACGATGAATTTGTTAAAGCATCAGTAATTGGTGATTCACCAGCGGCCATTAACGATGGCGACGCGGTATTGTTCATGAATTTCCGTGCTGACCGTGCTCGTGAAATCTCTCGCTGTTTTGTTGAGCAAGACTTCACCGGCTTTGCGCGCGCTAAAGTACCAGCCTGCGAGTTTGTTACGCTGACTCAATACGCAGCAGACATTAACGCACCTTGTGCTTACGGCCCAACAGACTTAGTAAATACCCTAGGCGAATGGCTAGAGAAGAAAGAGAAAACTCAACTACGCATCTCAGAAACTGAGAAATATGCTCACGTTACCTTTTTCTTCAATGGCGGCAAAGAAGACGCGTTTGTTGGCGAAGATCGCGAACTTATCCCTTCACCTAAGGTAGCCACTTACGACCTGCAGCCAGAAATGAACTCGGAAATGTTAACCGATAAGTTTGTTGCTGCCATTGAAAGCGGTAAGTACGATGTAATTATCTGTAACTACCCTAACACCGACATGGTTGGTCACACTGGCGTTTATGAAGCAGCAGTAAAAGCGTGTGAAGCAGTAGATACAAGCATTGGTCGTTTAGTGGAAGCACTAGATAAAGTAGGCGGCGAGTGTTTAATTACAGCTGACCACGGTAACGCCGAGCAAATGATTGACCCAGAAACAGGTGGCATCCACACCGCTCACACTAACCTACCGGTACCATTTATCTACTACGGCCGCGAAGCCACGCCAGTAGAAGGTGGTCGCCTAAGTGATATCGCTCCTACCATGCTAAGTTTGATGGGCATGGAAACTCCAGCAGAAATGACTGGCAAGGCCTTGATGAATTTGAAATAATGGCTTGATGAAACAGCCTAATTCACATTCGAATCAAGGTGTTATTAAACGCCTTGTTCGCCTGTTAAACGCCAGCCTTATCGCTGGCGTTTTGCTATTGCTCTGCTCTCCTACTCATGCCGATGAGCAACAGCAGCTGATTAATGTGCAAAAACAGCTCAAGCAGCAACAACAGCAACTCAAACAACGCAAAAGCAATATATCTAAAGCCCAAGAGCAGTTACGCCAATACGAATTAGCGCTTGCTGACTCTAGCCAACAACTAAGAAAACTCAACAACCAACTGTCTCATTCTAAAATGGAGCAGCTGCAAATTGAGTCTCAGATAAATACCTTAGAGCAACAACTCAAACAGCAACAAAAAGCCCTAGCAGCACAAATAAATAGTGCCTACCGTTTAGGTGAAAGCGACTATATGAAGATGCTGTTGAACCAACAAAATGCAGCCAACTTAGAGCGCATGCTTAGTTATTACCAATATTTGGCGAAAGCACGCAGTGCCGCATTGCTTGAAGTAAACGATAAGCAAATTGAATTAAGCCAAGTACAAGAGCAGCTGGCGGAATCACAGAAGAAACTCGAAGCCCTAGTAAACCTGCAGCAAGACAAATTGCAACAATCTCAAGCTCAACAGAATCAACGTAAGCAGCAGCTCGCTAAACTCAATACCTTGCAAAACACTGAACAAAGCCGTTTAGAACAGCTGCAAATAAACGAACAGCAGTTACAACAAGTGATTAGTGACAAAATTGAACAGCAGCAACAATTAGCTTTGAAACAAAACTTGGATAAAACCCCACTCACCGGGTTAGCCAAAACCAAGGGCAAGCTGCCATGGCCACTTAGCGGACGAGTTCTGCATAGTTACAACAGCCAAAATCAAGGGCAAACACGCTGGCAAGGTATTGTGATTGATTCCCACCCTGGCACCAAAGTGCAAGCAGTAGCGGCTGGTAATGTGGTCTTTGCCGATTGGTTGCGTGGTTACGGGCTAGTGGTAGCTATTGATCACGGAGAACAGTACTTAAGTTTTTACGGCTATAACCAAAGCATAAACGCCGAAGTGGGTGAACGGGTAAATGCCGGAAAAACCATTGCTTACGCGGGCAACACTGGCGGGCAAACAACCAACGCATTATTTTTTCAAATTCGCCACAAAGGGCAGACCCAAGATCCGAGTAAATGGTTAAAATAGTTAGCGCTTGTGTAAGCGTATTATTTTGTAGCCACCTGCTTGCCAGCCAACTCACCATTATTATCGACGATGTGGGTAATAGCGCCCGTGACATTGAGTTATTGGAGCTTCACCCCAGCATTACGCTTTCGATTTTGCCTTCCAGCCCCTATGCCAAAGAAATTGCCGAACTAGCCCAACAGCAGCAGCGCGAAGTGATGTTGCATTTACCCATGCAAGGTAGCGGGGAAATAGCGTTAGGGCCTTATGGCTTAAGCGACCACTTGGATGAAGGCAACTTTAAACAGCGAGTACAAGCCGCGATTAATGACTACCCCGAAGCCACCGGTTTAAACAACCATATGGGTAGCCAGTTAACCCAACTCCCCACCGAGATGCACTGGCTAATGCAAGTATTGGCAAAACAGCAATTGTTTTTTGTGGACAGTCGTACTCATTTAGCCAGCATTGGCAATAAAGTTGCCAGCCATTACCAAGTGCCCAACCTGCGTAGACACGTATTTCTAGATCACCAAGATAATCCTGCAGCAATAGAAAAACAGTGGCAGCAGGCGATTAACATTGCGCGTAAATACGGCCATGCTGTGCTTATTGCCCACCCAAGACCACATTCGGTAAATCAACTGGCTAAACTAGCGCTACCAGAAGATGTACAGCTAGTTGGTGTGGCCCAGCGATTAGCGCTCAATAACATTCCCAAAACAGAAACACCACTGCCCCAACTAGTGGATGCCACAAGCTTACAAACTGCTGAACCACCAACTAGTAAGCATAGTGCTAAGCGCTTTGCCAAGGTTCATGACAACGTCGTTCGTATCTTCCTTTTTCTTGAATCGCTCTCTTGCAGCGAGGCTTCGGGGCAGCTTCTATCTGCGCATGCTTGTTCGCAATTATTATTCGACACTGGTTTAGCACTTGTGCTGTGATTTCATATTGCAACGCCAAGACTTAGATTCGAAATAGAAAGTAAGCAACACTAATCAGCAACTACGTAATGGATGACTAAGCCCTAAGATTTAAGCCGTTTGCTGCTCGAGGTGAATAAGATTATTCAAGGCTTGCTGCTGGGTATTACCGCATAGCCACTTAGCGGCTTTAAAATCACTACATACTTGTGGCCGCTTGGCTTGACCAAAAATGTTACACAAGTTATCAGCATTGAGATGCACACAGCGCTCACCGGCAGGTTTGTTTAAAGAGCTAATCGAAGGCGCAATACAACAAGCACCGCAACCGATTCGGCATTGCATAGTCAGTGCTCACGAAATTGAAGGGGCGCTAGTGTAGCAAAAAACATCTATAAATATACCAGCAAAACAGCAACAAAAAATGGCAGCCAAAAGGCTGCCATTTTTATCTTTTTAAGCCAAAGGTTTAGTGAAGCCTGCGTAAGCTTAATCGTCCTGTTGGCGAGAGGAAATCATCAAAACACAGCATCGTTCCGTTACTCAGGGTGATACAGTTTTTCTGATTCACTGACCCATCATGCTCTGAACCATCACTAGGTAAGTTAGGATCAATAATCACGCCTGGCGAAGAAGGTATACCGTCTTCCACTTTTTGGTGTGAACTGTCGTTGTTAATGGTGTCGCTATCATCGTTAGGGTCGGTGTTTCCATCAGTACCGGTATTCCAAGTTCGACCAGAATGCAGGTTAAGCTCCATATACCAACCGCTACCACCTGATGCGCATGTATCAGTATTGGGTAGCATGGTTGTAAAACTTAACTTGTTTGATAGCAACAAGCTATGACTCACCTGCCGCTCTCCATAGTTGTTAGTATTTTTGTTTTGAGTGTTCACAAAGTCTAAATACCAACCACTTTGACTAGACCAATCAATCGGGTAGTCGGTTAGTAGGCGATTGCGTGCGTCTTCTTCAATTATCGCTTGGCGCAATAAATTTGAATCATAAACCTCTTGGCCATCTACCCGTGAGCGAGAGCTCTCTACTGCAGTACCGTTTAAACGGTCCCAAATAACGTAAATACTCTGAGTATCTTGATTATCAGCATCGTTGTCATCCACCTCAATGTACTTACCAGTGCCAAAGGCCACTAATACACCTTTACCTATACCCTCGGGGTGGACACCCACAGATGGCTTAGTCGTAATGGGCTGAGCTTGATACTGGTAGCTGGTTCCCACCACCTTTTTACTAGGGCTTACAGCACTAAATAAAGGCGGTTGTTTACCGCCGCTACTGGTTGTAGCTAAGCCCCAGTCACTGGTAGATTTACTTGAGACATCAAACACCCACATGTTACCGAACAAGTCGCCTACGTAAATTCTATCGGCCACACCATCACTGGTTAAGTCCACCACAGCAGGAGACGCTAAGCCATTTGGTCTCGCTTGACCAGTGGGGTCTTGATCACTACCGACCCCTGTTTTTAAGCTCGCAATTAAACTGCCGTCTTTTAAATCAGCAATGAATAACATCCCTTCATCTTCAGAAGCGTTATAGCCATTAGAAAATATGACTCCAGTTTTACCATTAGGCAACTTAGCAATGGTAGGTTGTTCTCGGCTATAACCTAAGCCTTCGAAGCCTCTAGTGTTGCTATCAATTTCCCACTTGATATTGTTTTTAGATGGCCAGTTCATATTAGTAACATCAATGGCATACAAGCCTTTAACGCCAGTGCCTAAAGTGCCAACTACCGTGGTTTTGTCTGAATCGTCGGTATAAGCGCTAATGGCTCCATCAACAAAATATTTATGGGTATAAGTGCTTCTACTTAGGCTGTTAAGGTGTTGGTATACTTGGCTTGGAATATAAGCCATTAGTTCTTTGCCCGTCTTAGCATCAATAACATGTACCATGCCGTCATTAGCACCAAAGACTAATACAGGTTTATTCACCTTATGACCTGTTGCCACATCAACGTAATAGGGAATGGAGTTAATCACATCGCCCAGCGCAGTAGAGCGTTTACGCATGGCGTAGGCTAAGTCACTTTGCTCATAGGTTCGATCACCGCGAAGGTAATTAACCACGGCCTCCAGATAAGCAACCTTGGTAGCTTCAGAGCCGTTTTGCCCACCAAGTAAACTATTGATTTGCGCTAGACTTAAGCCATCGCTGTTACCGCTCAAGTCATCTGGCGCAACAAAGTCTACGATTCGATTCGATTCTGGGTTACGCGTAAAAATTGTTCTATTTTCTGGCAACATTGCGTCTAGTTCTTTAGCCGCGCTCCAGGTTTCAGTTGAGCTAAAGCCGCCGCCACTGGCAGCTTTATAAGCTTTCACATCACCACTCCAGTATTCCCCATCAAAAGCAGATTGATATAGAAACGAACTACTGGTTAAAAAATTATTGTTAAATACTGGTGGACTCGCTGATTGACTGCCACTGGCGATTTTCTCTAAAGCTTTACCAATTTGAGCTCCCAGTTGACCCGCATTCGTCACAGGAAAGTAGTTATCTGGTGAGCCGGGTACTTCTTCATCCCATTCACCATCATCAGGTATACCGTTATTGTTGGTATCGGTGAAGCCCCCCCACTTCGCCGCATACCACAGTGGCGATGGTAGTAAGGTGGCGGCAGCAGAATCAGAACTAGGGAAGAAGTTTCGCTTACGGATGAGCGGTAAATCATTGGCGTTATTGCTCACTTCGCGCGAGTTATATGGAAATGCCGCTTCGTTTTCTAAAGGCGTATCTAAATAGTACTCACGTTTGCTACCACTTTTGTCTTTCACGTCGAGGTAGATACCGTCTTTATCAGTACCCGAGATAACGTATCCAGCGTGTTGATCGATACTGCCCGCAGCATATAACGAATCTAAGGTTAACTGCACGCCTTTGCGCTTTGTACAGGTAGCTTCGTTGTCATAAGCACTGTTGCAAAGCTCTTTCACTTCATAGTGATACTTAACGATCATGTCCATTTCATGGTCGGCACCTTGCTCAACATCCTCAAAATTGATCCTAAAGGTGCCCTTTGTTGGTGAGAACTCTTCTACGTAATAATCCACAATGGTATTGGTTGGCTGAAAATCGCCTTTTTTGGTACTAATACATTTTCCACCCACACAGCCGCCTACCGATTTAGCAAAGGGCACAATAATGATTTTTTCACCCGCAACCTCTACTTCAACCTCAGGCAAAGGAGAAGATACTGCCACTACGGTAGTTTGGATGTTTTGCTTACCGGGTTTCGTTGGGAACATATCTGTTTTATGCCCATAATGCGCCACTGCCGCAACTGAATAGCTACCTTCTTTAGTCGGTTCTTGTGGAGATAAACCACGAATTTCCGATAAGCTAGTCACCGTTTTTGCGGTTGGCGCACTCGTTGTACCAGAGTTATCACCGACCGATTCACCAATAAAGTAATCTCCTTTAATGTTCTCATGAGTAGAAATATTATCGAGTAAGTTCTTCAAGTGAAAACCATCTAGCGTGGACCCCGAATAGCTACTCGCAAAACTCGGATGAGCGTTCGGTAATTCGTCTGAATCGTAAGAAGGGCTAATATCACTAATCACCAAATTAAACGGAGCAGCGCAGTAATCCCGATTTTCGTAAGGGTCATCCCAGGTAGCAAAAGGTAAGCCTAGATAACCATCTATCGTGCCTTTACCACTTGAATATGAGCCGCTGGCTGAGCCTTCCCCATGAAAATACCGCAAACTCTCATAAAGCATTTCACCAATGGGGTTGCCCCAAGAGGTACATTCGCCATTGCGAATAGCTCGGTCTGTGATCCAACCGCAGCCATACTCATAGCTGCCATATTTAAACCCATAAATCCGCAGCTTATTAATGGTGCTAACAATACCGTCAGTGTTAGTTTTAAACTGACCGCTGTTGGTAATAATCTCATCGCCAAAATGAGACACCGCTTTGCGCAATATCCCGCCGGAGAGATTTTTATCATAACTGCCAGTGAGCAAGCCAAACTCTATGCTGCCATCTTCGCCGTAATCATGCAGCAGGCCGGTTGGTTTAAATTGCTTATTGGGATATTCCTTACAGTTAGCCTCTAATTTGTCTTTCACACATACTTCGACACGGATCTCATAAGACTCGCTAACATTACCTGCTAACACCGGACGCTCGGTTGTGGCCCACTCCCAAATCTCTTTGTTCATATTCTTTTTAATGCGGAGCTCTGGTGCACCGCCATCAGACCAAGAAGCGCTGCCAAAAAAGTGTTTTCTATTTGAATTTGGTTGAGACAAAGGGGTGTAGTTATCGATACGATAACCGTTCACAGCCTCAGAGGTATAACTCTTCCCCCAGGAATGAGCGTCTTGAGGAATGAAAACTCGCTCAAGTACCGTTAAGCCTTCGCTATCCACTGTGCGATAGCCGCCGTATAACACCGTGCGTAAAACATCCATGCGCGACATGGTTAAGTAGTTAAGGAAATCTCCACTCCATTCACCAGAACCGCTACACGTTTTGGTAGTGGCTTTTGCGCCCACACCCGGTGAAAAGCGTTTTTGCGTAGTATTGTAGGTATAACAGCGTTGGCTGTTAAAGTAGCCAGCATAATCAACAGCAAGAGGATTATAGTTAATGTCTAAATCATCGTTACCGGTTAAGTCGGTAGCGTCATTGTAAGCTTCATAGTAAAGAGAATGGTCCCTTCCCATTACCAACATCACCATTGGTGCTGGCGTGGTAGCTACGTATAAAGGACTATCGGCTAAGTTAAGGTTTGCCGCTGATAAGGCAGGGGCAAAGCAACAGCTAATTAAACTAAAGCCAAATAAACAGCGTTTGATATCACTATTGGTTTTAGATAATAAACGCCGTCGCATTTGATGTATTAACACAGAGAATTTCATTAAAGCTTCGCTTCCAACAACATAGCTCGCCAGCCTTTTTCAAACCCTTTGAAAAAGTAATAAACGACCATAGAAAACCTGTTGGAATTTTAAGCTGAAAAGGATGGGATTTCAGTGAACCCTTAGACAATTTATTTTAGTAATATCTATTAAAAACATATATTTAAATAAATACCTCATCAAAAGAAATACACCACATATAAAAATAATAAACAAGCAAAGAAAGGCTGATGATAAACAAAAAAAGGGAGCTGCAAGCAGCTCCCTTTTTATTTTATCAGGTTACGTTTAGTGTAGGGCTCGTAAGCTTAAACGACCCGTTGGGGATTCGTAGTCGTCATAACAGAACATAGAGCCATTACTTAAGGTAATACAGTTTTTCTGGATAATCCCGTCTTCACCGACCACACCTTCATCAGTCAAATTAGGGTCAATAATCACTGATGGTGATGATGGAATGCCATCTACTTTTTGATGAGAGCTTTCATCATCAATCGTATTGGTATCATCATCCGGATCAGTGAAGTCTTCATTTCCTGAATTCCACGTTACTCCAGAATGTAGGTTCATTTCCATGTACCAACCACTTCCTCCCGGCGTACAAGCATCTTCATTGGGGAGAAGTGTCGTAAAGCTCAACTTATTTGCCAACAATAAACTATTTGTTACCTGCCTCTCGCCATAATTAGTTGTATTGTCATCTTGAGTATTGACTAAATCCAAGTACCACCCTTTATGTACCCCCCAATCTATTGGGTAACTTGACACTTTTCTGTTTCTTGCGTCTTCCTCAATAATAGACTGACGTAGTAGATTGCTATATACCTGCTCACTATCGACCTGAGTCCTGCTTGTCGTGTAGTAACTCTCATCCAATTTATCCCAAATTGCATAAATTGACTGGGTAGGCTCAGCTAAATAATTGTTGTCGCCTTTCTCAATATATTTACCGGTTCCAAAAGCGACTAAAACTCCTTGTCCAATCCCATAAGGGTGAACTCCAACCGAAGGGCGCGTTGTAATGGCTTGGGAAATATATGTAGCCGGAGAACCCGATTTATCTAAGCTAACGGCTGTAAATAAAGGTTTATCATCTTCATTAGCAATCTTCCAGTTTCCTACGTTGGAATCTGAAATATTGAAAACCCACATATTTCCATACAAATCGCCGGCATAAATACGGTCGGCAATACCATCACCATTTAAGTCTACCACCGCAGGGCTGGCAAGAGCATTAGGTCTGTTTAGACCGGTAGGATCTACTATGCTTCCCACGGTTAATGACTTAATTAAGCTACCATCGTCAAGGTCTGCTATATATAATGTTCCAGCATCTTCAGCAGAGTTGTAACCATTAGAGAAAATAACCCCCACTTTTCCATTTTTAAGCTTAGCGATTGTAGGTTTTTCCCGAGTGAAGCCTAAACCACCAAAACCAGCATCAGTGCTATTAATTTCCCACTTAATTTTGTTTTTATTAGCACTTCTCATATCGCTAACATCGATAGCATATAACCCTTTAAAGCCAGTACCCAAGGTGCCTACAACAATGGTTTTATCACTATCATCTGTATATCCAGCGATTTCCCCATCTACGAAGTACTTATGAGAATAACTACTCTTAGTTAGGCTATTTAAATGTGGATAAACCTGACTCGGTATATAAGCCATGATCTCTTCGCCATTAGCAACATCTATAACATGCACCATCCCATCGTTTGCACCGAAAACTAACACTGGTTTATCTACGTCGTGCCCATTAACTTCGTCTACATAATAGGGAGTCGAGTTAACTATATCGCCCAAAGCCGATTTGCGTTCACGCATACTATAAGCTAAATCAGCGGCTTCATAGGTTCGCTCTCCGCGTAAATAGTTAATTACTGCAGTTAAATAAGCTAACTTTTCGGCGTCTGTACCATTCAGCCCGCTTAACAATGCTTCGATTTGAGTAACACTTAAACCATCATCAGCACCTAACAAGTCAGAGGGGACGACAAAATCAACAACTTCGTTACTAACGCTGTTTCGAGTGTAAATAGTTCTACTGGAGGGGGTTACAGCATCTATTTCTTCTGCAGCTTGCCAGGTAGGGGTATCACTAAAGCTGCCACCATTACTGGAGTATGCTAATACGTTTCCACTCCAAGTATCACCTTCAAAGCGAGTTTGATACAAAAATGCCCCACTATTAAGAAAAGTATTGTTAAACACAGGTGAAGTAGATGATTGGTCATCTCCAAATGTACTTTCCAAAGCTTTGCCAATTTGAGCTTCTAATTCTCCAGCATTCGTTACAGGAAAATATGAATCTGGTTCCCCAGAGTTGTTTTTGTCCCACTCACCAGCGTCGGGGAAATGGTTAGTGTTGTCTTCTGCTTCTTCAAAGCCCCCCCATTTTGCGGCATACCATAAAGGGGAAGGCAATAGATTAGCCGACGAGCTATTAGGAAAGAAATGCCTAGTTCGAGTTAACTCTAGGTCATCTACATTTGCATTTAGTGTTCGATTTCTGGAATTAAGAGGAAAGGCTGAATCTGACTGCTCTGGTGTATCTAGATAGTAGTTAACTTTGCTGCCACCGATATCTTTAACATCTAAGTAAATACCATCCTTTTCAGTACCAGAGATAACGTACCCCGCGTGCTGGTCAATACTGCCAGCAGCATACAATGAGTCTAAGGTGAGTTTTACCCCAGGAGTTTTAGTGCAATCGTCTTCATCGTCATCTACATTTGGGCAAAGATCTTTAACTTCATAGGTATATTGAACAATCATGTCCATATCATGATCAGCCCCCTGCTCTACATCTTCGAAGTTAATCCTAAATATCCCTTTAGTACTAGAAAACTCTTCCACATAATAGTCAACAATTGTGTTTGTTGGCTGAAACTCACCCTGAGCGCGATTAATACTGTATCCACCTACAGACTTAGCGAAAGGTACTATTTTAATAACATCGTCACCAACCTCAACTTCCACTTCTGGTAATGGAGAGGAAATTGCTACAACCATAGTATTAATATTCTGCTTACCTTCTTTAGTAGGAAATAAGTCAGTTTTGTGCCCATAATAAGCCACGCCGGCTACGGAATAACTCCCCTCTTTAGTGGGTTCAGCGGGTGACAAACCTCGAATAGCAGACAACGAGCTAACTGTTTTAGCCGTAGGAGCACTCTTAGTATCTGAGATATCTCCGACTGACTCACCTACAAAATAACTACCAGAAATACCTTCTTTTGTAGAAATAGTATCGAGTAAATCGGTTATATCGAAATCAGTAAGTTCGCTACCCTGGTAAGGTAAAGAGTTACCTGAAGAATCAAGTTTAATGAAATCATTCAGAGCTCCAGGAAGCTCATCAGAGTCATAAGAAGGGTTTATATCACTAATAACTAAATTATAAGGCGCCGCACAATAAGAGCGCTTCGCTATGGCCGGGTCAGCCCAATTTTCGTAAGGATCATCCCAAGTTGCATACGGCAGGCCTAAAGATGCATCGATAGTTCCACTTCCTGCAGAGTAACTAGAGCTAGCACTATTTTCACCATGAAAATAACGAACACTTTCATAAAGCATTTCACCGATTGGGTTACCCCAGGATGTACACTCCCCATTGGCAATTGCTCTAGTTGCTACCCAACCACAACCATACTCTTCGGAACCATAGTCAAAACCGTAAATCTTCAGCTTGTTGATCGTACTCACAATGCCATTAACTGCACTATCAAATACTCCAGAACTTGGGTCAACTTCAGTCGAAAAATCTCCAACAGCTTTACGGAGCACACCACCAGATAAGTTTTTATCGTAACTTCCGGTGATTAGACCAAATTCGATACTGCCATTCTCGCCGTAATCATGCAGTACACCGGTAGGTTTATAATTACCTTCTGAGTATTCCTTACAATTTTCTTCCAAACTATCTGCCACACACACCTCAACTCTAACATTAAAAGTGTTGTGAATAGTTCGACCACTGCTGCTTAATACTGGGCGCTCAGTACTCGCCCACTCCCAGATATTGCCCGTAGGCTCTTTAGGGTTAGTTGCGCTAGGAGCCACCTCTTGTCGAACTCTTAACTGAGGTGTTCCTCCATCGGCAAAAGATGCGGTTCCAAAAAAGTGTTTAGTCCCATCACTAGGTAAAGAGAATGGTGAATACATTCTAATGTTGTATTTATCAACCGCAACTGAGGTATACATCTTTCCCCAACTGTGAGCATCTTGAGGGATGAACACTCTCTCTAACACCGTTTGACTATTTTCAGTTCCGATAGCGGCGGTATCGGTTGAGCGATAGCCGCCATACAAAACTTTTCTTAAAACATCCATACGCGACATAGTCAGATAGTTTAAAAAGTCACCACTCCAAGAGCCGACACCAGATTGAGCACAGGTTTTGTAATTAGTTGTATCGCTATCTGATTGAGCAATACCAGAATGAACAACAGATTGTTCGGGGGAGAACTTGCCCGATGCGTAGGAGTAGCAGCGATTACTATCGAAGTAACCCGCATAATTAATCTTGTTAGGCGAGTAACGAATATCAAGTTCACCGTCACCATCTAAGTCCGAGGCATCATTATAAGCTTCGTAATAAAGTGTATGATCTCGCCCCATTACTAACATTACCAGTGGAGGTGGAGAGCTTGCAGTATATAAAGGCGCATCAGCTAAATCTAAACTGGCAGCTGGTGAAAGCAAAGACACTGAGCTAAAGGCTAATGAACTAATGGTTGTTTTTAATAAAAATTTCATTACCAACACCCTCCAGTTGCAGCTGTAGTGCTACCAGTACTAGATATAGTGAGCGCACCGCAAGAGTCCCCACTTTGAGAACCTTTAGGGGTAGCCGTTAGCGTATAAGAAGTACCTGTAGAATTAGCTACTGCAGTTAAGGTATAAATTTCGCTAAAATCGCTACTTGGCGTATAGATACTTAAGGATGCTGAGCTTACTGCACCACTATAATTAAGGTGCATCGCGTAGTAACTTTCCATATGCTGAGCGGCTTCGACTAAAGTTCGTTTACCTTCTTCGCGCTTGGTGCTTTGCACATGGCTTAAATAACTCGGGTAGGCAATACCCGCTAATATGGCTACGATGGCGACTGTTATCATCACCTCTAGTAACGTAAATCCTTTTACTTGTTTCACTCTTT
This sequence comes from Agarivorans sp. 2_MG-2023, assembly GCF_030548085.1. NCBI lineage: Bacteria > Pseudomonadati > Pseudomonadota > Gammaproteobacteria > Alteromonadales > Alteromonadaceae > Agarivorans > Agarivorans sp. 2_MG-2023. The sequence goes on from NZ_JAUORQ010000005.1 coordinate 90,902, forward strand.
TACTCCATGAACGCTACATAAGATTGTAAATAAGTCACTGCCCCACCAGTACCTTCTGCTTTCGAGGTAATTCTTAAGAAACGACGTTTAGGCACGTTTACCCCAAGAACTAAGCCAGAATCGACACCACCATCCTCAATGATATACCGAGGCTCTCCAGCAAGAGAACTCCCAGCAGAATCGGTTACTGATGTCATTTTATTACCAACAACCCAATTATCTTTGTCTTGCCACCATTCGTCATTGCTAACCACTACACCACCTTGAGTATGAGTAAAAGCAGGAGTAACCAAATTGTTTGCTGTATCTGGATTCAATAAGGCATCAGCATGATAAGCCTGCTGGCGAACCACAAACTCAGCCTCATTAATACCTGATGTAGCTCGAGAGAAACTCATAGCGTGGTCTTGGTGAACAGCAGAACTTTTTCGCCCACTAGTCACCTGCTGAGCAATAGCTATACCGATCATTGCGATGATAACCACCATCACCAAAGACATAATTAATGCCATGCCTTGTTGCTTAATATTTAAAAGCATTTTTAGCTTCCCAAATTGAGTAAAAGGATGGTTTCATTCACCACTTGACGCATACGCCTATCATTTGAGGCGGCTATTACTTGATCGAGTACAGTGTAACTATTGGTGTTAGTGAGGCTTCCCATAGATACTTCTTGAGATACAAGCAAGCCTACTTTAACTCTGTTAATTTCGTTCCAATTAGGCACAGCGTTCGCCTTGTAGTATTGAAATGTACTATCGTCCACACTTCCATAAAGCAGTTGCAGGTTATCCATATCTTCATCAAAAACAGTATCTCCGCCACTATCTCGACATATCAACTGATTACTTGTTGAGATGAAAAAGTTAATGGTTGTTACTGTGTCAGCAACCAGCTCGGAGCCATCGCATGTGTATATGCTTGCATTAGGTGCAGCAGCGCCATAAAACCGAATACTGACTACATCTGTATTGGCTTTTGCTCCAGGAAAAGTATTTTGATTTTCCATGCCTTGCACCATTTGACCTTCTTCCCAGGTAAATCCAAAAGCGTCAGCATTAGGCACTAAAGGAAGTAAGGTATTCTGGTAAAGTTGGTTGTAGTCTCGAAAACCGGCCTGTTGTAGGTATAGGCGCAGCGTTTGTATGCTCATGCGGTTTTTGCCCACTAGAAGATGACTAGCTCTAGTGGCTTCATAGCTTTTTTGATCGCCAATTAGTGCCGCGTACAAACCGCCAACGACAATCAGAGACAAAATCAAAGCAATCATCAGCTCGACTAAGCCAAAACCTGCTTGTTTTCGCATTACCTTACCCATACAGCCACCTCACTACACTGATGTGCTTTACCGCTAGCATCAGCGGAACAATCTGCAGCACCAGCGCCACTTAAGTTAGCGTCCCAAGTCATTCTTACAGTGACCAAATTATTAACATGCTGTAAGGAGAAGCGCAGTTGTGGCAAATAAACATTGTTAGTAAGAAACCAATCTTTAAGTTCGAATGCTGCGAACTCAGTACGTGTACAAGTTACCGCTGCATCGTTGCAATCTTTGTTGCTAACCGGTGTTGCTCCATCGGCGAGATTATCAACGTTAAATTCATTATTAATAGTTGCAGCAGGCATTGCGCTAAAACGTTGAACTAGATCTAGCATGGCAACATTAGCGGTTTGGGCAAAGCGAGCTTGCTGCGCAGTATTTACAGACTGAATTTGCAGAGCTGCATGACCAAGCAGACCAATGGCAACGATAACCACTGCAATCAATAGCTCAATTAAAGTAAAACCTTGCTGTTTATGGGCAATATGTTGTTGATGGCGCTGCATATTCAATCCTCCCCATTCGTGACACAGCGATACGCTGGTCGTCATAATCATTTGAGGGGGCACAAACGGTTAGTTCGCCCGCTAAAGCATGGCCTGTAGGAAAAAATCTGACCAAGGTACTGGTACTGCCACTGGCCGACGGGCTGTACTTTAGTTCTGTAGACTTAGGACTCGGATAACTAGCAATAACTTGATTGGCGCTAGTTAAAGATCCATCTCGCGCTGTATCAAGATAAACCAACCAGCCTTTGTTAGCTCCCCATGCACTTGCACATGAACTGCCATTAGTGGTGGGGCAAACATAGGTTGAGAGGTTGTTTCGAATAGCTTCTTGCTGAGCCACCATTAGGCTATTAGCCAACAAGTCACGGGTGACTTTTTGCTTATTGTCTTGCATAAAGCCTTGAAGGGAGGGTACGGCCACCACCATCACAATTACCAATATGGCAACGGCAATCATTAACTCGATTAAAGTAAAACCTCGAGCGGTATAGCGTTGTTTGGGTATACCAAGCATTGCTTATCATCCATAACAGCGAATAATCCCACTTAACTTCCGAAAAGCAAGATGCATAGCAACTACTTAGAAACCAGTAAGATTATATATAAAAAAATCAATATATAAGCCGAACAGTTTGACAAACATCAATGACTTACACAATAAGCAAACAGGCAATAGTTGACAGATATCATATTTCCAACTACCACTTCTGTAATGCTAGCTTGACAGCAAAATTTTTTGTCTCAAATACCCAACACTTTTTCGCATAAGCATCGGCTTTAACTGATAATTATTGGCCGATAATACGCTAAAACCATTGGTGAAAAATCGTTAAAATGTGTACTCTAAATTCACGATTAATTACCGCTACTTTTTATGAAACTTCAGTCCTTACCCAGCTACGTTGATGACGCTTATGTTAATGATGTTGTCAGCGAGTGCATCAGTTTTATGAAAGGTACCGCCCCTTGGTGGGTGAAGCAGTCTTGCTTGGAATGTCGCGAATCTAAACGCCTATTACATATTTTCTTAATTGCTTTTAGTTCTTGGCGAAAGCGACAGGCTCAACCTTCTCATAAACGAGGCGCTGGCCCAAATAACCGCTTTGACCTAGGCCCGCTTATTTATGATTTAAGTTACACGATCAATCAGCTGGTCAATCAAGATATTAGTTTACTTAACGATCAACTAAAAACGTCTCTCACTGCAATTAACCAAGACTCTCAGCAATTCCTTAAAGACTGGCACAACTTAGATGTTGAGCAGTTTACCGAGACTCCACTGTCTAACGTTTCATAACTTAATAATACACAGGTACTATGCGCTTATCTTTTCAGGCCATTGAAAACTGGCCACTTTACAGCAACGACTTAGCTAAAATCTCACCAAATGTTGAACAGCAGCAATGGCTTAGCTGGCAACAATCTAATCAACTCTACGTGGCTATTTTTAATCAGCGAGTTGTCGCTTATTGTGTCTTGAGCGAAACCGATTCCTTACTGCAAATCAGCAAGTTTATTGTGCGGGATGTTACTCAGCGTCGCGGCATTGGTTTGTTTATGTTTCAGCAGTTATTACAAGTCACTAAAAATCGCCAACTAACAGGTCTACAGTTTCCTCATAGTAACGACCCAGTGGTGCTGAGTTTTTACCAGCACTTAGGTTTAAATAATCAGTTCATATTTCAGCTATAAAAAAACCAGAGCCTAGGCTCTGGTTTTTTTTATCGCATATTCAAACTTACAAAATAATCGACTTAAGGTTGTCGTTTTTACGGTCTAAATAGTGAGTTGATTGGATCTTACGGATAGTACGCGTTTTACCACGAACCAATAAGGTTTCTGTGGTCGCAATGTTACCTTGTCGGTTAATCCCTTCGAGTAAATCGCCTTTGGTAATACCGGTAGCCGAGAAGATTACATTGTCATTTTTGGCTAAATCACCCAGCTGTAATACGCTGTTCACTTGAATGTCTTCAGCTTCACAACGGCGAGTTTCTTCTTCGCCAATTGCACGGTTTTCTGGCGTATCTTCTTTCACTTGATGACGAGGAATCAAACGCCCTTGCATGTCGCCACCTAATGCGCGAATAACTGCCGCAGAAATCACCCCTTCAGGTGCGCCGCCCACACAGTACATCATGTCCACTTCACTCAATGGCATACACGATAAAATCGAAGCTGCTACATCACCATCAGGAATAGCAAATACACGCACACCTAAGGTTTGCATCTCTTTAATCACGGCATCGTGACGCGGTTTAGCCAAGGTGATAACCGTCATATCACTCAACTCTTTGCCTAATACCGACGCCACCATTTTGATGTTGTGTTCTAAAGGCATATTTAAATCAATACAACCTTTAGCTTCTGGGCCAACAACCAGCTTTTCCATGTACATGTCTGGAGCACGTAAAAACGCGCCTTTTTCGCCTACAGCGAGCACAGCCACTGCGTTGTTTTGACCCATCGCAGTCATGCGAGTGCCTTCAATAGGATCAACGGCAATATCTACGCCTTCGCCGCCGGTGCCTACGTGCTCACCAATGTACAGCATGGGCGCATCGTCGATTTCACCCTCGCCAATTACCACTTCGCCATCAATATCAATATCATTAAGCATGATACGCATAGCTTCTACTGCTGCATTATCAGCAATATTTTTGTCGCCACGGCCCAACCACTTGTAGCCAGCTAATGCTGCGGCTTCAGTTACGCGGGAAAAACGAAATGCCAGATCTCTTCTCATCGGAAACGCCTAATCAACTTAAAATCGTGGCGAATTCTAGCACACAATTACGTTTTATTCAGCCGAGATACTAAGCTAAAGCTTGTTGCACCAAGCTAAGCGCCTCGTCAGATAAATCCAAGGCTAATGCGGCTTGCTGCCCTTCAGGAGACATTTTCCCCCAGGTTTTTTGTACAATGCTAATGATTTTTTCGTGCTGGTGTTTGTTAGCAAATTCTACGAAGTAAAACTTCAAAAATACCAAACAGATAACATCTTCTAGAGCTTGAGTTAAGGGGTTACGTTTTAGCTTTTCTTTGCGTAACAAACTGCAAGTATCATCAATAAAACTTTCTGCCAACTCATGTTTGCGCATAATCTCGGCGGTCAACTCTGCATGTTTCTTACCTAAATCAGTGCGCCATTTCAGATAACCCGCTCTTCCCTCGGGATAATCACTACGTAACGACAACCAACGGCCAATATGCTGGGCACGAGCGGCAATTTGCAACTCTGCGGGTGGGTTTAGCATGAACTCATGTAAGCAATTGGACATTCGCTTGCCGTACAAAAACTCCTTGGCATGTTCATCGCCGAGCTCATCAAAGTCTTTATTTGGGTCGTTGAGGTTAAATTGATCAATATCGTTTAATACTTGATTCAGAATATTTTGCTGCATGATTCCGGTGTTTCCCATAACTTTGTTTTATCCTTTAACATGCGCACAACATATCCTACCAAAACCACAAAAACAACACAGATAGTTACACCAAAAAAGTATTGCAAAAACAGCTTATTTAACTATATGTTAAATAACAGAGCGGCATATATGACCAACATATATATCAATAAAGGAGTTAATCGCTATGCTGATTGGTGTACCTAAGGAAATAAAAAATCACGAATATCGTGTGGGCATGACACCCGCTAGTGTTAACGAGCTAGTTCAACACGGCCATCAGGTTATTGTAGAAACCCATGCCGGCGAAGGCATTGGTTTTAGTGACGCTGATTACCAAGCCGTTGGAGCGAATATTTCTAGCACCGCAGCCGAAGTGTTTGCCGCAGCAGAAATGATAGTGAAAGTGAAAGAGCCGCAAGCGGTTGAGCGCGCAATGCTGCGCGAAGATCAGCTGTTGTTCACCTACCTTCACCTTGCCCCCGATCCAGAGCAGACCCATGATTTAATAAAATCGGGCGCAGTGTGTATTGCCTATGAAACAGTCACTAGTCCGCGTGGTGGTCTGCCATTACTGGCACCGATGTCAGAAGTAGCGGGGCGTATGGCGATTCAAGCTGGAGCCCTGGCGCTAGAAAAGTCTAAGGGTGGCCGCGGCGTATTACTGGGCGGCGTGCCCGGTGTAGAGCCCGCTAAAGTGACAGTAATTGGCGGAGGGATGGTGGGCAGAAATGCCGCGCAAATGGCAGTAGGCATGGGCGCAGACGTTACCATACTAGACCGCAGCATTGATGTGCTTCGTAGCATTGATGCCGAGTACCATGGCAAACTCAAAACCGTTTACTCAACCAGCTCGAGCATTGAGCAGCATGTACTTGAAGCAGACTTAGTTATAGGCGGGGTATTACTTCCTGGTGCTGCAGCACCTAAGTTAATCACCAAAGACTTAGTCAAGCGTATGAAAAGTGGCAGCGCCATCGTTGATGTAGCCATCGATCAAGGCGGTTGTGCAGAAACATCTAAAGCAACCACTCACCAAGATCCTATCTACATCGTAGATGACGTTGTGCATTATTGTGTAGCAAATATGCCAGGCGGCGTGGCTCGCACCTCCACTATGGCACTGAACAATGCTACCTTGCCCTACATTATCACCCTCGCCAACAAAGGCTATAAACAAGCCTTGTTAGATGATGAGCATCTACGTAATGGCTTAAATGTTATGCACGGCCAGTTAATCTGTGCTGAAGTAGGCGAAGCCCTCGCGTTAGCCTCAGTCGATCCACTTAGTCTACTAGCTTAAGCTTTATCGCTACAACAAAAAAGAGCGCCTCGGCGCTCTTTTTTAATCGCTAATTTTTATTAACGCTTTTTACCGTAGCCACGATCTTTAAGGCTGCGACCCCATTTATCAAGCCAAGCATCCAAACCGCTACGGGCATTGCCGGCGATTAAACATGCCGCCGAACTAGGGCTAGAAAATTGATAATCACGCATAAACTCGTAACCTTCGCCTTGGCGACACACTACATGCTCTTCGAGTAACTGCTCACGCAATGCCAGCACTGCCGGGCGTAATGATTCTGCACCGCCGCCGTTAGCGGTTGACCCCTTCACTACCATAAAACCTGGTTTGTTTTTCGCGCCTACCGGATAACCATGCGCCACTGCTTGTTTAACACTAAAAGAATAATCAGCAGTAATGGTATGAGCACTACTCTCTACCACCAATTCACGCAGCGAAAGCAATTGTTGGTATAACTCAATAGGCAAGATAGCAGCGGTTTTTCGACCATCACTGTCTATAACAAAGTTAACTTTAGAGAGTTCGAAAGGACCGTCCATGTCAGACCATGTGTTTAAAAGTTTGTGCAAATTTAACACAAGCAACGGGCAGATTTGAATATAAAAAAACCTCGCTAGGCGAGGTTTTTAATAAGTTTCTATTCCATGGCTGCTTTGAGCTTCTTCATAGCATTTTTTTCTAACTGCCTAATCCGCTCTGCTGAAACTTGATACTGGTCAGCCAGTTCTTGCAAGGTGGCTTTATCTTCATCTAACCAACGGCGTTGCACAATATGCGCATTACGCTCATCTAAGGTCGCTAAAGCAGAACGCAAGCGATTTGCTGCGGCCACTTCCCAGTTCTCTTTCTCAACAAACTGGGCAACGTCTGAAGACTTATCTTCTAAGTATTGAATTGGCGCAAAGCTGCCTTCACGTTCATCATCGTCGGCGGCCAGATCAAAGGCTTGATCTTGGGCACTCATACGAGATTCCATTTCCAATACATCCTTAGTGGTAACACCAAGGTTTTCTGCCACCATGTTCACTTCATCGTTACTAAACCAACCTAAGCGCTTTTTAGACTTACGTAAGTTAAAGAACAATTTACGCTGCGCTTTAGTGGTGGCAATTTTTACCATCCGCCAGTTACGTAATACGTATTCGTGAATTTCCGCTTTAATCCAATGCACAGCAAAAGATACCAAACGAACGCCTACATTAGGGTCAAAACGTTTTACGGCTTTCATTAAGCCTACGTTGCCCTCTTGAATCAAATCGGCTTGAGGCAGGCCATAACCTGCATAGTTTTTAGCTACGTGGGCCACAAATCGCAAGTGCGACATCACTAATTCACGTGCGGCCTTTAAGTCACCTTCTTCAAACAGGCGAGTAGCCAATGCTTTTTCACGCTCAGGCGTGAGCATCTCAATCCGATTAACTGATTGGATATAGGCTTCAATGCTCCCTTGTGGGACTAGCGCCATAGATGCATTTACTTGATCCATATCAACCTCAAAATATTACTCGATTAGCGAGTCTATCATAGCGTTTAGCCAAGATCTAACCCCTTCATTACTGGACCCAAGGCCTATGCGTTGGCTCACTGGCTTCCACTTGTATGACGCTCTAAATAAGAGATAGTTCACACTTTTAAGCACTTTCTAGGTGCGCCATTTTACCAAATAGGTGCAAGTTATCCCTTAAGGAGTATAGAGCGTTAATCTTCAATAAAAATTTCAAAAAAGGCTAAGTCGTTGAATAAAAATGACTTTAATCAACTTTTACGGTTTTTTTTGCTACTGGCATCATGATTGCGTCATAGCTGACATAAGCAGTTTTAGGGTAGTGACATGAGCATACAAAGAATTAGCCAACATCCAAATAAGCACCACAATCAACAGGTTAAAGCAGCCATGGTTGATTTAGTAGGCGCTGGTCCTGGCGATCCGGAGCTACTCACACTTAAGGCCTTACGTAGTATAGAGCAAGCCGACTTGGTGCTTTACGACCGCTTGGTAAGCCAAGACATCTTAGCGTTAATTCCGGCGACCACTAAAGCGATATACGTGGGTAAAGCCAAAGCTAATCACTGTATTCCGCAAGACCAACTTAATTTATACATGGTGGACAAAGCCAAGCAGGGTTTGCGCATTTGTCGCCTTAAAGGCGGTGACCCTTTTGTATTTGGCCGCGGCAGCGAAGAATTAAGTGTATTACATGAACACGATATTCCAGCTCGAGTCATTCCTGGTATTACTGCCGCATCTGGCTGTACCAGCTATGCCGGAATTCCATTAACCCATCGCGGGTTAGCCACTGGCTGCAGCTTTATTACCGGCCACAAACAAGATGGCAAATTAGATATCGATTGGGCTCAACTCGCCCAGTTAGACCACACCTTAGTTTTTTATATGGGGCTGAGCAGCTTGCCTGAAATCAGCCAACAGCTACAACGTTTTGGTAAGAGTGCCCAGACACCCGCCGCACTAATAGAAAAAGGCTGCCAAAACGATCAACGCGTTGTTACCGGCCAATTAGACCAGTTACCTACGCTCGCCAGTGAACATCAATTGCAATCCCCTACATTAATTGTAATTGGTGAAGTTGTATCACTGCGCGAGCAACTCAATTGGCTAGCCAAGTTAGACGCGAATCAGAACCAATTTGAATTAGAAAATAGCGCTGCTTTAAGCGCATAGGAGAGAGTACATGGAACGTATCATTGTTGTCGGCAACGGCATGGTGGGTCACCATTTTATTGACCAACTGATACAGCAAGACAAGTTAGGCCAAGTTCAAGTAACAACGTTTAGCGAAGAGTCACGCTTGGCTTACGACCGAGTGCAGTTATCAAGTTACTTCTCGGGTAAAACCGCAGACGACTTGATGATGACCTCTCCTGAGTACTACGACGAACACGGTGTACAATACTTTGTAAACGACAAAGTGATTGAAGTTCTTCCTGAAGAGAAAATTGTGGTAACCGCTAGCGGTCGTCGCGAAAGCTACGACAAACTAGTATTAGCCACTGGCTCGTATCCGTTTGTACCGCCAATCCCTCGCCCAGAAGACAAAGCCGCTGAAGAAAACATTCTGGTTTACCGCACCATCGAAGATTTGGAAGCAATGACCAAATCTGGCGAGAACTCAAAAGTAGGTGTGGTAGTGGGTGGTGGTTTATTAGGTTTAGAAGCCGCCAAAGCACTTAAAGACCTAGGCATGGAAACTCACGTAGTGGAATTTGCCCCTCGCCTAATGGCTGTACAAGTATGTGACGGTGGCGGCGCAATTCTTCGCACCAAAATTGAAGAGCTGGGTGTAAAAGTTCACACCGAGAAAAATACCAAAGAAATTGTGGCAGGCGAAAATACCCGTTACCGCATGAACTTTGCCGATGGTAGCAGCCTAGATACCGATATGATTTTGTTCTCTGCTGGTATTCGTCCGCAAGATCAGTTGGCTCGCGAAACAGGCTTAGAGCTTGGTCCTCGCGGCGGCATCGTTATTAACAATCAGTGTCAAACCTCGAACCCAGACATCTACGCAATTGGCGAATGTGCTTTATGGGAAGGCAAGATTTTCGGCTTGGTAGCTCCAGGTTACAGCATGGCAAAAGTCACTGTAGATCATATTGCGGGTGAGCAAGCTAAAGAGTTTGCCGGTGCCGACATGAGCACCAAGCTTAAATTAATGGGTGTAGACGTAGCCAGTATTGGTGACGCACATGCCAATACCGAAGGCGCATTAAGCTACAGCCTGAGTGACGAAGCCCGTCAGGTATACAAAAAAGTAGTCACCAATGCTGCTGGCGACCGCTTATTAGGTGCTGTGCTAGTCGGTGACGCCGATGACTACGGCAACTGGTTACAATTGTTCTTAAACGACATGCCACTGCCGGTTGCACCAGAGTATTTATTAGTACCGTCTTCTGAAGAAGGTGCTGCCGCAGCAATGGGCGTTGATTCGCTGCCAGATAGCGCGCAAATATGTTCATGTTTCGACGTCACTAAAGGTCAAATTTGCCAAGCAGTACGCGATGGTGCTACTACCATGGGCGATATTAAAGCCACCACTGGTGCAGCCACAGGTTGTGGCGGTTGTAGCGCATTAGCAGTGCAAGTAATGAACGCCGAGCTAGAAAACTTAGGCGTAGAAGTTAGCAACGACATTTGTGAGCACTTTGCTCACTCTCGCGCCGAGCTCGCCGACATCGTTCGCGTGAAAAAGATTAAAACCTTTGAACAGCTACTTAGCGAACACGGCAAGGGCCATGGGTGTGAAATCTGTAAACCTGCAGTGGGTTCAATCTTAGCCACCTTCTGGAATGACTACGTTCTAAAAGACGACCACATTAGCCTGCAAGATACCAACGACATCTTCTTGGGCAACATGCAAAAAGACGGTACCTACTCTGTAGTACCACGCATTGCCGGTGGAGAAATCACTCCAGACAAACTGATTGTGCTAGGTGAAGTTGCCAAAGAATACGATCTTTACACCAAAATCACTGGTGGTCAGCGGGTAGATTTATTTGGCGCACAACTGCACGAGCTACCAAAGATTTGGAGCAAATTAATTGATGCCGGTTTTGAAACAGGCCACGCCTACGGTAAGTCTTTACGTACCGTTAAGTCGTGTGTTGGTTCAACCTGGTGTCGTTACGGCGTACAAGACAGTGTAGGCATGGCGATTCTATTAGAGAACCGCTACAAAGGCTTACGCGCGCCACACAAAATTAAGTTTGGTGTGTCAGGGTGTACTCGCGAGTGCGCTGAGGCACAAAGCAAAGATATCGGCATTATTGCTACTGAAGGCGGTTGGGGTCTTTATGTATGTGGTAATGGTGGTATGCGCCCTCGACATGCCGACTTATTCGCCACCGATTTAGACGACGTAACCCTAATGCGCTACATCGACCGCGTATTAATGTTTTACGTGCGCACCGCAGACCGTTTGCAACGTACTTCTGTATGGCTAGAAAATCTTGAAGGCGGCGTAGACTACCTAAAAGAAGTGGTTATTGAAGACAAGCTAAACATTTGTGAAGAGTTAGAGCAGAACATGCACCACGTAGTTGAAAGCTACCAGTGTGAGTGGAAATCAACGGTGAACGACGAGAAGAAACTCGCCCGCTTTAGCCAGTTTATTAACGCCGATGAACCAGACAACAATTTGCAATACGTTCGTGAGCGTGGCCAACGTCGCCCTGCTACCGAAGAAGAGCGTATTCAAACCATCGAAATTGTAGAAGCACCATAACAAGGAGAGTAATGATGAGTGAATTAGCAACTGAAACATGGACAGAAGTTTGTCGCAAATCGCAGCTTAGCCCAGGAACTGGTGTGTGTGCCTTGGTCAAAGGCAAACAAATCGCCATCTTCTGGGAAGGCATTAGCGACCAAATATTCGCCCTGAGTAACTACTGCCCATTTGGCAAAGTAAACATGTTGTCACGTGGTTTAATTGGTGATTTCAAAGGCGAATTAATGGTGGCATCACCGCTATACAAGCAACGCTTTAGCTTGCAAACAGGCCAGTGTTTAGACGACGAAAGCGTCTCTATCCCCACCTACCAGGTCAAGATTGAAGGCGATGCGATAAAAATCGCCGCTTAAAAAACACCATAAAAAAACAATGATAAACCACGTCGAATATCGACGTGGTGAGAGACGCTTTAACTTTTTTACGAGACATTACTATGAGCGCAGAACGATTTAATCTGTTTTCCTTCACCGGAAAAATGAAGATTCTCCACATGAGCTGGGTAGCTTTTTTCATTACCTTTTTGGTGTGGTTTAACCACGCACCGTTAATGGCCAGTATTGCGGCCAGCTTAGGTTTAACCTCTAGCCAAGTAAAAACGCTACTCATTTTGAACGTAGCCTTAACCATTCCCGCACGAATTGTGATTGGCATGTTCACCGACCGTTTTGGTCCACGTATCACATACTCAACCTTGCTTGCGGTATGTTCGATCCCTTGTTTCATGTTTGCTTTTGCCAACAGCTTCGAGCAAGCCGCCCTAGCCCGTTTTCTTTTAGGCTTTATTGGTGCAGGTTTTGTTGTAGGCATTCGTATGGTATCTGAGTGGTTCCCAGCTAAAGAGCTTGGCACCGCAGAAGGTATTTACGGCGGCTGGGGTAACTTTGGTAGCGCCGCTGCGGCAATGCTACTACCAACCCTTGCAGTGATTTTTGGCGGTGAAGACGGTTGGCGCTACGCGGTAGGCCTTACCGGTTTAATTAGCCTACTGTTCAGTGTGGTTTTCTATAAGAACGTGACCGATACACCAAAGGGTTCGACTTACTTCAAACCTAAAAATGTTGGCGCAATGGAAGTCACCACAAAGGCCGACTTTGTACTATTGCTCATCATGAAAGTGCCTATGTATGCCACCTTAGCACTACTGGCATGGAAGCTTTCGCCAGCGGGTGTAAGCATGTTAAGCCAAGAAGTCGTGTATGCATGTTACGCAGGTTTAGCAGCGCTTTACGTACTGGATTTTTGGAAAACCTATCAAGTAAACAAAAACATCTTTGTTACGCCAGTTCCAGAGATTGAACAGTACAAGTTTAAACAGGTAGCCGTTCTTAACGTATTGTACTTTGCCACCTTCGGTTCAGAGCTTGCTGTGGTGTCTATGCTGCCACTGTTTTTCAGTGACGTATTTGAATTAGACATGGTTTACGCGGGTTTATTAGCTTCTGCTTATGCCTTTATGAACTTGGCGTCACGCCCAGGTGGTGGTTGGATTTCTGACCGCGTAGGCCGTAAGAAAACCTTATTAGTATTAACCGCTGGTTTAGCTTTAGGTTATTTCGGTATGGGCCAAATTGATGGCACCTGGCCACTATTCTTAGCGGTAGGTATGGCTATGGCATGTTCGTTCTTTGTACAAGCCGGTGAAGGCGCAGTATTTGCCGCCGTGCCGCTTATTAAGCGTCGCTTAACGGGTCAAATTGCAGGTATGACAGGCGCATACGGTAACGTAGGTGCAGTATTCTACTTAACCGTGCTTAGCCTAGTAAGCTACCAAACCTTCTTCTACGTGATTGGTGCCACTGCGGTACTGGGTTTCTTTGCCTTGTTGCTTCTAGAAGAGCCGAAAGGCACTATTGCAGAAGTTGGTCCAGACGGCGAAGTAACGCTTATCAACGTAAGCTAAGCCAGCCCCGTAAGGCAGTGTGTGCCTGCAAGGGCCACATTGCTTTTACCCAAGGAACGCAAGCTTAATGACAGCAAGTCAACAAACTACAGTGGCAACACCCACCACTGAACACCGAGTTAGTAACAGCGAAAAAGCAACCACCTCTGTGGCTAGCAATAAGTTAGAGGCGTCCTTCGGGGGCGCCTCTATCTCTGGCCCCAAGCCAGAGAACCAAGATGCCTGTGTAGCCAAAATACCCGAACCTTGGACTCGCTATTACAAAGGTGTTGTCGCCATTTTGGCCGACGGCTTAAGCAGCGCCGAACACGCTAAAGTAGCCGCACAAATCTCGGTCACTCAGTTTGTACAAGATTATTACGCCACGCCCGAGAGTTGGTCGGTAAACAAGTCTACAGCCAAAGTCGCCAAGTCACTCAACAACTGGTTATTTCAACAAGGTAAGCAAACCGGCTCTTACGCCTGCACCCTTTCTACACTGATTATTAAATCTCGAGTGGCTCACTTATTCCATGTAGGCGATAGCCGTATTTATCGCTTCAGGGCGGGTAAACTTCGCCAACTCACCCGCGACCATGTGCAAATTCGCGGCAAGCAAAAAAACCACCTCACCCGTGCCATGGGAGTGGATTCAAGCTTAGAGCTAGACTATTCCACCCATGCTGTAGAAACCGGTGATTTATTTATGCTAACCAGTGATGGGGTGCATGATGCATTAAGCGAACAACAGCTGATCAAGTTACTCAAACTTGAATTTGATAGCTTAGAAGAACACGCCAACGCCATCGTAAACGCCGCCGAATTTGCTGGCAGCGATGACAACATCAGTGCCATGTTAGTCAAGGTAGATAATGTACCCGAAGCTGAGTTAGACGAGAGTCGCGCTCAGTTACTGCATCTACCCGTGCCGCCGGTGATGGCCATAGGCAACAAAATTGACCGTTATCGAGTTAGCGAAATATTGCATACCTCGCCGCGCAGCCACGTTTATTTAGTCGAAGAGTTAGACGAAGCTGGCCTTAGCACCAACAAAGTTCGAATACTCAAAGCCCCCGACAGCAGCATGAGTGGCGACCAAGAGTACTTTGCTGGTTTTGCCCGCGAAGAATGGGTCGGCCGAGTGGTAAACAACCCCAATATTATGCGCACCTTTGAACCGGCCGGCACGCGCCGATTCTGCTATTTAGTGGCTGAATATGTGCCGGGTATTACGCTGCGCCAGTGGATGGACAAACATCCTCACCCGCCAATAAAGCAAGTGGTGCGCATGCTTGAAAAGCTCGCCAAAGCGCTACGAGCCTTACGCCGTTATGAAATGGTGCACCGCGACTTAAAACCTGAAAATATTATTATTACCCCCGACGACCAACTTAAACTGGTCGACTTTGGCACCGTACAATCAGCCGAACAACTAGAGCAAAACGAAAAAACCACCACGCCTGTAGGCTCTGTGCAATATATTGCACCAGAGTATTTAGTGGGTGAAACTGGCCGGCATCGCAGTGACATTTTCTCTTTTGCAGTGATCGCCTACGAAATGCTCTGCGGCAAATTACCCTACAAAACTGCTCGTCGCGAACAAGTAGCACAACGAACCTATAGCGATTGGCATTACCAAAATATTCAGCATTACCGTAACGACATGCCCGATTGGCTAGATGCCGCTTTAGAGCAGGGCTGTAATCCAAAACCGCAGCAGCGTTACCAAAGTTTGTCGGAGCTGATCCACGACTTACAACATGCTAACCCTAAGCTTCGTGCCAGCTACAAAGCCAAGCCCTTAATTGAACGTAACCCAGTGCGCTTTTGGCAATCCACTAGCCTGCTGTTATTGATCGTGGTGATTTGGCAATGGGTCAGTCAACTTAGTTAATTTTCATTAGCAAAAAGTTGATTTACATAAAAGCCGCGATAGTGTGAAGTGCCTAGTATAAGCTCAATTTCTTGCTAGCTAGTGGTCAGCATGCCTTCTACGACTCAAAGTAAAACCCTACAAAAAGGCCTATTTGGGATGGCCTTGCCGATCTTTGGCGAGTTTATGCTAAACATGTCGGTACCGGTGTTTGACGCACTTTTTCTTAGCCAAGTATCAGACCAAGCTGCGGCCTCGGTAGGCGCGGTAATGCCGTGGTTTTCCATGGCCATCGTTTTCTTTTCCGCCACTGGCATTGCAGGTGCCAGTTTAGCCTCACAATACATGGGCAAGCAAAACTACCCTCGCGCCAATTTAATGCTGGCAGGCCTGCTTATCTTAGGAGTGTTAGCGGGTTTACTGTGTGGCCTCTTCTTTGTTACCCAAGCCACCAATATTGGCCATTGGATGAGCCTACCACCTGCAATGAGTGACTTGGCCGCAGAGTACTTGGTGTTAGCTGGCGCAGGTGTCGGCTTTATGGGCCTACGCATGACCCTGGCCAATATCTGTAATAGTTACGGGCAATCCCACTGGAACACAATTTCTGCTGCATTGATGCTGGTCACCAACATCTTGGGTAACGGTGTATTAGTGCTGGGTTGGTTTAGCGCCACACCAATGGGCGTAACCGGTGTAGCCATTGCGAGTTTAATTGCTTGGGTGCTTAGCTTAAGTTTTAGTTTAGTGGTGGTGCTATTTCTGATTAAAGTGAAACTGCCATTGGCTGACGCCTTAAAACAGCCCAGCCTTAGCTTAAAGCCTATTCTAAAAATTGCGGTACCTTCGGCGCTAGAGCCATTTTCTTACCAAAGCTTTGTTATGGTTATGAATTTGATGATTGTGCAACTAGGCGAAACCTCTCTCACTGTGCGCATTTACGCACTCAATATCTATGTTTACTGCACCATGATGCTAGTGGCATTAGGCATTGCCAATACCATGCTGGTAACCCAACTTGCAGGTGCTGGCCATTTTGAACGCTGCCACCAACAAATGCGCCAAGGCCTGCGCTGGGGGCTTATTGCCGTTAGCATTGTGGCCACTATTATTTTTGTTTTTCATCAGCCACTGCTGGGTATTTTTACCAATAACCCGGAAGTACTGGCCTTAGGCCTAGTGGTTTGTTTGATTCACAGTATTAACGAGCCCTTAAGAGGCATTAACATTATCAGTGGTAACGTATTACGCGGCTGCGGCGACGCAGTATTTGTTACCGGTAACGCCATTGCAGTTACCTGGCTATTCTCGGTACCGCTGGCCTACTTTACGGGGATTTATTTAGGCTGGGGCTTGTACGCTATTTTACTGGCAGGTGTAGCCGATGAGTTTATTCGTAGCCAAATCAACTGGCGCAGATGGAAGAGCGATAAATGGAAGCGAAAGCTCGCACCGGACTAGGTTTAATGTTGGAGTGTGATAACGATTAAACGTTTGAAGAGTGACAAAAAAGCCATAAAGTGAAGACATCGTTTAATCACTTTCTAACTTACCTTTGGACAGAATCGTGTTGGTAAAACTGAGTTATAGAATCAAATTGTATCCTGCTTACAATATCGTGTGAAAAAGTGACTAGCTTCATTTTTTCAGGCACCACTAAGCACAATTGCCGGACAAACACTTTTTGTAGCGCGAGCAATCGCCAACAATGCTGAGTAGTTGTAGTCAATTTCTCCATTCTTAATCACTGAACTAAATGCATACCTTGATTCAACAAACATTTCATCATTGCGTTTCAGAACTTCATCAATAGTAAATAATTTTTTCTTTCTTGGTTTTTTAGATTCTTTCAGTGTCGAGTTTGCATGCAATAATGCCACTGAATTACTTTTTTCATTACTATCTGAGATGTAGTGTTGAGTTATTGCTGTATTTAGATTTTCAGGCAGAGCGTCGAACAAGGTTGCAAGTTTATGCGTGTGGTCAGCAGGCTTACCATGTACTAATAGAAGAGCTTTAAGCATTAGCTCTATACCTAAGGTTATATTCGTTAGAGAAGCAATCATTCGACCTGTATTATCCATTGCGTATTGCGCACCTTCCTTCGGATCTTCAGGGATTTTATTTATAAAGATAAATGCAAGTTCTATAAATGAATCAGCTGATACGAGAGCTATTTCATGAGATGACTCTTCAGGAGTAGAACATCGTATATTTTTTTTACCCAAAACAAGCCTCAATAATTATTGTAAAGTTCAAGAGAAGCAGTCTTGGGCATATCATCGAGTCAGTGCCGAATTTACTTACTCTGATTGGAATTTTAACCTAACTAGCTCAAAGGCTTAGATATTAAGTGTTCGTATACTTACATAGTTAAGAGTATATCTTCACCTCTAAGTAGAAAGAAGCTGATACATCTCACCTACGTAAAGTTATCTAGGCTTGGGTTAAAACTCTTAATAAGATTCCAAATATGACCAATTGAATCAGATTAGGTTTGGCTTAGATTGCTGAAAATGGCGGCTAACCTTCAACTCATTTTGGGGTAGAAATAGGTTAGCTTTTCCTTGACCCCTTCATTATCGCCGAGTCACGCAAGTGCTAAGCGATTAAGCCGAGCATTGTTTGAGCGTAGCGAGTTGCACAGGCGCGCTTGGCACTGAGTAACGAGGAAAAAAGATAATGCGGGGCAGCCTTTCTTTTGCTTCGTTTTCTTTGGCTGTTCAAAGAAAATGACGTCGCCGAGAGGCGAAACGCTATACAGCTGCCACAGGTAACAGCATTATGTTAGCTGTCTTTTGGTCATTAAAACCGCTTGAAAAGAACAGACAAGTTTATTGCTTGCCTGCACGTAGAGCTAGCTAGGCTCAATTTGCTTAATATGGCGATTAACCGAAAACCACGATGCGATTAAGCCCAGCAAAGTTGCAAACAACATCAGCGAGCCGAACTCTTGCAGATCTAAGCCTGATAAGTAAATGTCTTGTTGGTATAACAAGCCTATTTGCTGCAAGGCATATTCTGTCCAAATCAACAAAATGTTGCACAGTACCCAAGCCATTAAGCCGCCCACTAAACCAAACCAAAAACCAGTGTATAAAAATGGCCGTTGAATAAAGGCATCGGTGGCCCCTACTAGCTTCATCACTTCTATTTCACTGCGTCGGCTGAGAATATTCAGCCGTAGTGTATTACTTACAATCAACGCTACCGCGGTAAGCAGCAGAATAATCAGTAACCAGGCAGCTTGTTGCAACATGCTTACAATGGTGTCGAGGCGTTGCAGCCATTCAACGTCTAAACGGCCTTCGTCTACTAGGCTGTGCTCTTGCAAGCTATCGAGTAACGTTTTGGCAGCACTTGCGCTGTTAAAATCTTGGCTGGGTAGCACTAACAATACGTCTGGTAATGGGTTGTCTGGCAACAGCGCTAATACATCTTCAAAGCCGCTATTTTCTTGAAATTCGACTAAACCTTGTTGTTTAGTGACTAGCTCAACACTGGCCACTTGGCGCATGCTAGCGATATTTTTTTGTAGGGAATCGCGCTGTGCTTCACTGATATTTTGTTTGAGGAACAAACTTATCTGCGCATCACTTTTCCAATAACTGGTGAGTTGCTGCACGTTCTTGGTGGCAAGGTAGAAACTGGCAGGTAGTGCCAAACAAACACCAATAACTGCTAAGGTAAGCATAGAGCTGGCAGGTGTGCGCCACAATTCGCCAAGGCTAGCAATGCCTTGTTGCAGGTGCCTTACCCAAAACATCATGAAGCGTACATGTAGGGCAACTTTAACTTGCGGTTTTGCTCCAGCCATTATGGTGCCTCCGCAGCTTGGTGAGGTGAATCAAGCAGCTGACCATTTTTTAGCACTAAGCGCTGATGGTGCAATTTAGCAATTAAACTTAAATCGTGACTCGCAATAAGAACCGCCACTCCCACTCGGTTAAACTCTTCAAACAAACGGAAGATATCTAACGATAAAGCAGGGTCTAGGTTACCGGTTGGTTCGTCGGCAATTAAAATAGCGGGTTTGTTTACCACTGCGCGAGCAATGCCCACGCGTTGTTGTTCACCACCAGAGAGTATTTCTGGGGTGCAGTTAGCTTTATCTAACAAGCCCACTTTATCTAGCGCGGCGGCAACTCGGCGTTTGATGTTACCCATGCTGTAGCCTTCAATAACCAGTGGCAGGGCGACATTGTCAAACACGGTGCGGTCCATAAGCAGTTTGTGATCTTGGAAAATCACGCCCATTTGGCGACGTAAATAGGGAATTTTACGGTGGCTGATACGGCTAATGTCATCGCCATTTACCCATACTTTTCCGTCACTAGGGCGTTCCATGGCGGTAATCAATTTGAGCAAGGTACTTTTCCCCGCACCAGAGTGGCCGGTTAAAAATGCCATTTTTCCCTGTTCCAACTGAAAGGACACTTTTTGCAAAGCGCGCTGACTGCCGGGGTAAATTTTACTTACTTGCTCAAACCGGATCATTCCTAGACCTTTTATTACTTTCTAAGCAGTGTTGATTTATTTCTCGTTGCTATCTTCGCTGTCATCATTGCTAAATAGCGCATCTACAAAAGGTTGAGCTTCAAACTCTCGTAAATCGTCAATCCCTTCGCCCACACCAATGTAGCGGATCGGCAAACCAAACTTGTCAGCCAAACCAAAAATAACACCACCTTTAGCAGTACCATCTAACTTGGTTAATGTTAAACCGTTAAGTCCAACCGCTTGATTAAACAAGTTAGCTTGGCTAATGGCGTTTTGCCCAGTGCTTGCGTCAATGGTTAACATAATTTCGTGAGGCGCGGCATCGTCGAGCTTTTTCATTACTCGTACAATTTTTTTCAGCTCTTCCATCAAGTGCGCTTTATTTTGCAAGCGGCCTGCTGTGTCGGCAATCAATACATCTACGTTTCGTGACTTAGCTGCTTGAAAAGCATCAAAAATCACCGAGGCGCTATCGGCACCCGTATGTTGAGCAATCACCGGAATTTGGTTTCGCTCACCCCAAACTTGTAGCTGTTCAACCGCAGCAGCACGGAAGGTATCACCCGCTGCAAGCATTACCGATTTACCTTGGCTTTGATATTGTTTGGCTAGCTTGCCAATGGTGGTGGTTTTACCCACACCATTTACGCCAACCATTAAAATAACAAAAGGCCCTTCAGCACTGTCTAAATCTATTGGCGCTTCTACTTTACTCAGAATACCCGCCATATCTAACTTAAGCTGCTGATAGAGCGCTTCGCCATCTTGAAGATCGCGGCGTTTAACGTGGCTAGTGAGGTTTTCGATAATTTTGAGTGTGGTGTCCACACCCACATCTGCCACTAACAATTGCTCTTCTAGCTCTTCGAACAGCTCATCATCAATTTTTCGCCCTTTGAACAGCGAAAAGAAGCCCCAGCCTAAGTTTTTACGGGTACGTTTTAAGCCTGCTCGTAAGCGCGCAAACAGTCCCATTTTCTTCACTGGCTCTGTGGCTTCAGAGCTAACTTGCTGTTCAGCTTCGGCGGCTACCTCAGCGTCTGCTTGTTGCTGGGCAGCTAACTCGGCTTGTTCTTGAGCGTCACGCACTGCTTGGGCTTCACGTTCTGCTTGGGCTTCACGTTCTGCTTGGGCTTCACGTTCTGCTTGGGCTTCACGTTCTGCTTGGGCTTCGCGTTCTGCTTGAGCTTCGCGTTCAGCTTGCGCTTCGCGTTCTGCTTGGGCTTCACGTTCGGCTTGCGCTTCGCGTTCGGCTTGAGCTTCGCGTTCGGCTTGAGCTTCTCGTTCGGCTTGAGCTTCTCGTTCGGCTTGGGCTTCGCGTTCGGCTTGCGCTTCGCGTTCTGCTTGAGCGGCTAACTCAGCATTTTGCTCATTGTTTGTTTGTTCTGCGGCGGGATCGCTGGATTGTTGTTGCTCATCGTCTTTTTTTCGGCCAAACCAAGAAAATAGGCCCTTCTTTTTTGCCATTACTGCAAAACCTTTTTTACCAGTAAACGACGTTGGCTGTTACAATGCCAACGTCCAGTCAATATTGCTCGGATATTATCACAGTTTCACAATGGTCTAAGTAAATGGCACGGCTTTCCTCAAGAAAACATGCAAATCAAAGCAACAAATCCTCCAACGGTAGTGGCCAAGTGCGAATTATCGCGGGTCAGTGGCGCGGTAGAAAACTTAAAGTACTGAATAGTGAAGGCTTACGCCCGACTACCGACAGAGTAAAAGAGACCGTTTTTAATTGGTTAAATCCCTACTTAACTAATAGCCACTGCTTAGATTTATTTGCGGGTAGTGGCAGCCTAGGTTTTGAGGCCTTATCGCGCTTTGCTAGTTTTACCACCTTTGTGGAAAAAGATGCACAAGCAGCGAAACAATTGAAGGCAAACCTACAACTACTCGATTTGCCTAGTGAGCGCGCCAAGCTGGTGAATGGTGATTCCTTGCAGTGGCTTAAACAAACGCCCAGCGAAGGCTACGACATTGTGTTTATCGATCCCCCTTTTCGCTGCGATTTATTAGAACCAAGCTGTCGTTTACTCAGTGAAAATGGCTGGTTAAAAGCCGATGCTTTAGTTTATATAGAATTTGAGAACGAAGGCTCTGAGCCCGAGTTACCCGCCAATTGGTCGTGCATTAAAAGCAAACAAGCCGGCCAAGTAAATTACCGTTTATATCAATTAAGTTAAGAGCCCCAGATTATGTTCATTAAAATTGGCAAAGCCTTTATGGCTGCTATGTGGCTAGCCATGTTACTTAGCCCGATGATTTTTGTTCCTCCCTACAATTGGATTTTACCTTTAGTAGGTGCATTTTTATTACTACTGCATGGGGTGCAATTGCTGGCTATTCGCGGCACCTTAGTCGAAGCAGGTGTGCTGCAAAAAGGTGATAACCTACGAATATTATTCTTCGGTTTTTTTGCAATGTGGCAAATACACAAGCGAATGAAGAGCAAACAACCTTGATACTACGCCAGCTGTTTTTGCTTAGTGTTTGTGTACTAAGCCTACCCACTTGGGCGATGAGCGTAACCATTATTGATGACGCTAAACATCAACGCAGTGGCGCATGGACTCAAGTTTTACCTTACGCCTATTACACTGAGAATTTGCAATGGGGAGTGGGTGTAGGTGTAGGTGCCGCAGGGCATATTCAACCTAGTTCAAGCCTGGTTGCCACCGCGACAGTCACCTCCAACGACAGCTGGATGGGCTTTTTGTATAGCGGTGACTATCAACTGCCTTTTGCCGATCGGGTATTTTTTGATACCACCTTGTACCAAACCAATTTTACCCGTGACCCGCAATATATTAACGGCAACGAGGACTACTCTGGCGAGCGCGCGGGCAGCAATGATTCTAGCCAAAGCAACCGAGTTTACACTCATTCAAAAGGCCAAGAGTACCGCTTTAGGTTTCGCTACTTACTGCCTATAGGTCACGGTAAAGACTCTCCGGTACATACTTTTAGAGTTAAGCGCGGCGAAGTAATGGAAGGCTATGAAGCGGGCGCTAAAGAATGGAATCCGCTCACCAGTGGGCGCACCATAATCCAGCTGGAACCTTTTTATTGGAAACAAGATGTTGGTGAGTATAACCAGTTACAAGATTCAAATACTTCGGCGGGCTTAACCCTAGAGCTGGAATACGACAACCGTAACTACCATCAAAACCCCACAGCGGGCAGTCGCCAGCGCTTCAATGTGACCCGTGATTGGGGAGACTCAGGCCGGCCTTCTTGGACAATGTGGGAATTTTCGGCATCTAAGTACATTAGCTTGCCACAAACATCTTGGGCACAAAGCCAAGTTTTAGCTTTTGGTATGGCGACTTCTGATACGCCAACCTGGAATCACAGCTCTTACAACAATGGCAAACAGCAATACCATCGCCCAGCGTGGTTTGCAGGTTCTCGTTTAGGTGGAATGGACAGGTTAAAGGGTTACGAAACCGCTCGTTACCATGATCGCTCAATGATCTATTACTCTGCAGAATACCGCTTTACCCCTAACTGGAACCCGCTGCCTAAAGTGCCCGTTGTGAACTGGTTTAACGTGCCAGCGTGGTACTGGGTTGCCTTTGCCGAAATTGGCCGAGTAGCCGATGAATATAACTTAGCCACGCTTCACCAAGATATGAAGTACAGTATTGGCGGCAGTATTCGAGTGATGATGGAAGGCATTGTATTGCGTGGTGATTTTGCCACCAGTGGAGACGACAGTGTATTTCGCTTAGGTATCAATCACCCTTATTAGACCTATTCTAAAATTGAACAATCTAGAGGCGACAACCAACTTCGTCGCCTCAATATCAAATGCGCTGATGACTTACAGCGATTGCCAGTAGTCGGCAATGCCATCTAAGAACATTTGTACCGCCAGCATAATCAGCAACATGCCCATTAAGCGCTCCATAGCTTTTAAGCCTTTCTCGCCAAGCAGTTTTAGCAATACACCGCTACTGAGAAAAATAACGACACTGATTCCCCAAGCAATTAGCAAGGCTAAAGACCAATCAAGCATACGAGTATTGTCTTGGTTCGCTAACAGCATTAACGATGCGAGTACCGAAGGCCCAGCGATCATTGGAATGGCCATTGGCACTAAAAAGGGTTCTTCGCCTGCCGCCAAACCTGCCACGCCACCGGGTTGAGGGAAAATCATTTTCAAGGCAATCAGGAATAGGATTACACCACCGGCAATACTCACCGCTTCTTGGCGCAGATTAAGGAAACCAAGAATTTGCTCGCCGGCAAATAAAAAGGCGAACATGACACTTAAGGCAAACACCAGCTCACGCAGCAACACAATGCGCCTGCGTTTAGGGTCGAGGTGTTTTACCATGCTTAGGAACACGGGCATGTTTCCTAGCGGATCCATAATCAAAAACAGCATCACCGCTGCCGACAACATATCCATTTGTTAACTCGCTAACTTACGACAATTTTGTCTGGGAAATAAAAAAGAGCCAGAGCATAACACCCTGACTCTTTTTAAGCTTAGCTTTATTTACGGTTTATAAACCACTTTAACCGCATCAGTCACATCAGCTTCGTCAACGTATGCCACGGCTGCGGCATTGCCTGCCACTTCCGATACCGCTACCGATGGGGAGGCCGCTGTTTTAGGTGGCTTAGCTTTACCTGTAAAGATCAACTTAGACCAATAAGCCTGCAGTTGAGCTTCACTTTTGCCGGTGGCAGCATCATGAAAGCTAGCGCGTAAAGGGTCGCCCTCTTTGTACTCAATAACCACTGGAGCAGTGCCATTAGGCAATTTCTTAAGCTTACCTAAAAACAGCTTTTTTACTTCCGCTTTAGATAAAACATCAGGGCCTGATGGGTTAGCAATAACCACTGGAGCAGCCAAGCTGCTCAGACTAAATACGCTCAAAGAAAGAGCCAATAATAGATTTTTCATATGACTCCCTCCTAAAATACGCCGTCAAATACGATACTGTATACCGTAGTGCTGTCTTCTGTAGCGCCAGCAACTTTACTTGGCATTAAACCATTGGTATCACCAAAACCATTGACTAAGGTAGCGTCAAACTTCACCGCTAAGTTAGACAATAAGTCATAACGTAAACCTAAAGAGTAAGAGGTACGTTTACCGCTGTAGATGAATGATGAATCAACTGGTACTAAAGCACCATCTGGCCCAACAGGTAACATGATGTCTACGCGCTCATCATCATCTTGAGTTTTCATGCCCGCCACTGTGCCATAAGGCATAGCCTTACCAAAGCGGTAACCCAAAGTGAGATAACCAGAGTCAACATCTGAATAGCCACCTTCAACGGTCGCACGCGTTACTTCAGATACCACTAACAACGAACCATTGTCGTAGCTAAAGCCAGCACCTAAGAAGTCAGACTTATTCTTCTCTGCTAATACTTGCGCATCAGGTTGATTAGTTGGAGAAACGGTAATCTTAGTTACGCCATAAACTGCTCGTACAGTGAAATCGTCAATTGCCCAAGTAAGGTTGGCGCCTAAAATATCATCGTAGTCAGTGCCATCTTCTTCCGACTGTCCCCAAAAGCCTTGTAGCGTTAAGGTTGAGTTATCAAACTCAAAGTCGTAGCTACCGTCTACACCCACAAAAGAGTTAAATGGTACAAAACCATAAACTTCTTCAGGTGGACGAGCCCAAGGCTGAGCGTAACCTACTTCTAGGTAATCTGAGTACATGTACATAGGTAGGCGTAATTTACCGCCACGCACTGTAATGTAGTTGTCAAAGGTATGTTTTAGGTAAGCCCATTCAACGTCTGGGCTAAAGTCGTCTTCGCCACGCGCCACTAATTGCACTGTTACACTGGTGCTATCGGCCAGGGCAAAGTCACCTTGCAAACCCACTAAAGTAAGATTGTTAAAATCGTACTCATCGGTAGAACCTGCATAACCTAAGTTGTTGTTTGCTTGATTAATGCCCACGCTGTAGAACCCGTTAAAGCTGATTCTATCAAAGGCACTATCCTGATTTTGTTCACGAAGAACCTGCACCTCTTGCTCGAGATCATTTACTCGTTGCTCGAGAGCTTCGTCTGCCATTGCTGCGCTACTCAATAAGCATATTGGTAACACCTGCCACGCCCTTAAATCCATGGGGCATCTCCTTTATTTTTTTATTATATACAATTGGTTTTATTACACTTTAAACTGGCTAATAACCTCGCTTAAACGCTGAGTTACTTGCCTTACATCCTCGCTGACGTTATCTATTTCACTAGAGCTTTTCGCCACTGCGAGAGATATCTGTTGAATATCATTAACACTGTTATGAATTAAGTCAGAGGTTTTGGTTTGCTGCTCTGTTGCCGCCGCAATCTGTTCATTAACCGCATGAATTGATTCTACTTTGCCAGTAATATCCATTAACGATTTACCCGCTTGTGCTGATTGCTCAACACTTAAGCCGGCTTGCTCAATACCACGGTTCATTGCTTCTACCGCAGAGCCAGAGCCTTTTTGAAGTTCTTCAAGTACTTGCTGAATCTCTTGGGTTGAGTCTTGTGTACGAGACGCTAGGGTGCGAACTTCATCTGCCACAACAGCAAAGCCACGCCCTTGCTCGCCTGCACGCGCCGCTTCAATCGCGGCATTTAGCGCTAGCAAGTTAGTTTGCTCGGCAATGCCACGAATCGCATCAAGAATAACCCCTACGTTACTGGTGTAGGCTTCCAGCTGATTAATGGCCTTAGCGGTGCTGTTCACCTCTTCTGCTAAATCATTAATGACCGAAATGGTATTCTCTACAACTTGGTTCCCTTCTTGCGCCGTTCCATTAGCGGAAGAGGCTTCTTCCGAGGCTTGCGATGCAAAATCTGCAATATGATGAACACTGCTAGTCATTTCTTGAATTGCAGCACTTACCGCATCTACCGAGTGATTTTGCGACTCAATGCTAGATGCGGTGTGTTTACTGGTTTCCATTAAACGGGTAGACACATCTTGTAGGGCTTGAACGGTCTCAGTGGTAGTGGCGATGCTTATCTGCATTTTGCTAATAAACTGATTAAACCAATGCACTAAAGTAGCAATTTCATCTTTACCGTCGTAATCAACTCGTACCGTAAGATCACCCTCTCCCTCTGCAATTTCGCGCAAAGAAGAGGTGACTTGAGCAATCGAGTTAACAATGCTTTTGGTGGTCATAATGCCAACAAAAATCACTATCACTATGGTGACTACGCCCAGCATAATACCGGTAGTAACCGCCGACTGAGAGCTAGAGATAGTGCCATCAATGGTTTGATTAAAAGCTTGCTCAGTATTAGCCCTTAAGTTAGCAATACCAGTGGTTAGCTCTTGCAGTATGGCTGCCGAGCGCTCTGCTTTCGCTGGCAAAGTAGCGAAATCAGCACTGCCATCGACCAAACTTAATGCAATCGACCTTGCTTGGCCGTAATAGTTATTAAGCAAGCTTTGCAGGTGCGTTACCTCTTTTCGAGCACTAGGCAAGATCTCAAGTAACTCATTTAGCTTACTACTAAGTAGCTGTTGTTGCGTATCAGCACTTTCAAGAGACTCTTCCTCTCCTGTGGTTACTGCAGTTTGCAACAGCTGATCAATGTTATATAGGGTGTTTTGAGCAACAGTGGCGGTATCTAGAGCAGGGAAGTATTGATCTCTAATTTGTTCAATGCTGAACTGGCTCTGTTGCTGAACCAATATGTTATTTATAAGGTAAGCGGCGAACCCCAGTACAGCGATGGCTGCAAGAATTCCTACCTTATGGCTTATTTTTAGACGTCGAGCCAAATCCATTTATACCACTCCATGTGAATACAAGTATCGATAGCTTATATATCGTCACTTTTGCGTTTTTATTTAGATAACAATCTAGTTACGTAAAAGAAACCTGACACAATTAAAACACACGTTTAACTAATATCAGAAACCTCAATAGATTAAATGATTTGTTTTCTGTTCCGACTAAAAATCTAGCTACCTATGCAATTATAGGTGTATATGTCGATTTAATAGCGAAAACAGCAAAGAAAGATGAATTAAACACCATAGCAGGGATGCATAGCAAGTTATTTCAGCTATAACTAAATTAATAGTGATTAATATAGATAAAGGGCCTGAGTAGGCCCTTAAAAAGAGGTGGCTATTTGTGCGAGCAGATTTTAGATTCACAAGCTGTGAAGCCTTGTTTGGCCTCAACAAACTTTCCGCGTTCAGCCAAAAATACAATTAGCTCTTGGGCGTTCATCTCTTTCTGGCGACAGGTATGGTATTTACTGTCTGCGCCAAAAGTAGTTTTCATTAATTCTTCAAGAGAAGCTGACGTAAAGCTACCACCTTGTTCCAACATCAACTGCATCACTTGATGCCCATGAATCGACTCACTCATTACAACCTCCATAAAAAAACGGCGCTCACTGTAACAGTGTTGCGCCGTTTAGATGTTGAGTTAGAACAAGCTAGATAAGCTTCTCGACATTCTTAGCAGCTAACTGCTGTTGATAAGATTGTATAGAGCTTTGTAGCAGGGCATCGTTTTGCGCTTGTTGGGAGGTAGACTGTGCGTAATTAGTATCGAGAATACGAGAACGAGCGGCACTTTGCGCTTCAATAGCTGCTTGGGTAGAGCGATAAGCCGATTCGGCAGCGTTACTCGAGGCCCCTAATTGTGCTTGGTTAGCATCGGTAGTTTGCTGGCCCCCTTGCAAAGCGGCTTGCGCAGTGGCGGGATCGTTCAAATCAATATTGTCTACGCCTAAATCACCAGCGTTAGGAATAGCCGCCGTGTTTGCATCAACTTGCGCCTGTAAAGCGGCAATATCATCGGAATTGTATATACCGTTTCCGCTTTGCACAACCAAGGCCTGGTTTTGTTGCAGTAGGTCTGTAGTCCCTTGTAATTGAGCGGATTCAATATTGTTGATACTTACCTGATTTTGGTAAATATTTGCATAAGCTTCTTGTTCGCTAATACCAGTAGTTAAGCGATTAGAGATCTGCAGGCCAGCAGGATCGTCAGCAGCGCTGTTTATCTTTTTGCCAGAAGCGAGCTTTTCGTCTTGCTCTTCTTGGCGTTTTTTCGCCTGTTCCATATAAAAATCAGAAGGGGCGACAGAGCTGTTAACTTGACCAATAGCCATTGGATATCCTCACACAAACATGAATTAGAGCAGCCATCCTAGCTGTTTACTTTTTAAGCATAACATTAGTTGACTAAATCTGCATCTTTGAACGCTCATTTTGCGGATAATTCATGCTGACAAGACCAGCAATATTCAAAGCTACCAGGGTTCCCCTCTCCGCAGCTAGAGCACGTCCATTCTTGCTTATGATTGACTTCGTAGTCTCTTACCGCTTGTTTGGCTTTATCCCAATGAGCAAGATCGACTTTTAACGACACCTCCACCACATCCATGGGTAATTCACCTGCACCAGCCATCGCGTATTCGCCATCTACACGACTATCAATCCCCATTTTTCCTAGCATACCTTGTAACAATTTAGCCTCTACAAAATTGGCTGCTCGATAAAACTCATGCCATTGGCTCATTCACTCTCCTTAATCCGTCGTGTTAACGTTTATTATAGGAAACTTGTTTGTAACTGCGTTACCTTCTAAATGCTTCACTTTGCCCCACTCTTTTTAATAGACCTATAAAGGCTGGATAAACACTCAATTAAACTAACTTTTTCATTGTTGGCTTCTATCATCAGCCAACAGCACTCTCTAACAACGAACAAGCCACTCCAGCAGTTCTTGAATAGAGCTTACAAAACAGAATGCCTTACTTAATAGCTTACTGGTACTCATCCAAAACCAAGCACCAAAACACAGCGCGAGCGCACCAATATCGATCACTACAAATATTGATCACACTAATTCTCGCACCAAACCAGAGCCTAAACATGTAAACCCATTGTTATCATCAAGTTAAAACCCTTTAAATGCATCAACTTAGTGCTTTAGCTCAATATAAAATTAACAAAAGGCCTGGAAATTGCTTCTTTTTGGCGCAAACCATATTAAAAGAAACAATTAGGGAGATTTTTTAATGGATAATATTAGTGACGCTATCGACGTATTGTCGCAAAGCGCAAACACTTTATTCATTTTGTTGGGCGCTATAATGGTGCTGGCAATGCACGCCGGTTTTGCCTTCTTGGAAGTAGGTACCGTACGCCACAAAAACCAAGTAAATGCCTTGGTTAAAATTATCACTGACTTCGCTTTTTCCGGCGTCGCGTACTTTGTTATCGGCTACTACCTAGCTTACGGCAATCACTTCTTTAATAGCGCAGAAGTGCTAGCAGAAGGAAATGGCTATGAGCTGGTTAAATTTTTCTTCCTACTGACCTTTGCTGCGGCTATTCCAGCGATTGTTTCGGGTGGTATTGCTGAACGCGGTAAGTTTTATCCTTTCCTGATTGCTTCTTCACTGATTGTTGGTTTTGTTTACCCGTTTTTTGAAGGTGTTATCTGGAACGGCAATTTCGGCTTTCAGGCTTGGTTAGAAGCGCAGTTTGGCGCAGCCTTCCACGATTTCGCGGGTTCGGTAGTTGTACACGCCATGGGTGGCTGGTTAGCCTTAGTTGCCATTAAAATTCTAGGTGCACGTAAGGGCAGAAAACCAGGAGTTGCATTTGCACCGTCTAACATTCCTTTCTTAGCACTTGGTGCTTGGGTACTCACCGTAGGTTGGTTTGGCTTTAACGTTATGTCGGCTCAAACCATGGACGGCATAAGCGGCTTAGTTGCTGTAAATACCTTAATGGCCATGGTTGGCGGCACAATTGCCGCATTAATTGTAGGCCGTAATGACCCAGGTTTTGTTCACAATGGTCCGCTAGCGGGTTTGGTTGCCGTGTGTGCAGGCTCAGACTTAATGCATCCTATTGGCGCATTAATCACTGGCGGTATCGCTGGTGCATTGTTTGTTTGGGTATTCACTTGGTTACAACAACGTTCAAACCTAGATGACGTACTAGGTGTTTGGCCGCTACACGGTTTATGTGGTGTATGGGGCGGCGTAGCTGCTGGTATCTTTGGTAGTAAAGCCTTAGGCGGTTTAGGTGGCATCTCACTGATGAGTCAAATAGTGGGTAGCTTAGCGGGTGTAGTGGTAGCACTAGTGGGTGGCTTTGTTGTTTACACCTTAGTAGACAAACTCGCTGGATTGCGTTTATCAGAAGAAGATGAATTCCACGGTGCTGACTTAGCGATTCACAAAATCAGCGCAACCAATAAAGACCGTTAATCCAATCTATTTTCGCCCTAGCGTGCTAGGGCGAACCTCGCTCTATAACTCGATAAGATCTAATTTGTAATCAATCTGGCTTAGGTACTGTTGCTCGTTTTCTAAATCAGCACGAGTAAGAGGGTTGTTTTGCAGCCATTGTTGATCCAACAATAAGCTCATCTGTTGTCCCGCGGCTCTAAATTGCAGTTCAGGCAAGGTTTGTCGGCGCTTACCACGATTGAAAATAACCGATAAGCGAAGAATCAAACAGGCTTTTAGTAAATCAGTATTTTGTAGTGGGAATTGCTTTACCGGAAAACGACGGCGATGAGCCAACACTAAGGCTGCTAGCTGCTGTTGCTCTAAACGAGAGAAACCGGCTAAATCAACATGCTCAACAATGTAAGCGCCGTGTTTATGATAGTCACTATGAGCTACATCTAAGCCTACAAGGAACAGCTGAGACGCCCATGTTAGTAGTTTATTGGTTTCAACTTCATCCAACGACCAAGTCTCAGCAACTTGGTTTAGCAGTAACTGACAAGTAGTATCTACTCGACCACTAAATTGGCTGTCTACATGGTAGCGCTCGGCCAAACGTTGCACACTGGAAGGGCGAATATCGCTATGCTCTAAACGACCTTTCAGTTCGTATAGCAAACCTTCGCGCAGGGCCGACTCAGCGGCGTGCATAGAGGTAATACCTAAGGCCTGAAACAAAGCTTGAAGTACTAAAACACCACCTAAGAACACCGGCTGGCGCTCCTCAGACAAACCTTTAAGTGGCAAGTTACATTCGCCCGCTTCAAGATAATGCTCAACAATGGCGTCTAGTCCGCTTAGCTGAATCTCATCTTCACAGAAATTATTGTCTACACATACTTTAGCAACCGCTTTAATCGTGCCCGAGGCACCTAAACATTCGTTCCAGCCATGTTCAAGGAAATCGTCGGCTACTGGCAATAGTTGCTGAGAGCAGTATACGCTGGCTTTAAGTAAGCGGTTTTTGGTGACTCGGCCACTTTTGAAAAAGCGTTTGGTGATTGATACACAGCCCATATCTAAGCTTTCTTTAAGCTTAAGATCCATGCCTTCGCCTAAGGTCACCTCGGTACTGCCACCGCCAATGTCTATCACCATTCGCGGGCCATTGGTTGGCGCTTTGTAATGCGCAACGCCAAGGTAAATTAGGCGAGCTTCTTCTTCACCAGAAATTACTTCTACGGGGTGACCAAGGCGCTGTTCAGCGGCTTGTAAGAAAACATCTGCATCAATAATACTGCGGAGGGTTTTAGTACCAACAACACGCACGCTGCCGGGTTTAAACTCACGTAAACGTTCGCCAAAACGTTCTAAGCAAGCCTGAGCGCGATTCCAAGCTGCGGCATCTAAACTGCCATCATCTTGTAAGCCCCACCCCAGGCGAACCATCTCTTTGACTTTATCGCGAACTTTTAACTCGCCGTCTTCCCAATCAGCAATAATTAAGTGAAAACTATTACTGCCTAAATCGAGAGCAGCCAGTTGTTGAGACTTAGGACTCAACAAACGCGATAAATTGAACATAAATTACCTCAGCGATTTACTCGCAAAAGACCAAGCCAAAAGGCTCTCTAATTTACTTCAATATAAAACGTTTTAACATAGTTTCGATGTCATTTACCTGTTGTTGCAACTCTTCACTAGATTGCGCCACTTTACCAATTTGCTCAAAGTTATCTTCAGCAACTTCGGCAATCACATTCACGTTTCGAGTCACTTCACTGGCAACGTGATGCTGCTCTTGCGCTGCCACACTAATTTGATCGGTCATTTCACGCATCTGAGTCATGTCGGTGCGAATGGTCATAATCGCTTCGCGTGATTTCTCAGCGAGGTCTTTAGATTCGCTCATTTGTTCACGGCTAGAGGCCATTGCATTATAAACTTGAGTCGATTCACGCTGCAGGGTTTCAATCATCGCCCTTACTGACTCGGTACTTTTGGTGGTTTGGCTGGCTAAGCTTCGTACTTCATCTGCTACCACAGCAAAGCCGCGGCCTTGCTCACCTGCTCGCGCAGCTTCAATCGCCGCATTTAAAGCAAGTAGGTTGGTTTTTTCAGCGATACCGTCAATCACTTCAATAATAGAACCAATTTGCTTGCTTGCATCAGCCAGTTTATCCACTTGGCCAGAAGTACTTTGCAAAGCACTATCCAAACTTTCGATAGTTTCAATATTTTGATTCATCACCTGCTGGCCTTGATCAATATTGCTCTCTACCGACATCGACAACTCGCGGCTACTTTCAGTATTAGACGCCACTTCTTTAATCGCCGATTCCATTTCAGTCACAGCCGTAGCAACACTGCTAAGCTCTGCCGTTTGTTTATCTAACTTAGTTTTAACAACGCTTGCGGCTTCGTTATTTCGAACCGATACGTCACTTAATTGATGAGCGGCAAGTTGAATTTGGCTAAATACCTCTCGCGCTTGTTCAATCATTCTATTAATCGCCGCCACCAAAATCGCAAACTCACCGGAGTATTTGCCTTGCATACTTTGGCTGTAGTCACCTTCTGCTAAACGCAGAATATGTGATTGAGTGTGCTCTAGAGGTTTACGAATTAAGCTCGCCAGCCAATACGCAACAGCAATAGCAAACAGTATTACGATAGGCACCACCACCGCGGTGGTCGCCCGCGAATTTTTAATAAGGCTTTGACCTTGCGCGCTAGCGGCATCACTTTGCTGGTTCGCTAAGTCAACAATCTTAATAATAATGCCATCTAAGGCTGACAACTGACGGTTAATTTCCGTCGTTTGTTTGCTAATGTTGGCAATGGTTTGTTGGCTTCCTATGTAACGCTCAACAATGCCTGAAGAGTCATTTACCTCGCGGTTAAACCAGGTTACTAAGTCTGTCACTTTAGGGTCAGCTAAGCCTTCCACCTCAAATGTCAGTGACTCAAAATCATCATTAAATACCTTGCTGTTGTATTGAATCTTTTTAACTAGGTCGGCGACTTTTTCCGGGTCGCGAGTGTTTACCATGTTTGAAAGCAAAAATTCGATTAAACCAAAGCGATCCATCACCATCGTTAAAACGTCTTGAATATAACTATCTTCTGCAGCGCTAGGGCCAGAGACTTGGTTAACCATGCGCTTTAAATCAGAAAGCTGAAACAAGAAACTACTAACATCATCACGAACTTTTTGGTCTTGTTGTAAAAAGATCCCCTGTTGCTCAGCTAAGCCTTGCCCTTCTGTAGACAAGATATTTTCAACTTGCTCTACGTTTTTTAAGTGCTGATTCAAACTGGTGATGTTAAATGCAGCAGCATGCTCAGAAAGGGCCTTTACCTGATCTTCTAAAGATTGAATAGCAAGTTCCGCTTGGCTATTTATCTGTTGTAGTTCTTCAAGGTTAGTTGAATTGGGGATGCTGAGTAATTGGATTCCGGATCGAAGCGCTTGGCTACCGACACCGTTGGCCAACAACTGCGTTTTGGCGCTGTTTTCCGTCAACATATTAAAGCTTGAATTTATTTTTTGGCCGAGTAACAACGCGCCGCCGCCACCAAGTGCAATCACTATAGTGAGTACGGCAAATCCAATGTATAGCCGATGAACAACCGAGATCTGACTGATATTTTTTCCAAACATGCCTTGCTACCTTTCCCAAAGTTCGACATTACACCCACTAGTAATCCTAGTAAGGTTTTCGTTGATTAGCTTTTTTAGTAATTATTGTGAGATATCCTGCACAATTAATGGGCTAAGCCATTATTAGATTTAGCTTTTTGGCTCACTTGTTATGCAAATTCATACGTAATAAAAGAATAATCTAATGGTTATATTATGTTTTTATAAAACATTATAGCAAGGAAGCAAACATGACCATAAGATTGATTTTGCCGATAACTGTGCTGGCTCTCACAAGCCTGCAAACACTCGCGAACGAGGTTAATACTTCGGCGACATTGCCTTATCAAGTATTAACCACATTGACCAACGGTACCGAGATCCGTAACGGCGGTTATGGCTCCGCAATGACCGCTCACCCAAGCCTCGGTGATCACTTTTATGCACTTACCGACCGTGGGCCCAATGCAAAATATCAAGGCCCAGAAGGTAAAGGGAAAATATTCCCGACCCCCGAATACACGCCACGAATAGGCTTATTTCGCTATTCAAATGGTCAAATCACTAAAGTAAAAGAAATTTTGCTAAAAGATCCACAGGGCAACGCCGTTTCTGGACTGCCTAACCCTAAAGGCATGGGTGATACCGGCGAAGTAGCTTATGCTAATGACAAATCAGTACTCAAGGCTGACCCTTACGGTATCGACAGTGAAGGTTTAGTGGCCTTAAAAGACGGTGGCTTTTGGGTAAGTGACGAATATGGCCCACATATTGTGCATTACAATCAAGAAGGCCTAGAGCTAGAGCGCATCAATCCATTTGGCACAGGAACCGGCGGCCGCAAGCTACCCGCAGTATTTACTCATCGCCGAGCAAACCGTGGCATGGAAGGTTTAGCCATTACTCCAGACGAAAAAGTACTGTTTGGAATCATGCAATCTACC
Source organism: Agarivorans sp. 2_MG-2023 (assembly GCF_030548085.1). Lineage (NCBI taxonomy): Bacteria > Pseudomonadati > Pseudomonadota > Gammaproteobacteria > Alteromonadales > Alteromonadaceae > Agarivorans > Agarivorans sp. 2_MG-2023. The sequence continues at coordinate 126,719 of NZ_JAUORQ010000005.1, forward strand.
TTGTACAACCCCAGTAAAAAAACTATTACCAATAAAAACCTTACTCGCATCGTAAGCTTTAATATTGAGACAGGTAAAACCCAGCAGTTTATTTATCAGCAAGAAGCCAACAACTTGTCTAATTCAGAAATTGTGGCTCTCAACCAACAACAGTTTTTGGTGATTGAGCGAGATGGTGGCTTTGCCGGCGGAAAGGGGAAAAAGCAGGCTAAATACAAACGTATCTACAAGATAGACCTACGCCAAGCCACAGATGTAAGCGGCGATGTTACTTCACCAAACGGTTTACGCGTTAACGGTAAAACGCTAGAACAATTGAGCTGGCAAGAGTTGGCTAATCAAGGCATTAAACCGGTAACTAAAACCCTCGTCAGCGATTTATTGGTAGATATGCCTACACCTTACCCTCACGACAAACTAGAAGGGCTGTGGCTACGCAACAATAATCAACTAGCGGTACTCAATGATGATGATTTTTCGGTCGCAGCCAAAGGCGAACATGTGATTCAAAAAGTACTTCCAGCCAACCAAAGTATTGATCAAAATACCTTGTACATCCTAGAACCCAAATAGGCCTATTTGAGCCATTCAGCGGAGCACCTTGGTGTTTCGCTGCTTCGCAATTTAGCTACCATCTAAGCAATTCAATTTGTATAAATAAAACAGGCATCTACACTATTGTTGTAGCAATAAGGAAATCGCTCGTTAATGGTTGTTGATGGACTCACCTATTTTATTCTCACCACTTTAGTGACGGTGGTATCCGCTGTGGTACTCACCCTCATTCGACTTTTTCATGGGCAGAAAAAAGAGCTAGATTGCTGGATCATCGCTTCATATGCTCAGGTATGTGGCTTAGCATTAGTAGTACTGGCAGATATGCCATCGGCCACCGAGTTGATCTTACAAAACGGCTTGTTTGTAGGGTCTTTCTTATTGATTTTAGCTGGTCACCATCACTACCTTAAACAACGTTTCAACCGAACATTACTGGGTTTAGTGCTTGCTGTGTATTGCGCCTTTACCTTGTATTACATCATGTTTGAACCCTCTAGCCAGCACCGTATTATTTTGTTTTCTAGCACCTTAGCGCTGTGTTGTTACTACTGTGCTTATCTGTATTTTCGCTATTGGCGACAACAAGATAACAACGCTTTGTGGTTAGTTATTAGCCTCTACCTGTTCTTTGGTAGTTGTCTCATGTTACGCATGTATATTACCTTGCAAGGCACTCCAGAGAATCGCGGCTTACTGCTAGGCGTGCCTACCCTGTTGTCCTTGGCCATTTTTGCCGGTAATGCCCTGCAAACCTACGTATTTTATTTTTTGCTACATTGGCGACAAATTATCCAGCTGGAACAACTCGCCAACTACGACATAACGGGCGCTATGCGGCGCAGTTACTTTCTTAAGCAGCTAGAAAAAATGACCAAACGTGCGCAGTTTTCTGGAGGAGTGGTAACGGTAATCTTTATCGACTTAGATCGCTTTAAAAGCATCAATGATGTGTATGGGCACGACATTGGCGACAAAGCTTTAATGCATTTCTCCCACATCGCCTCAGACAATCTGCGAGTGGGCGATTTATTCGGCCGCTTTGGCGGCGAAGAATTTGTGATTGCACTCAACAATGCTAATGCCGAACAAGCTAATGCCCTCGCTAATCGCATTCGTATTCAACTCAACCAACAAGAGTTAGCCACCAGCAAAGGCAAGCTATTTATGAGTGCCAGCTTTGGTGTGGCCAGTAATATTGATACTCCAGATCTGTCAGAGTTAATTAAGCAAGCCGACGAAGCCATGTACCAAGCCAAACATCAGGGGGGAAACAAGGTCAGTATGCATACCATGTTAGAGGCCACTAATTAACAAGCCATTCATTCTTCTAGTTATTAGTTAATATTCCACTTTACCTACTGCCCTTTTGTTCTTAATCTCTAGCAAACGCTGAGTAAGCTCATTATCTCAGCTAATCATGCAATCAAGGATTACCCATGACCATAGGTGTAGGTGGCAGTAACGCCAGTGAACAATTAGCCCTGCTAAGCAACATGTGTAGCGATGTTGAAAAAATAGGTCTTGCAGAGTATCAACAGCGCCAAGCCAAGGCCTGCCAACTCATGCAGCAACAGGGTATTAGTGCAATTTACCTTAACGCAGGTACCAACCTCTATTACTTTACCGGATTAAAATGGAACGCCAGCGAGCGTATGGTGGGCGCAATACTCAGCGCCAACGGCCAACTGCATTACATTGCGCCTTATTTTGAGCAGGATTCAATTAACGATTTTATGTTAATTGAGGCGCCCTTTCATGGCTGGCATGAACATCAAAGCCCCTACCTCTTGTTTCAGCAAGTTTGCCAGCAACAGAGACTAGAGGGGAAAGTCGCCATTGACCCTAGCGCGTCATACTTCTTGGTAGACGGATTAATTAAAGCTAACCCTAAGTTACAGTTTGTAAATGGTGACTCAATAAGCCAAGCCTGTCGAATGCAAAAATCGGCTAACGAAATAGCCTTAATGCAAAAAGCAAAAGACATGACCATGGACGTGCAAAAAGCGGCAGCAAAAATATTGCGCCCTGGCATTAGCACTAGCGAAGTAACAGCGTTTATTCATCAAGCACACCAAAAAGTAGGCGCTAGCGGTTCCTCGTTTTGCATTGTGTTATTTGGTTTAGCCAGCTCTTTTCCGCATGGAGTAAAAGAGCCGCAAATACTGCAAGAAAATGATTGGGTACTTATCGACACAGGCTGTTTAGTTGAAGGCTATAACTCAGATATCACCCGTACCTATGCCTTTGGTGAAGCCACCAAGCACCAACGTAGCGCTTGGTTAAGCGAACAAAAAGCCCAACTAGCCGCCTTTGAAGCGGCCCAACTTGGCCAAACTTGCACCAATGTAGATGCTGCAGCTCGCCAAGCATTAGCCAATGATGGCTATGGCCCAGATTACGCCTTACCGGGTTTACCACACCGCACTGGCCATGGCTGCGGGCTAGATATTCATGAAGGGCCGTATCTAGTGGCTGGCGACAATACTCCACTGGCCGAGGGCATGGTATTTAGTAACGAACCGATGTTAGTGATTCCCGAACATTTTGGGGTGCGTTTAGAAGATCATTTCTATATGAGCGCTAACGGACCTGTGTGGTTTACTCAACCCAGCCCAAGTGTAGATGACCCTTTTGGCTATCATCTTAGTTAAGGCTATTTGTGCTACGAACAACTAACCCAAGCCACGCGCTATTAAACGCGTGGCTTTTTAGTCATTCACCCTTAGATTTTGCTGAGCTTAGAGCGGCTTTTTCGAAAATCATTTTCAAGAAAGTTAAATACCTGCACCAAGTAAGGGTCAAAGGCCTTACCGCTAAGCTCATTAATAATGTTTTTAGACTTCTCAAAGGAAAAAGCCGGCTTGTAAGGGCGTACCGACATTAACGCATCAAAGCAATCCACTAAACTCACAATGCGGGCTTCAATTGGAATGTCTTCGCCAGCAATTTTTTGCGGATACCCTTCACCATCCCAACGCTCGTGGTGGCCACGCACAATATTCTCAGCTACTGGGCTCAACTCAAAGTCTCGCAATAACTGATAACCATTGTCTACGTGCTGCTTCATCACCTCCCATTCTTGAGGATCAAGCTTGCCCGGTTTACCTAATATCGCATCAGGCGTAGAAATCTTGCCAATATCATGCAGCGACGCAAACTGATGAATATCATCCACCAGTTGTTTATCTAAACCTAAGTGCTCAGCCATTAAGCGCGAATAGTAAGATACCCGCTGCACATGGCTACCGGTTATTGGGTCGTCATTTTCGTGCAAGCGTTCCAACATTTCGGTAACACCTTCTAATACCTTTTGCATCTTGGCTTTTTGTAAGCGTGCGTCTAATTGCTTTTGTAAATGCTCGTAGCTATAACAAACTCCCGCGCTTAATAGCAGACTCACCAGCAATATCGCCCACCACAACATACTGCGACTAAGCACTGCAATGGCCGATAAAGGCTGAGTAAGCGCTGGTAAGTAACTCGGCTTATAAGCCACCACCAGCTTAGAGCCACTCACTACAGGCCGAGCGGCACTGTCCAAATTCACCTCTGCCGCTAAAGATTGATCAAAATACACCCGTTGATGGGCTAAATGGCTTAACTGAGTTGCGCTATACAAAAGCTCACACTCTAATTCAGCGCAATAACGTAGCTCTGGCTGCGGGTGGGCTAAAAACTGGTTTTTATAGTCTACGATGTACAGCTGCATATGATCAGGAATCAAGCTGCCCAGCTGACTAAACACTACATTTACGTCGTAGTTAAACATTAGCGACCCCATCACTTGCCCAGTATTTGGGTTAGTGATTTTTTGGGCAATGCGTAACACCGGGCGATAAGGCACTTCTACCACGCCATAATCCACATTTAAATCTACTGCAGACATATAAGAGCGGGTGCTGGGTACGTCTAATAGTTGTTTAACGTAGTAACGCTCCGATTTATCTTGCAGCTCTACATCGGCTAAACGCATTGGCACACCACCCCGAGTCACCAACTTAAATACTTCTCGGCCTTGCGGGTCTAATAAGCGACTTTGCACGATGCTGGATTTACGCTTCATCAGCTTGCGTAGCAATTCTTCTAACTGAGTATATTGGCCGCTTAACAGCGCTTGCTGAACTAGGCTTAGGTCAGCAAAATATTCTAGCTCTTGGCGATTTTGAGTTTCGGTATGTTTTAGTAAAACTGACACCGCTGCGGCTTGTTTAGCAATATCACTGGATAGCGCATTCACCGATACATTTCGTTGATTAAGCAAAGTAATGCTAGTTATTGTCATCACTACCGCCAAAAACACCGCAGTAACAGCAAGGTAGAGCGTCATACGTGACATAACAAATCCTCCTAAGAACTCCTAAAACTATGTGCTAATTTGTCGGTTCTTGCGAGTAATTGACAAATTTATATATAAATTTGTCATTAATTTTAGAACGCTCCCGTCATCTAAGTGCAGTAAGCTAGAAGAAATAAGCCTGAGGAGCCTTAAAATGGAAAAACAAACACTGTGTAAATGGCACTGCTTTGAAGTTGTTGAAGAGCCACACCAACTGCCCGATCAACGCCAAGTTCAAGTCACTACCTTACAACACCCAGGCGCAGTGGTTATTTTGGCAATAAACCCGCAAGGCAAAATAATAATGGAACGCCAATACCGAACTGCGATTAAAGATTGGCTAGTTGAATTACCCGCCGGCACCATTGAAGCCAACGAGCAATCATCACAAGGCATATTAGAATGCGCCAAGCGTGAGCTTCAAGAAGAGGTAAATTTGGTGGCGGAAGAATGGCATAACTTGGGCAAGCTATACCCCGCTCCCGGTTTTTGCGACGAGATACAGTATTTGTTTGTGGCCAAAGGCTTAAGCGCTAAGGCAGGCCAATGTGACGAAGACGAATTTATTGAAGTATTTGAAATGAGCCTTGCAGAGTTTGAACACGGCATCGTTAACGGAACCATTAACGATGCCAAAACCATCGCTTGTTATAGCCGCGCCAAACTTAGTGGCCTACTAAGCTGAGCATGATTGAGCCTTTACTTGGCCAAGCACAGGAAACAACTTGTCGTATGCTAAGTTATAGCCGTAAGCAAAGAACAAGTAATATACAATCATCGCTGCATCCATAATCAAGGCTTGCAGCAAGCTCACCTCAAACCACCAGGCCATCACAGGAATAGTAATCACCAACAAACCTGCTTCAAACCCCAAAGCATGTATTATTCGTTGCTGCTGGCTCTTTTCACTATTGCCTTGGCGACGCTGCAAATAACCATCAAACCAAGCGTTGTATTTATAGTTCCACAGCGTAGCCACCACAGAGAAAAACAAACCCATAGCGCCAGAGTGCATTGGGTCAACCCCAAACAAAATACTCATTAATGGCATTGCGCCTAACAAACCCACTAGTTCAAAACCAATAGCGTGACGAATTCTGTCGGATGTTTGTCTCATGCTTATCTCCAGCTCAAATCAATAAGGCTATTTTATCGGCTTAATAGTCCTTATACTGGAACGAAACAACAGCATTTTTCCTCAATACGGGAATGATTATGAGAACCTCTGAATGGGACAACATTGCCACTGGCAGCTTTGAATTTGCCGACTGTAATGAGCGAGAGTACAGAGCAATGCAAATAGAACGCGTTGAATCGTTAATGGCGTATTACTCGTTAAATCGTAACCAGCTGGCAAAGCTAAGCGGTATTTCTAAAACCGCGCTCTACAACAAGTTAGACAAAGACGGCTCGGCCAATTTTAGCCAAATCGAAATTTACAAATTAGCCAAAGCCATGGATTTGAGCATGGTGTATTTGCTCCCGCTAAGTCAACAAGAGCGAGACCTAGTAAAAGGCTCACCCATCCCCGCCAGTAGCCTTAGATTTGTAGACGACATGTTAGGCGCGCGCCGCGGCGACGTTGAGTTTTTGCATGGGGTACACAAGCTGTTTCAAGAGTATATGCAACAGAGGAAGAACTAGCGAAAACTTGCGTGACTGCACTAAATTAGTATTTTTTAATTTTAAAGATCACTGGCTTACATTAATATCAAAACTATCAATAAATTAGCATTTGAATAGTAAAAGATTACTCTCAATCAAGGAAGATGGATTTGAAAAGTTGGCGATATTACTCAGTCGGATTAGTGGGTTTAGCGCTGCTAGGCTGTAATTCAGAAGAAGCTGGTTTTGGTTGTCCTGACGTTGTAAACCCAGGAATTGCCATTACCGTTTTAGACGACCAATCAGGGGAAGCTACCTCTTGTGGAGCAAGTGCCACCCTTCAAGAATCAAGCTACGAAGAAACCCTGACTCACCCTGAAGAGAATACTTGCGAACCGCAGCATACCTTACAAGGAGCCTTCGAAAGACCGGGCTTTTATAACGTGACCGTTATGAAACAAGGCTATGAGCATTGGTACGCTTACGACGTTGAGGTGAGTGAGGGAGTTTGCGGCGTTGATACAGTTCAGCTAGAGGTTCGCTTAGTTAAACAATAGAACATCTAAACTTTTGCCCGTGGAGAGCTTAGGTGCTCTTCGCGATAACATTGAGTTTCGCATGGGGCACGCAAACAGTCTCATGAATATCCCTAGGTCATATTTGCTTTCCCATTATCAATGTTGTGATTCATCAGTTTGTTACTCACTAACAACCAGTAAATGTAGGTGATTAATGGCCGAGATCGTTAGTTCACTACTGCGAATCAAGTCCCCCTCTTTTACTGTTAGTACTTCAGCATTAGCCTTTTCACTTATCTGCGCATCCCCACTTATAAGATAAATCAGCGTGTTACTTTGGAAATGCAGGTCACTTCCGGCGGTAACATGCGCAATATCAATCAGAGTATGGCTATCAAATGTTTTTTCTTGCGAGGAATCCCCTCCATAAATTCGAGTAATACCATCTAATTTTGGGGTGTACGATTTGTAAGATGCTCTTTGTCCCTCGACTTCTGGTAATGCCCAAACTTGCAACATTCTGTTGGTGTCGTTGTCTGGATTTAGCTCATTGTGCGAGAAACCTTCCCCGCCCGCTCGTTGAACTTGAACATCGCCAGCAACTAGATTTTTTCCATGCTCCATTGAGCCTTCATGGCTAACACGGCCTTCAACAATAATTGAAATAACATCGAGTTCACGGTGAGGATGCATACCCGATGACCCAAAGGGTTTATATCGAGCATCAGCCAAATAAACCATGCTGCCCAATCCATCAAAGGTTTCAGGTTTTTTGCGCGCCCCAAAAACCTTACTATCCGTCACTAGGCGATGTTCAACAATGCCAGCAAATCCGCCTAATGCTAAAGAATCTCTTGATAGTATTTTCATAACTTAATCCTTGTTGTGTTAACAGAGTTTCTGTCGTTGATGGAGTTATTCTAGTGAACACCAATTGTTTTATATATACACATAAATTAGAATTTCTTTTCCATATCTAACAACAATATGATTAAGCAAAAAATGAATGTAGTAAGCGATTTAAATGACATGATGCTTTTCGTAGCGGTGGTAGATGCGGGTAGTTTCACATTAGCAGCTGATCGCTTAGCCATGCCTAAAGCAAATCTGAGCCGTAAAATATCTCGTTTAGAAAAACGCCTAGGTGTAATACTGCTAGAGCGAACAACCCGTTCCCAGCATATTACCGAGGCAGGGCAACTCTATTTAACACATTGCCGGAGTATTTCAGCCGAAGTTGGCTTAGCAGAGGCGGCCATCGCTCAAGTGTTAAATAAAGTGGAAGGGCAGTTAAAGATTGGCGCATCGGTAGGCATGGGACATGACATTCTCAAACCCGTTTTAGGCACGTTTATGCGTCAATATCCGGAAATTAAATTACAACTTGAGTTACTTAATCAGCGCGTAGACCTAATTGAAGAAGGTTTTGATTTAGTCATTCGAATTGGCGACCTCGACGATTCGCGTCTCATTGCAAAACGACTCGGCCAAGTTAGCCGAAAACTATACGTTAGTCCTCATTATTTACAGCAACACGGAGCAATCAAATCGATTAACCAGTTAGCCCAATACGATTTTTTGCTTATGACGAGTGTGCAATATGAAGGGCATTTAGAGCTGGTGTCGGGCAGACAAAAACAAACTCTCAAAATTGCACCTAAAATGTTAGTGGATGACTACCTTATTCTTAAGCAAATGGTAGTAGAAGGAATTGGTATAGCGGTACTCCCTGACTACATGTGTGAACAACAAGTACATGATGGTTCTTTAGTTCCCCTTCTGGGCAACTGGGGAATGCCTGACGTTGATGTGTATGCGTTATATCCAAAACACAAACTCAATATTCCCAAAGTGAAAGCGTTTATGCTTTACATACAAGAGGTGTTTAATCAACGATTAAACACCTAGATAAAAAAATGCAAATAACGAGAAGCCCCTATCTAGCAGCTAAGCGCTCCACCAAACCCGAACGCCGTTGGGTTTTATTTCTACAGGCTGCACTAATACTTTCAGCATCGGCATACAAGCTAAACTGACTTTTCGCTCGAGTAATCGCGGTGTATAACAACTCTCGATTCACCAAACCTTGTTTAGCGGGCGGCAGTAACATGGCGACATGTTTAAATTCACTGCCTTGGCTTTTGTGCACCGTCATCGCATAAACGCTTTGATGGGCAGGTAGGCGGCTTGGCAGCAGCCAACGTAAACCATTGGCCGATTCAAACGCTACCATTAGCTGGCCGTTTTCATCGCTGGCACAAATACCAATGTCGCCGTTATATAGCTGCTGTTCGTGGTCGTTTTGATCAATCATTACTGGCCTACCGGCATACCACAGGCTCTCGGTATTAGTAGAACGCTCAATCAAGCCGTGTTTTTTCAATAGGCCTTCTATGCGCTGGTTTAAACCACTCACCCCTAGCTCGCCATTTCGCAAAGCCACCAATAGCTGGAATTGGTGAAATAATTCAAATACCTGCTGCATGTTTTGCCCTTGTTGCAGCGCGTTTAAATAAGGCTGATAACCTTGCACCACAGTATCAAGCAAATCTTGGTAAGCCTCTTGGCCTAAGCTTTGATAAGGCAAATCTGAGCGTTGTGAGTTAAGTAGCTCTAAAGCGTGATCAGCGCGCCCTTGGTTTACCGCCTTAGCTAACAAACCAATGCCAGAGCGGGCATCAAAGCGGTAGCTTTTGCGCAATAAACACAATTTATCGGCAATCGCTAAAGGCGTTTGAGTCTGCTGCTGAGACAAGTCAAAGCCACTACAGGCTTGTAGAAATTGGCTTAGCTCGGCACTGTAACCATGGTCGATAAAGGCACATAAATCACCAAGTACCGCCCCTGCTTCTACCGAAGCCAGCTGATCTTTATCACCCAACAATATGATCCTCGCCTTGGCCGGCATCGCGGCCAGTAGCTTAACCATTAAGGGCATATCAATCATCGAGGCTTCATCTACCACTAACATATCCAAAGTGAGTGGGTTGTCTGCATGATGACGAAACTCCGCTCGACCAGGAATAACGCCTAGCAAACGGTGAATGGTAGACGCTTGCTCAGGAATAGTAGTAATGGTTTGCTCACTGGCATTGAGCTGGTGCTTGGCACCAATAATTGATTCACTTAAACGAGCGGCCGCTTTACCGGTTGGCGCAACTAGCTGAATATTAAGCGCGGGTTTGCCAGAGCTTAAATGTAAATCTTGTAATAACGCTAACAAGCGAGTCACGGTGGTGGTTTTGCCGGTACCTGGCCCACCGCTTATCACCAATCGAGCTTGATAACAGGCCTGCAAGGCTGCCAATTGCTGCCAGTTTATTTTGCTGGCGCTGCTTATGCTACTAACAAAGGTGGCCAAGCTTTGCTCGTCATTAATCTCAGCGAGTTGCTGAAGCCAGCTAACATCGTTCAGCAAACTTACGTCATTTACATCAAGGAATTGCTCGGCATACAGCTCCATTTGCTGAGGTGAATAATTGGCTTTTGCTTTTAACAACATCGGCCAATCGGGGATAAATAATTGCTGCACTCGCTGGGCTATATCGTTGGCCGAAAACTCACTAGACACCTGAGCTTGCGAAAAGTAATGGGCAATTTGCTGCTCATAACGCCAATAACGGTATAAATATACCCGCTGATATTGCAACACCAATGGTTTAGCACTTTGCTCAGCGTTATCGGCTTGCTGAACAGCCTCGGATTCACTGAGCACCTTCAACCAAAAATCACTATTTTGATATTGCTCTAGTGGGCAATTACCTAGTAGCTCGCAGCGCTTTGCGATGCCTGCGACATCAATGCACACATGCCCTGCATTTAACTCATTACTCACCATGGCGGCGGCAATCATTAAGGCCTCAGCATTGTTATTGCTGGCGAAGGTCTTGGCAAAATGAAAATCTAAAGCACTAATGGCTCCATCTTGTTTAAGTTGCTGCAACCAAGTAAGGGCTGGCGACGTGACTAAGCTGGCTAAATTACTCATCGGCTAGCTCCTCACAGCTCGGTAACATTGGTAACTCTGCGGGCAAATGTTCACCGGCAAATAGTTGGTCGAGGTGTTCAATAAACTCTGACCCTGGGCGACTAAAATACACCCCTTGGCGATCGGTGATTGGTGAAGCTTCAGCGCCACTCATGCCTCGTAAAAACAAGTAATACACGCCACCAAAATGCTGCTGGTAATCATAATCGGGCAGGCGTTGGCCTAACCAGCGGTGTAAGGCCAAACTGTACAACTGATACTGAAAATCGTAGCGATGCTCAATCATGGCACTTTTCATTGCTTGCTGTTGATATTCGCCTACATCATCACCCAAGTAGTTAGACTTATAATCCAGCACGTAATAGCGACCATCGTGTTGGTATACTAAATCAATAAAGCCTTTAAGCATGCCTTGCACGCTAGCAAAATCGAGTAAGTTAGCTCGGCGACTCAAAGGGTCGAAGTGACGAATTAAGCGGTTCACTTGGTTAGCTTGCAGATCGGCAATTGGTAAGAAAAACTCCATCTCAACCAAACGTTGTGGCTCGGGCAAGTGGCTTAAACTATAGGCCTCAATACTGCCTGCATCATCGAGTGGTGTTGCACACACTTGTATAAACATTTGGGCCAAAGGCTCTAACCACAATAACTCGCCTTGTTCATTTAACTGGTTGTAGCTTGACGCTTGTAACAAACTGGGTAGCTGTTGGCGGACTTCATCAATCTCCGCTTGAAAATCCAGCTCTTCAAACAATAAATGTAAAAAGGTACCCGCCTCGGCACCACGCGGAAAATCAAAAATAGTGAGTGTTTGCTCTGCCAGTGGCTGGCTGTTTTCCACGCTTAGTCCTTCGGCTTGATCTAGCCAAGCCATATCGCTGCTGGCGTCAAAGCCAGAATGGTGACCTTGATGACGACTCAGCGCCGAGTAGCTAGTGAGCCACCAGTTTCGATTAATCTGGCTAGTAAACTGCCGCGCGGCATAGCTCTGTTCGCCATCGTCAACAGGTTGATAAGGTGTAAGTGTTTGCTCACTCACGGTTTGCCAGGCAATGTCTTTGTGCAGGGCAAGATTGTCTAATATCGCAGTTAAAGCCCCCGCAGGCTGCGGCTGGTTTTGCTGCAGTAAATAACCCAACGCGCTTTGGTGTACGTCGGTATCGCCTTTTTTGGCATTGCCTTTTTTAAGATCTGCCACGCCTAAATAACAGCAATACACTGCCCGGGTTACCGCCACATACAACAAGCGTATATCTTCGGCTAAACGTTCTTGGCAAGCCGCTTCCATGGCTTTTTCGCCAGCGTCCAAATCATAAATAAAGCGCTCGCCTTCATGGTACAAGGCTTCGCTGGCTTCGCGAAAACCAAGAATAAATGGCAACATCACTATTGGATATTCCAAACCCTTACTTTTATGAATAGTGACAATTTGCACTAAGTTCGCGTCACTTTCTAAACGCAATTGTTGGTCGTCGGCATTGCCGTCTGGTTCTAATAGTTGCTCGGCAAACCAACGCATTAGGGCGGCTTCACCGTCAAGCTCGGCACTTTGGTTTTGCAGCAGCTCAGCTAAATGCATTAAGTTGGTAAGTAAGCGCTCACCGTAGTTATCACTTTGATTTATCCAGCGCTCGCTAATACCACGTTGGCTCATCCAGTGATAAAACATGGCCAGTACGCCTTGGCTTAGCCACAGTTGTTGGTACTCGGAAAATTCTTGCGAATAACGTTGCCAACAAGCTTCGTCGGTGTTCAGTGCATCCAACTCTTGCAAGCTTAGGCCAAGCATTTTACTGGCGAGGGCTGCACGTAATTTACGGTCGTTATGCGGCTCTTGGCAGGCTAATAATTGCAGGTAAAATTGATAAGCCTCTGGGTTTTCAAACACACTATCGCGGTTAGACAAACTCACGCTGGCAATATTTTGTTTGGCCAATGCCGCAGCAACTTTGTCGCCTTCGCGGCGGGTTCTTACCAATACTGCAATGTCTCCCGCTTCAACGGTTTTCCCTTTATCACCCAAGATGGCTGCGCCGCTTTGTCCGGCTTCTAATAATTGCTGAATTTGCTGAGCACACTGCAAAGCTTGGCCATTGATATAGTCTTCGCCACGCACAAACTCACTATTTTGCTGATACAAAAACTGCATCGCAGCTTGTTCTTGGCCGTTAATTTGTAAACCGCTAAGCTGGTCTTTGGCCGCATCAACTGGAATAAACTGAATCGCATCGTCAAAAATAAACGGCCGCGCATGGGCTTCAAACAATAGATTACAGGCATTAACCATAGCCCCGGTCGAGCGCCAATTGGTGGGCAAGTTATAACGTGCAGCAACATTGTTACGTGCTTGCATGTAGGTGAAAATATCGGCCCCACGAAAGCCATAAATGGCTTGTTTAGGGTCACCAATCAGCATTAATGCGCCATCGGTTCTGTCCATATATAGCTGCGAGAAAATTTGATATTGCTGCGGGTCAGTATCTTGAAATTCGTCAATCATTGCCACTGGATACAACTGGGCAATTTGTTCGGCTAATACCCCACCTTGCGGGGCATTTAGCGCCTTGGCTAAACCCGCCAGTAAATCATCAAAACTCAATAACTGTTGCTGCTGCTTTAGCTCAGCAAAGCGCTGGCGAATCTGCGGTAATAACTGCGCCAACAACAAGTTTTTAATGTTCTGTTCGTCATCAAATAAGGCCTCAATGGCATTAAACGCCTTATGCTCTGGCGGCGCACCTTTGGCTTTGACTCCATTGGCTAAATTCTCTGGGGTAAACTTGCCTAAGGCTTCACGTAAAGGCTTGCTTAAAAAGTCACTCTCGGTGGGAGCGTCGGCAAACTGATTAATCAGCCCTAGCCATTTGTCTACTGAGGCTTTGCGAAACTTGTTGCCGTTTAAAGGTGCAGTAGCAATTAGCTCGGCAATATCGGCTGCTGCGGGTTTCCACAGCTGTTTAAAGGTATCTATACATGCAATTTGCTGGGCAAAAAAGGCTTCTAGATTTTGCTCATTTGGTACACCTTGCAGCTCAAAATGGCTTTGATTAAGCAAGCTACCAATTTCTTGATGCAGCTGATAAGGCCCCGGCCAACATTGCACAATGCGCGAGATAAGTGGCACTGGCAGGGGATAAAAACGCTGTCGCCAGCAGTCTTGCACCGCTTGTAAACGTAAATGGATTTCGTTAGTGAGAAACTCCATCTCAAAGGGTAAGCCAGATTCAAAAGCATGTTGCTTTAACATGCGCTGACAAAAGCCATGAATGGTGAATACTGCGGCCTGATCCATGTTTTGTTCAGCCAGCAGCAAGCGCTGAGCCGCTTGTGGGTGATCACTCACTTCATCTAGCAATTGGCCAATAAAGAAGTCGTCACTTTTACCACGTAAAAAGGCGATGCGTGCTTCGTGAATTTTTTCACGGATTCGGCCGCGTAATTCTTGAGTGGCAGCTTCGGTAAAAGTCACCACCAAAATTTGCTCGATAGTGAGCGCAGTTAGCTGCCCTTGCTGAGTAAAGCCTTGGCCCGTTTCTCGCTGATGGCCTAGTAACAAACGCAGTACCAAAGCGCCAATAGTATAAGTTTTACCGGTGCCAGCACTGGCCTCAATAAGCCGAGCGCCATTCAGCGGAAAAGTGAAAGCATCTAGGTTGTTAGTACTTACTGCCTGCTTAGGCTGAGCTTGCGCGTTTATATCAGACACTGGCAAACTCCTCTATATGTTGTAACAAGGGCTCGAATAAACGCTGAGTATTGGCTTCAAACTCTGGCCATATTGCTTCTAAATCAGCTAGCTGGGCTTGAATATACGGGTCATCACCTTCGGCTTGTGCAAACGGCCCACCCGCAAACTGGATGCGTGCAGCGCGGCGTGCCTTGTCGATATTGGCTTCGCTAAACTCGATTGCACCAGTCTTTTTATCTTTGCACTGGCTTATCCATTGCCAAGCGCTTTCGATAGGCAATAGCAAAGGTTGCTGTAAACCAGCGTGCAAGCAACTTAGCCAGTCACTTAAACACTGAGTGGCAAATTCACTATCAATAGGCGCGAACTGCCAAGCATTTTTGCGGCCAACAATATAACTAGCTGACGCTTGAGCTGGCTGCGCCGCATGAAAAACCAAGTGCCATAACCAAGCGGCCACTAAATCCTTACCGCGAATACTGCCGGGGCGATAAGACACCAAACCTTGGGCATACAGATGCTTTAACCAAGCCGATAAACGGGTTTGCAATACGCTGTCTTCCGAATGGTAGTCCAGCTGCAGCATTAGTTGTTGGCGCTCTAACAAACCACCCGCGAGCAAAGGAAATAGCATATCAGCTAATGGTTGTGTATCTTGCCATTGCTGCTCAAACGATACCTCGCCAAACCCACCATGGGGCAAAGCGCCGGCGGCATGTAAGTGTTCAAACTGCTGGCGTTTATCGGCATTATCTAGTTGCTGCTCTAACAAATGTTGCTTCATGGCATAACCCGATAGGCCTTCTACCAAGAACGGTTCGGTTTCTTCTAGTTGGTCACTTAAGCGAGGAAAGCTCACTTTTAAGCGTCGCTGATAAAAATAAGCAATTGGCGAGCGGCTAAACGCTAGCAGTTCGTCCATTTCAATATCTACCAAACCACCCTCGTTTATTAGAGGTTCAGCTGAGGCTTGCTCAGATTTATTCTGCTGCTGAGCCGCAACTGCGGGCAACCAGCGCTGCGCATAACTAAAGATCCGTGAGGAATGCTGATAATACTCGGGCGAGAATGGTTGCAAGGGATGCTGATGAGTAAGCTGAGCAAGCAACTGCTTGCCGGAGTCATCCACATTGAGCTGTTCATCACCGTCTAAAACGCAGCTTTGCGCTAAATAATCAGCCAACTCGGCCACTAATACCGAGGGAGTTTGCTCACTATTATCTTTAGCGCTATGCGCAATATACGAAATGTATAATCGCTGTTGAGCAGCCAGCAGCGCTTCTAAAAACAAATAACGGTCGTCATCTCGGCGGCTACGATCGCCGCGTTTTGGCGGATTAGCCGCCATAAGATCAAAACCTAAACTGGGCACGCTGCGTGGGTATTCACTGTCATTCATTCCCAATAAACACACGACTTTAAAAGGAATAGCGCGCATTGGCAGCAAGGTACAAAAGTTGATTTGTCCGGCTAAAAATCGCTGACTGCCGCGTTGGGCATTCAGCTGGTTTCGGCAATAATCTAAAATTAGCTCTGGGCTTATTGGCTCGTTATATTCGGTTGCGGTGCACTGCTCCACCAAGGTTTCAAACAGCTTTAACAAACGTAATTGCTCGGCTTCGTCCTCACTATCAAAGTGATAAATATCGCTTAGCAAAGCTTGCAGGCGCTCTCGCCATTGGGATGCTGGTACGGCTTCTAACAGCTGTTGTTCGAGTTGCATTAACACATCAATAAAGTCGGCCAACTTACCCACTGCAAGAGCGCGTTTACCTTGCACTTCATCATAGCCCAGCACACCTTGGTAAAGGCCTGCTCCGCCAGGCATGGCATAACCCAACAACATGCGCTTAATGCCAAATAACCAAGAATGGGTTTCGTCATCTGGTGCTTGCCAGCGGCTACGGTCAGCGCCATCTAAGCCCCAACGAACTCCCGCCTCTTTCACCCATTGACGTAGCGGTTTTAGCTCGTCTTCACTTAAGTCGAAACAGCGCATAATGGCTGGCACTTCCAATAGAGCGAGCAACTCGGCGGCTGACTTTCGTTTTTGTGGTAAGGCCAGCAGCTCTAAAAAGCTGAGCAATACCGGGTTCTCTTGAGTGGCACTGCGATCAGAAATAGCAAACGGTAAACGAGTCTCGCGACTCGCGCTACCAAACACCGCTTGAATCATTGGCCCGTAACGGTTTACGTCGGGCACCATCACGATTACGTCGCGCGGGCTTAAGTCTGGATTTTGTTCAAACATTGCCAATAACTGGTCGTGCAGTACTTCTAATTCTCGACGCGGGCTATGGCACAAATGTAATTGAATGCTGCTGTCGTTAACGGCAATAGAACGTTTATGTTCGCTGCTATCAAAGCGCTGATAATCAATAGGGTCTTGCAGCTGCAAAATATCATCTTGCACTAAGGACAATAAACTTGCGGCGCTGTGCTCACTGAGGTTGCTAGCAAAAATGTCAGTTTCTTGCTTGTTTAGCGGATGCAACATTTCAATGTAGTCACGCCCTAGCTTACCCATTGAGGCTAATAGCGGGTTACCGACTACTTCAATGTCGGCTTGCTGCTTAAGCACAGTGCTAACGTCGCGTACATCGCCCCAATACTTCTCTGATGGATTGGTGAGAAACAGATGAATATCAGTATGTAAGGCCAGTGCATCTAAGGCCTCAACATAGGCTGGTGGCAAAGCCGATATACCAAAAATAAACACTTGTTCTGGCAGGCCTTGCGGCGCCGTTTTTGCTAGCCGCAGTTGCTCAACAAAATCGATATACAAATTGCCGCGGTGGTAGGGCGAGTCCATAGAGCCAACGGTATCATCAACCAAATCTCGCCAAAGGATCGGCTGCCAAGGTTGGCTTTCACTGACTTCAATCAGGTCTTCGCCATCTTCCCAAGCGCTGGTCCACTGGCTACGATACACCAAATACTGATCGTAAATATCGGCAATTTTTTGGGCCAGTTGCCATAACTTACGGCTCTCTACCTCAGTCATATCATCATCACCTAGCAAGTAGTGTTTTAGCGCACTAAATTCTTCTTCGGCCAGACGTTTAGGTAGCAAACGCATTAAGCGCCAACTCATGGCTTCTTTATTGAAGGGACTTTGTTCGGGGACGTCTTGCAAGACCAAATGAAACATTTGCCAAATAAAACTAGCAGGGAGCGGGAAGGCCACATTCGCCACAATGCCCTGTTGTTCGGCCAGTTGTAGCTTTAGCCACTGCGCCATGCCGGGACTTTGCACCAACACTTGTTGCTGAACAAAAGGATTAGCAGGTGCCTGTAAGGCCATTACCTTACTTAGCAGTATTTGCAGGGTATCTAAGTGGTTGCTTTGATAAAGATATAACAAGAAGGCTGTTCCCTTGAACTAGGCAGCCTTTATTGTGCCAGAAAAAACCTCTTAAAAAAGTGTTGCTTAAGCAATTTTAATTAAGCGAAAGAGGTTCTTTCTAGACAGAATGAGGAAACTATTTAGAGAAGATAATTCGACGTAATGCCGAGTAGTCAAAGGTGGTGTATCCACCAAAGCCATTTTTAGCCACAAACATACCTGCGTCATCATCTTGGCTTGGCAAGCTAAACTTAGCGCCGCTGTGGGTTACTGCAATATATTGGTTAGATACATAATAGTACTGATTATCTGCTTGAATGAATGCCAACTCACTTAAAGGCATAAACAAACGTTTTCCTTTGCTATCTAAAGCTACTATGCGGTTTTTTAAACTGCCATCTGTATTCTGTATCTGTAAATCACTTAACTCCATCCATTGCGATTCACTACCTGATTGTAACCAAATCCTAACTTCTTGAGCGCTAGCGCTCGCAGCAAACAATAGAGAAATGCCTATCACCATCCATTTCATCATCGTAATTCCTTCCTTTTTTATTAGCGCGATAACCTCTTTATGCGGGTTATTCACGTTTGCACTTTAAGTAGCAGCTATCACCTTGTAAACACCCGTTTAACGATTTTTCGGTGAAAGTCATGTTTCTGACCTTACTGCCTTTCTTTTTTAATATTTCATTTACTCTTTAAAAGAGCTTGAACACCCGTGGTTCCTATAAACAGCTATCAATAACTCTATGTTTATAACTCACATAGTACTTCAAAAACAGCAGCTTATGAAAACGTTATCTTTCTTTTCATTCTAATTAAGTGTCAATAAATTGAACACAGACAGCTATACAATTTCTGCGCCATTTTGTTGTATTCATTTCTTTACGGAACAAAAAAAGGCGCTCAAGCGGCGCCAGTGCTGTGACAAAAAATTTATAGCCACTAGAGACTCAACAGAAAATAGTCAAAATAAAGTGAATATTAGTGGCTTAATTGTTTTAACAATCGATCCATAGCACGATAACTTAGTGCTTCAACAAGATCACTGCGTTTAACATCTGATTGTTGTTTCAGATCGGCAATGGTTCTAGCCAAGCGCCAAACTCGGTGAAATGCTCGTGCAGAAAGCCCAAGCTGGCGAATGCTGCTTTCTAAAAAGTCGCTATTTTCAGCACCAAGAAAAGCATGTTTATGTAACTCTTTCCCCGAAAGTTGGCTATTGAGTTTACCGCTGCGCTGCATTTGTAATTTACGGGCTGCAATAACCCGCTGTTTGATTGCCTCGCTAGACTCACCACTAGAGTGTTGGCTTAAACTGCCTTTCGGTAACTCAGCCACCTCCACACTTAAATCAAAGCGATCTAGAAATGGACCCGAAAGCTTACTCAAATACTTAAGAATTTGATCGGGATTGCTGCGCAATTGTTGGCCTTGGTAATATCCACAGGGCGACGGATTCATGGCTGCTATGAGCTGAAAACGCGAAGGGAAGCGCACTTGCAAAGCAGCACGTGATATATGTACCTCGCCTGATTCTAGGGGCTGACGCAGGGCATCTAGGGTACTGCGGGCAAACTCTGGTAGCTCATCTAAAAATAACACTCCATGATGCGCCAGAGTAATTTCTCCCGGCTTTGGGTTTGGCCCTCCGCCCACTAGAGCCACCATAGACGCACTGTGATGCGGGCTTCTAAATGGCGGTATGTACCATTGCTCAAGCTCTCTTTGCTGGGCACTGACCGAGTTAATTGCCGCGACTTCTATCGCCTGCTGCTCACTTAGGCTGGGTAAAATACCCGGTAAACGACTAGCTAACATGGTCTTTCCCGTACCCGGCGGGCCTAACATCAACAAGTGATGCGCCCCTGCCGCAGCCAGCTCTAAAGCACGCTTGGCTAAGTGCTGGCCCTGCACGTCACTCATATCTAATTCGAGCTTGCTTAATGCAGGCTCAATGGGGCTTGCAGCCAACAAATTAAAAGCACTTTGGCCATTTAAACCAGCGCTAAGCTGCTGCAGGCTGGCGCTACCATGTACTTTCACCTCAGGCACTCTTGCTGCAGCGTCAGCGTCTTGTTCACTAGTGACTAAGGTGAGATGCTGTTGGCTTATAGACAATGCCGTAGCAATGGCACCACTAACTGGGCGAATAGCACCAGAAAGTGCCAGCTCTCCACAAAAAGCCATATCGTTTAAACAAACTAGCGGAATATCGCCAGCAGCAGCGAGGATGCCTATCGCAATAGGCAAATCAAATCGACCTCCGCTTTTAGGAACGTCTGCTGGGGCAAGGTTTACGGTGATGCGCTTAGCCGGAAAAGAAAAGCCACTGTTTAGTATCGCACTACGTACTCTGTCTTTCGCTTCTTTAACCGAGGTCTCTGGCAAGCCAACTATCGAAAAAGCGGGGAGGCCATTGGCCAAATGAACTTCTACAGTAACGTTTAAGGCTTCCATGCCTACTAAAGTACATGTTTTAACAATCGCTAAACCCATAATTTTCCCAACAATTAATAACACCTTTGATACTAGTCGTATTTTAATAAAAGTGTCATTAATGGCCTCTCGCTAACCTAGCAGCTTTTCTAGTGAGTATGGCCCTATTGAGTGTGCTCGTTTTTGCTTCAGCAGCTGCTATATTTTAATTTATGATATGGATCCGCAGCGCCTTCACCGTTTGTCTATTGCTTATGAGTAGCTCTCTTTGCTTAGCGAAGGATAATGTCATTTTGATAGGTGTGGCAGACTTCCCGCCTTACAGCATTGTAGAGGGCGACAAGTTTTCTGGTGCCGAAGTGGATATAGTGCGAGAGAGCCTCACTATTGCTGGTTATCAGGTAGAGTTTACTAGCTATCCCTACGGACGCCTGCCGATATCCTTTCGCCAAAAGCAAATTGATGGTGCCATTGTTACCTTAAAAAACTTTAAAGATATTGAGGTTTTTTATTCCGATATCGTGCTTCCCGAATATCAAACCGTCGCAATACACTTAAACAAGACAGATCTCGATATTTCGACAATTAATGATTTGCAAGATAAGTCCATATTAGCGCATCAACGAGCCAGCCTATTTTATGGCGATGATTATCAGCGCATAGCGCTATCAAACAAGGAGAAATCTCTATACCAAGAAACCTCAAAACAACAATCTCAAATCTTAATGCTGTTTAAAGAACGTGTAGATGTAATTGTTTTAGCCCATGAAATCTTCAACTATTTTAAAGCGAGAACGGAATATAAGAACACCGATACCGAGTATGTTGTGTCAAAAATATTTGGTGAGAAGTTTGGTTTTTATAACGTGTTTTGGGACCGCGAAGTACGCGATGGCTTCAATAGAGGGCTTTATATCATTAAAGAAAATGGCACCTATGATCGGATTGTCAGCCAATATCTTGAAAGCCAAGAACCCAATCCTCATCAAGAACGCTTCAGAGATCTCGAGTAAGTTGATATTGAGCGTTTAAGAGAATCAATACTTTCCGCTTCTTAGAATCTGCCTAAAAAGCTTTAGATAAAAGCCAACTTAAAGCTCTCAAAAAGAAGAGGCACTTATCAACGTTCTCAGTTGAATAAAGCGCCATTAATCGCTTCTACTGTTTTACGCTAAAACATTGCTGCTGTTGTTTATGTAGCGCCGCTAATACTGCCTTGCGCTCAATTAAACCCAGTAGTTTGCCATTCTCAACCACCGGATAGCTCTTCGGTTTGTTATCGGTCATGCTTTTGGCCAAATCAAGAATGTTCTCGTCGGGGCCAACACTTAATACCTCTGTGCGCATGATGTCTTTCACTAAGGCACTTTGGTCACAGTAATAACCGGCTTGCAGCATTTGGGTTACGCAGTCTAGCTCTGATAACCAACCGATTAAGGCACCCTTGGCATCAACCACTGGCGCACCAAGTTGCTGGGACTTTGTTAGGGCGTCACTGGCTTGGTTAATGCTTTGCTCTTGAGTAAAGCTAAGTAACTGAGTACGCATATAGTGTCGAACATTAAGCTGTTGCATAAGACCTCCTTCAAGGGCCTTTAAGATTACAACTTAACGGTATTACAAACCAAGACAGATAAGAAATGGCTTATAACTATTAGATTGATAGGTAAAAGTTAGAGACCTCAAAAAAAGCTACGCTCCAAAGCATTCTCCCTACTTTTCACCGAGAGAATAAAATCATCTGTATAGACGATGATTTATAGCCATTATTTATGATGATTTTACCCCCTACTATTTTGACACAAACGTCATTAAGTAAACTACTATCTATTTAGTCTTAATCAAAAACTGAACTTACAGCGGCTATTCAGCCAAAGTAAGTAGGAATCGATACTGATAACTATGGTGGGCTGATCGATGAACAACTTAAGATTTTTTATCTTTTTAACATTGCTTTCCTACGTATTTCATAGCCACGCTACAACCCTAAAAGTTGGACTGTATCCATATGTTCCCAGAGTGGAACAATTCAAAACCGTTCTCGAAGAGAAATGGGCTGAGCTAGGTAACGGGATTACCCTAGAAATTATCACCGATGAAAATGTATGGGATGGTGGTTACGGCAAAGACCCTTCAAAGCTAGACGTGTTTGTTTTTGATGCACTATTTTTAAACAAATATCGCGCCTCAAACATATTACAAGATCTAAGCGCATCAGATATTAATCCTGATGGATTAGATGATTTCTTACCGTATGCTATCAACGGTGTTAAAAACAAGGATGGTTCAACTTACGCAGCTATCCCGCTACTAGGCTGTACCAATATTTTGTTCTACAACAAAGGAATAGGCCTAGAGAATGCGAATACCTTCGACGAGGTTCGCAACATTGTGAAAACCTGCCAGTACACTGGATTGGTGCCAGGACAAGCCCCACACAATGGAATGATGTTAGATATTTCAGGAAAAACCACTAACGCCAGTTATTACATAGCAACTCAATACGCTATGAATGGGACATATCCGTTCCCTACCCCTTCTTCGATAAATAATAATGTGATTAGCCGCCTTCATACATTAATGGAAATGAGCAGTTACCTAAATAGCAGCAAGGCTGATTTCGCACCTTATCAACGAGGTATTTGGTTTGGACAAGGCTATGGAAATAGTTTTGTAGGGTTTACCGAATCGATGTGGGGTATAGCAAAAGGCAACAATGGTCGACTACCCGATAACTTCGGCTTCAAGCCATTGCCCCTATGGGATAATGGCGAAACCACAAACCCGATTTTTTACGCTGATGTGATCGGAGTTAATAGCAAAAGCAACGACCTCGCCAATGCAAAAAAACTGGCAGCATTAATGGCGTCAAAAGACGTTGTTGTAGCCAGTTCAACGGGGGTAGGTCAAGCTGATGGCGTACCACAATACCTACTACTCACTCTAAAATCTGCCTTCGATACTTTAGCCAGTTCTTACCCCACCTATGCAGATATGAAAGTGATGGCAAACAATCCCAACATCAAAATGTTCACCTTATCTGATTCACTATACAAATGGTTCGATGCTAATAAATCTCAAATTCAAACAAATATATCTAAAAGTTACAGCTGTGGATGCGACAAAGCCACTGAGATTTATCTTACTTCAGGGAACGCTACATCAACCTGCAAATCAATTTGCAGCGACCAAGGCGGCTGGAATGGCCAGTGGACAACAGCTCCTCCCTTTGTCCCATCAAAATCAGTCAGCGTTTGTGGCTGTAACTCCTGCCCTATTCAATAAGGCGCATCCTGCTTGGAAGTGACTAGCCATGCATAAAGTGGCTAATCTTCGTTTTCTGGCACGTCACGCAGATACTTAGCCGGTACACCTGCCACCACAGTATTGGCCGCAACATCTTTATTCACCAAAGCACCCGCGGCAATCACCGCATTGTCACCAATGGTGACTCCGGGAAGTATATTCACTCCCATGCCTACCCAAACGTTGTTACCAATGGTCACCGGTAATGCGGTTTCTAAACCTTCGGTACGCTGCTTAACATTTAAAGGGTGAGTGGCTGTGGAAATATTGACTGATGGTGCAAACATGACATCATCACCAATCGTCACTGGCGCACCATCGAGAATCACGCAATTATGATTAGCGTAAAAGTTTTTGCCAGTGGTAATGTTGTAACCGTAGTCACAGTAAAAATGCGGCTCTATCCAAGGATCTAAACTATTCGGCAATAACTCGGCAAGCACTTCGGCACGTAAATCTTCCTCAGGGTGTAACAAATTCAGCTCGTAACACAGTGACTTGGCAATATTGCGATCTTCAACTAACTCGCCATCAAAGGCTAAATACAGCTTCCCCGCTAACATCTTTTCTTTTTCTGTCATGCCTACCTCTTGAGTGAAAACTCACAGCAAAAATCACGATACCTTTTAGTTTCAATAACTTATTCTAGCGGTTTTATGCTCGCCATATCTCCGACCTGGATTGCATTTTTACTAAACCACCCTTGGTTCATTTCCCAAGCGTAAAGAATATTCTGTTTAGCAACGGTTAAGCGAACGTCATGAGCTTGCATAGAACGAATTTCAGAAATACGTCCATCTTGACGAATAAAAGCAACATCCAGTGGCAGATAAGTGTTCTTCATCCATAAACCAGCGCGCTTAGGCTGCTGAAAGTTAAACAGCATGCCGCAGTCGTCACACAGAGACTGACGATACATTAACCCCCGAGCCCGTTGTTCTGCACTATATGCATATTCCAGTACATAGACTTGTTGTTTAGTCCTTATTTCAACGCTAGAAAACATCACTTGTTCAGGCGCAGCCCTAGCATAAACACTCAGCAAAAGGCCTAACAAAAAGACCCAATGTGATGGTTTGCCAATGCCCATATCTAAGATCCTTTGGTTACTTTTGCGTACTGTGACCTAACCATGACAGATATCACCAGCAACATGCAATAAGGCTAAGTGATTTCTCATTAGGCCCATTCTGCAAAAAAGTTGGGAGAAAAACAGTCAATTTAGCAATGAATAATATGCTAGAGATACAACAGATATAACCATGACCAAAGAGTTAAATAAAATATAAAACTACAACCAAAACACAAAGCAGCTAATGACACTTCATTTTGTATATTAAGCATACAGAGAGCAGAGCTTTTCACAGATAAAGTGGACTTGAATCACATTTTATCCTGTGGTACTTGTTAACCAATGTTTTAGGAAAGTTTTAAATATGTCTTTTTCAGTTGCACTAATTATTAGCGTGGTCCTTGTGGTGATTATTCTGTCACCTCGCGGGGATGCGCTGTTGTAACTGAAACAAGCAAACAACACCAAACCCCCGCGCTGCAAAGCTCGGGGGTTTTTTGTTAACGGTGGAAAGGAAGTAGTGATGAATGGTGCTCAACAAATTGTAGCGACTCTGAAACAACAGGGCGTTGAACAAGTATTTGGTTATCCCGGTGGGGCAATTATGCCGCTTTATGACGCGCTTTATGATGGTGGGGTCAAGCACATGCTGACGCGCCATGAACAAGGTGCGGCAATGGCTGCAGTGGGTTATGCCCGCGCAGGGGCGAATCGTGGACTAAAAGTTGGCGTATGTATTGCTACTTCTGGGCCTGGCGCAACCAACCTTGTCACCGGCCTGGCTGAGGCACAATTAGACTCTATTCCTTTAATCGCCATTACCGGGCAAGTTGCCCAACCTGTGATTGGTACAGATGCCTTTCAAGAAGTTGATGTATTAGGCATGTCTTTATCGGTGACCAAACACAGTTTTATGGTCACTGATGTTAAAGAGCTAAAGCGCACCATTGAGCAAGCCTTTGAAATTGCCACTAGTGGCCGCCCCGGCCCAGTATTAATTGATGTGCCTAAAGATATTCAACTGGCCGAAGTGGAAGAAAGCCTAGCTTACATGGCCTCGGCTCAGCCAGCCACAGCGCCTAATGCCAGTTCACTCGCTCAAGCCAAGCGATTAATTGCCGAAGCCAAACAACCCATGGCCTACGTGGGTGGCGGAGTAGGTATGGCGAACGCAGTAAGCGAATTACGTGCGTTTTTAACAGATAGCCAAATCCCTAGTGTGAGCACGCTTAAGGGTATTGGCGCAATCACAGAAGACCAGCCTTACTACTTGGGTATGTTGGGCATGCACGGCACTAAGGCCGCTAATTTAAGTGTTCAAGAAACCGACTTACTGATTGTTATTGGCGCTCGCTTTGATGACCGCGTTACCGGCAAGTTAGATGAATTTGCACCAGATGCTAAGGTCATTCACTTAGACGCCGATGCCAGTGAGTTTGGTAAACGCCGTGAGCCAGATGTTGCCCTTGATAGCGATTTAAAACTCACCTTGCCAGAACTGCATGGCAAGTGCGACATAGCCCCTTGGCAAGCTACGGTAAGCCAACGGAAACATGATTTTGCATGGCGCTATGATCACCCTGGTGCACATATTTTTGCTCCAGCAATGCTTAACGAACTAAGCAAGATGATCGACAAAGACACCGTGGTAGCCTGTGATGTCGGCCAACACCAAATGTGGGTGGCTCAACATATGCAATTTGACGGCCCAGAAAATCACCTTTCTAGCGCTGGCTTAGGCACTATGGGTTTTGGTTTGCCCGCGGCGATTGGTGCTCAATTTGCGCGCCCTAACGATACCGTGATTAACGTATCTGGCGACGGCTCGTTCATGATGAATGTGCAAGAACTCACCACCATTAAACGCGCTAAGCTGCCAGTAAAAATGCTGCTAATTGATAACAACCGTTTAGGTATGGTGCGCCAATGGCAAGATTTATTCTTTAATGGTCGCTTCAGTGAAACCATTCTTGATGACAACCCCGATTTTGTAAAAATGGCCTCTGCCTTTGACATTCCAGGTGAAACCATTAGCAATAAAATTGATGTTCACGCTGCCCTGCAACGGATGCTAAATAGCGACGGCCCTTACCTGCTGCATGTATTAATTGATGCTGAGGAAAACGTGTGGCCACTAGTGCCACCGGGTGTGGCCAACGACAAAATGATGGAGGACTGCTAATGCAACATTCACTAACCATTACTACCCGCAGCCAAGCCGATGTATTAGAACGTGTATTACGAGTGACACGTCACCGTGGTTTTTTAGTACAATCGATGCACATTGAACATGAGGTTCAGCACCAGCCTGCGGGTTATGCGATTGAACTAACCGTCACTAGCGAGCGTCCAATAGCCCATCTCACTAATCAATTAGTGAAGTTATTCGACGTAGAGCAAGTAACATTAAAGCAATTACAAGCAGTGGCTTCGCCAGAAGCGGCCATTGCCTAAACAAATAGCAAACACAGATTAACGGAGTAAACCGCAATGCCTAAACTGCGAAGTGCCACCACCACCGAAGGCCGTAACATGGCCGGAGCTCGCGCCCTTTGGCGAGCAACAGGAACCAAAGAAGAAGATTTTGGTAAGCCAATTATTGCGGTAGTGAACTCTTTCACCCAGTTTGTACCGGGTCACGTTCACCTTAAAGATCTTGGCCAACTGGTAGCACGCTCAATTGAAGATGCAGGCGGCGTAGCCAAAGAATTTAATACCATTGCAGTAGACGACGGTATTGCCATGGGTCATGGCGGTATGTTGTATAGCCTACCGTCGCGCGATTTAATCGCCGACTCTGTTGAATACATGGTAAATGCCCACTGTGCCGATGCCATGGTGTGTATTTCTAACTGTGACAAAATTACTCCGGGCATGTTAATGGCGGCTATGCGCATCAACATTCCAGTTATCTTTGTGTCTGGCGGTCCAATGGAAGCCGGTAAAACCAAACTTAGCGATCAAATCATTAAGTTAGACTTGGTTGACGCAATGGTAATGGGCGCAGACAAAAACGTGTCTGACGAAGACAGCGAAAAAGTTGAGCGCAGCGCTTGCCCAACTTGTGGCTCGTGTTCAGGCATGTTTACCGCCAACTCAATGAACTGTTTAACCGAAGCGCTCGGCTTAGCCCAGCCTGGTAACGGTTCAATGCTAGCTACTCACGCTGATCGTGAAAAGTTATTCGTCAACGCTGGTAAACGTATCGTAGATTTATGTAATCGCTACTACCAACAAAATGACGAAAGCGCATTGCCGCGTTCTATTGCTACCTTCAAATCATTTGAAAATGCCATGACGCTTGATGTTGCCATGGGTGGCTCAACCAATACTGTATTGCATCTATTGGCCGCCGCTCAAGAGGCTGGTGTAGATTACAACATGGACCACATGGATGAGCTGTCTCGTAAGGTGCCTCAGTTATGTAAAGTTGCCCCTTCAACCAACAAATACCACATGGAAGATGTACACCGCGCGGGCGGTATTATGGGTATTTTGGGCGAGCTAGATCGCGCCGGTTTAATTAACCGCGACGAGCCAAATGTAATGGGAGGCACCCTAGCTGATACCTTGGCTAAATGGGACGTAATGCAAACCCAAGATCAAGCGGTGAAAGACTTCTACCGAGCTGGTCCAGCGGGTATTCGTACCACTAAAGCCTTTAGCCAAGATTGCCGTTGGGATGAGTTAGATACTGACCGCGCCGAAGGCTGTATTCGTAGCCTTGAAAACGCCTTTAGTTTAGAAGGTGGCCTAGCAGTATTGAAAGGCAACATAGCTTTAGATGGCTGTATTGTTAAAACCGCAGGCGTAGATGACGACAACTTAGTATTTCGTGGCCCAGCCTGTATTTTTGAAAGCCAAGATGATGCAGTAGCCGGTATCTTAGACGGCACCGTTAAAGCAGGTGACGTGGTATTGATTCGCTACGAAGGCCCTAAAGGTGGCCCAGGCATGCAAGAAATGTTGTATCCAACCTCTTACTTGAAATCTATGGGACTCGGTAAGAAGTGTGCCTTACTAACCGACGGTCGCTTCTCTGGTGGTACTTCTGGCTTGTCGATTGGCCATGTTTCACCAGAAGCCGCTAGCGGTGGCATAGTCGCTTTGGTTGAGCCGGGCGATATTATCGACATCAACATTCCTGAGCGCAGCATTGTGCTAGAAGTAAGTGATGCAGAGCTAGCAACACGTCGCTCAGCCATGGAAGCAAAAGGCAGCGATGCTTGGCGGCCGATTGGCCGTATTCGTGAGGTGAGTACTTCACTGAAAATGTACGCCCACTTTGCCACCAGTGCAGACAAAGGCGCAATCCGCGATCAAAGCAAACTAGACTAGTTTTGCACTAGAAAGTTTGCGTAAATAGCCCGGTACGCCGGGCTTATTTTTTTAAGGTTATATGATGACGCAACACCTCCCCTCCGCTAACGAATATCTTCGCCGAATCCTGCTTTCGCCAGTATATGAGATTGCCCAAGTCACCCCGCTGCAAGACATGAACAAACTGTCGAAGCGAATTGGCAATAACATTCTTCTCAAACGTGAAGACCGACAAAGTGTGCATTCGTTTAAATTGCGTGGGGCTTACAACAAAATAGCGCAACTTAGCCAAGAGCAAGGCCAGCGAGGTGTGATTGCTGCATCAGCGGGTAATCATGCGCAAGGTGTGGCGATGTCGGCACAGCGTTTAGATATTTCCGCCATCATTGTTATGCCTACCACTACGCCCGATATTAAAGTGGATTCAGTTCGCGCCATGGGCGCTGATGTGCGCTTAGTAGGCGACAACTTTGACGAAGCCAGTCACTATTGCAAACAACTAGCCGCCGAGCACGGTTATACCCTCATACCTCCTTTTGACGATGTAGATGTGATTGCCGGACAAGGCACCATTGGCAAAGAGCTACTTGAGCAAGACATGCACCTAGACGCGGTGTTTGTGCCAGTAGGTGGTGGCGGAATTGCCGCTGGAGTATCGGTTTACATTAAACAACTGATGCCACACATTAAGATTATTGGCGTAGAAGCCGAAGACTCAGCCTGCTTAAAAGCAGCGTTGGCGGCAGGAAAGCCAACGCCTTTAGAGCGAGTGGGCCTGTTTGCCGATGGTGTGGCAGTAAAGCTCATTGGCACAGAAACCTTCCGCTTATGTCAGCAGTATTTAGATGAAGTCATCACGGTCAACTCCGATGAAATATGTGCCGCGGTTAAAGATATTTTTGAAGATACTCGTGCTATCTCAGAGCCCTCTGGCGCTTTAGCCTTAGCCGGCTTAAAAGCCTACGCTCAACAACACAAGCTTCAAGATCACCGTTTAGCAGCGGTGTTATCCGGTGCTAATGTAAATTTCCATAATCTACGTTATGTCTCTGAGCGCACTGAACTAGGCGAGAAAAAAGAAGCGGTATTAGCGGTCAATATTCCCGAGCGCCAAGGTGCTTATTTGGAATTTGTAGAGCACTTAGGTGGTCGTGCAATTACCGAGTTTAACTACCGCTATGCCAGTGAACAGCAGGCCAGTATTTTTGTCGGTATACGAGTAAGCAACAGCGACACCGAACTGCCAACACTATTAGATACACTCAATAACAGCGGCTACCAAGTGGCGAATTTGAGTGACGATGAACTTGCTAAGCAGCATGTTCGCTACATGGTGGGCGGCCATCCAGGCGCCAAACTAAACGAGCGCCTATACAGTTTCGAGTTTCCCGAGCAACCAGGGGCTTTGCTTAAGTTTTTGCGCACCTTAGGTCCACATTGGAATATCACCCTATTTCATTATCGTAACCACGGTTCTGCCTACGGGCGAGTACTGGCCGGTTTTGAGCTGCAAGACAGTGATCAACAGGCTTTTAGCAAGCACTTAGCGCAGCTTGGTTTTGATTATCGCGACGAAACTAATAATACCGCTTACCAGTTTTTTCTGGCACAGCAATAACCTTGCGTTAATCTAAAACCGCAGCTCAAGATCCCATCAGCCCGATAATTGATATTTATCGGGTTAATCGGTCTCATCACAGGCTTTATCTCTAATCAACTGGTAAAAAGATGCCTTGTTTCTTTTAGATACTGGATAAACAAACCATGTTGAAGACGACTCCTTTAGTTAGCGTATTTATCGCCGCTATTAGCTTTAATCTTAGCGCCGACACCCTCACCCTTAATAATGGCAGTGTGCTTGAAGGTACCTTGCTTAGTCGCGACGCAGAGAATATTCAGTTTGAAATGGCCGGCAACGCTATGACGTTTAGCACCAGCGATGTTAAAGACCTAGACGTTTCTTTTACTGCCCCAGCGAAAGCTGAGCCAGCTCCGATAGTAAATAGCACGGCCGCTTCAGCGATAACGCACATCCCGGCAGGTACCCTCTTAATGGTAAGCTTAGATACCGCCATTAGTAGCCGTGAACATCGCTCTGGCCATCGTTTTTCAGGCAAACTAGAGGGTGATTTATCGGTAGGTGGACACCTTATCGCAAAAACTGGCGACACGGTTTACGGCAGGGTAATACAAAGCGAACAAGCGGGTCGTTTAGCGGGTAAATCTAGCTTAAGCATTGCGTTAACCGACATCACCATTAATGGCCAACGTATCGCTATTCAAACCAATAGCTTTAACGGCTTAGGTGACGCACAAGCCAAAAACACCGTGAAAAAAACCGCTGGCGGTGCAGCTATTGGCGGTTTAATAAACGGTAGTGATGGCGCTAAAGACGGCGCCAAGGTAGGCGCAGGATTAGCCCTAATAACTCGTGGTGGAGCGGTGCAAATTCCCGCAAATACCTTGTTGGAATTTCAAACCAGTGCAAATGTGAATATCTAAACCAATACTTGCTGGGCAGATTAGATTAATCGGCCCAGTTAAATTTGCTTTCATCTACCCCTTGTTGGGCTTCATTAATTCGCTCTCGGCGTGCTAACTCTTCTTCGCGAGCAGCATCAATCTCCTGCATAATCGCCGCAATGTCTGCCACGGTGTCCTGCTGAGTAAATTCTCCGGTCAGTTCGGTATCTGCAGTTAACTCGCCTTTTTCAAACAGTGCCCACATCTCTTTGGCATATTCGGTGCTGGCCAGCGAAGGCGCAAATTGGGTGTAATAGTCGCGCATGTTATTGATGTCACGCGCAAGCATCCATTCGGCATTATTGTTAGCAGCAGCATCTACCGCTTGCGGCAAATCAATAATCACGGGGCCATATTCATCCACCAGCACATTGAACTCTGACAAGTCCCCATGAATTAGACCCGCACACAACATTTTTACAATATAACCAATCATGGTTTGATGGTCTTCCAAGGCTTGCTCTTCAGACATCAGTACATCATTTAGTCGCGGTGCCACATAACCTTCATCGTCGGTCACCAACTCCATCAACAACACGCCATCAAAGCAGCCGTAAGGCTCCGGCACTCTCACGCCTGCTGCAGCTAACTTATACAGGGCATCAACTTCGGCACTTTGCCACACTTTTTCCTGTTGCTCACGACCAAAACCAGAGCCTTTCTCCATCGCTCGAGCACGGCGACTATTACGCACTTTACGCCCCTCACGATAAGCCACCGCCTGTTTAAAACTGCGCTGGCTGGCCTCTTTATACACTTTGGCGCAGCGGATTTTATCGCCGCAGCGCACCACGTAAACCGAGGCTTCTTTGCCACTCATCAGCTGGCTTTTCACTTCATCTACTAAGCCATCGTCAACTAAAGGCTGGATTCTTTTAGGCGTTTTCATTGCTCTCTTTTATCACTAATAATTAATAGATTCAGCACCTTGATTAACCATGCTGAAACGACAAAAACAACAGCAAGGCTCATGATGATAAAAGCCACTGCGCTTGTTGTTCTGGTTTTTGGTAAGTCCACGCAACAAAGCGACTCACTTTGTTACCTTGGCCCATCTTTATGGTTTCAAATTGTGCCACTTTTTGCTGCTTCAACGCTTGATATATTGCCTTAAGATTAGCCTCTTTTGATACCAAACTAGTAAACCACAATACTTGAGCCGAAAATTGCTGGCTTTCACTGATCATATTTTTAATGAAGCTTAGCTCTCCTCCTGGGCACCATAGCTCGTTGCTTTGGCCGCCAAAATTCAAGCTATCTTTATGTTTCACCGAGGCTTTTAAGTTAGTTTGTTTACGCTGCGTTCCCGCTTTAGCCTCCGCTGCCGAACGGTGAAAAGGCGGGTTACATATACTTAACTCAAAACGCTCATCGGCTTGAATTATACCGTTAAAAATAGCTTTTTTATTGGTTTGCAAACATAAATCGATTTGCCGTTCTAACTGAGGATTAGCTGCCAAAATTAACCCGGCCGAGCGCAACGATGCGGCTTCAATATCGCTACCGACAAACGACCAATCATACTCACTGGCCCCCACCAAAGGGTAAACACAATTTGCCCCAACACCAATATCGATACAGCGTATGGCCTTGCCTGTAGGAATACTTCCCTTGCTCGATGTTGCCAATAAATCAGCCAAGTAATGCACATAATCCACACGGCCGGGAATAGGCGGGCAAAGGTTATTTTTAGGAATGCTCCAGCCATCAATTGCATAAAAGTGCTTCAGTAAAGCCTTGTTTAAACAACGTACTGCATCAGGATTAAAAAAGTCGATAGACGCATCACCATATTGATTGTCTGCCACAAAGCGGGTCAATTCAGGGCAAGAGCTTATCAACGCAGGGAAGTCATAACGCTGGCGATGTTTGTTGCGCGGGTGCAACTGACTTTTAGTGGCTGGACGGGCTGTTTTTTTATCTCGCATTAATCAGCAAAGGCCTAAAGATTTATAAATACCCCACCATTATAAAGCGAAGCGCGAGCAAAGGCTTGTATCGATCGAAATAAAGCCAAACCCAACACTATTGATAAATATGTGATCAATAGTGATGATAAAAAAAACAATATAGTGAAAAATATCATCCTCAATTATTAGTAATTGATATAAAAGCGCTTGTGTGAATAAAGATGACAAATTAATCACAGATCATCGTAGCCAGCACTACTAACACAAGCCCTGTTTTCAGCAATGTTACAAGGAAAGTAAGAACAATGATTAAACACCTACTATACGGTGCGCTTCCGCTTGCCGTACTTACAGCCCTAAGTGGCTGTGGTTCTAGCACAGAAACACCCGCTCCCATTGAATTACCCGTGGGTGAGGCTAAGGCCGATACTCTGGTTGATATGAGTTCAGTTGCAGTAGACGACCAACCCGCCCTAGCCAAAGATTGGTACAAAGGGGCAGTGTTTATGGAGATCTTTGTACGCAGCTACAAAGATTCTGATGGCGATGGAATTGGAGATTTTAAAGGGCTTACCTCTCAACTAGATTACATTGC
Source organism: Agarivorans sp. 2_MG-2023 (assembly GCF_030548085.1). NCBI lineage: Bacteria > Pseudomonadati > Pseudomonadota > Gammaproteobacteria > Alteromonadales > Alteromonadaceae > Agarivorans > Agarivorans sp. 2_MG-2023. The sequence continues at coordinate 160,926 of NZ_JAUORQ010000005.1, forward strand.
AGACTTGGGGGTTGAAGGTATCTGGTTACTCCCCTTTAGTGAAAGCTCTGATAAAGACCACGGTTATGAGGTGGTGGATTATCGTAGCATCGAGAGCGACTACGGTTCTCGAGAAGACTTTGATGAGTTTTTAGCACAAGCGCATGCCCGCGGAATTGGCGTTATCGCCGACTATCTCATTAACCACAGCTCTGGTGACAACCCAGTATTTGCTGACTCTAACAATAATGCTGGCGGAAAACGCGATTGGTATATGTGGCAAGACAGCGATCCTAAATGGACAAATTGGTCTGGGGATTCATCTTGGCATAAAGGACAATATGGTTTTTATTACGGTATTTTCCAGTCCAACATGCCTGATTTTAACTTACAAAATGAAGAGGTTATTCAGTTTCATTACAACAATCTACGTTATTGGTTAAATGCAGGAATGGACGGTTTTCGTTTTGACGCGATGACCCACTTAGTCGAAAACGGGCCTAATCAATGGTCCGCACAACCGGAAAACGCAGCGATTATGTATGGTATCCAGCAATTGGTGATGGAAGACTACAGTAATCGATACATGATCTGTGAAGACTCTTCAGATTCACTGGCCGCTGCTCAGCAAAGCTTTTGTGGATCTGCGTTTTCCTTTTACCTGAATAAAGCCATCATGTCGGCTGTAGGTTCAGGCTCAAGCGATCAGACTTCAATGTCTTATTGGCTTAACCAGAGCTCTCTAGATAGCATGGGGTTATTACTCGCTAATCATGACTCCTTTGCAGGCCAACGTATATTCGAGCAATTTTCTGGTAACGAAGCTAAATATCGCTTGGCTGCTGCCACCTTATTAACTCTGCCTGGTCAGCCCTTTATTTATTACGGTGAAGAAGTAGGCATGGCACACACTAAAAACAGTGGGGGTGACTATTTACTCCGAGCGCCAATGAGCTGGACAGCCGATGGTGGATTTACTTCAGGCACGCCATATCGAGAAATTGCCAATAACTCCGCCAACTATAACGCTGAAAGCCAAATGGCTGATAACAGCTCGCTTTACCATCATTACAAAAACCTTATTCAACTGCGTAAAGCCACACCGGCATTGCGCAATGGTAATTTAACATTGCTCAACCAAGGTGAAGTACTGGCCTTTACGCGCACAACAGCAGGCAGCAACGTGCTAGTTGTATTTAACTACAGCGAAAGCCCCCAAACCCCGAGCATTGCTCTTGAACAACAGTCTGCGGTGCTAACTCCGCTGGCGGGCTTTGGCTCAAGCAATATCAGTAGCACTTCTGCAGGCCAAGTAAACTTAAGCTTAGCCCCGCAGGAAATTAGGATTTACCAGTACTAATCTAAGCAGCAGAACCAGCTCCTCGGCAGTTTAGCGGGGAGCTTTTTTTATTATTGGTTTTGTTATTTTTGACAACTTAATTAAGTTGTCATCTTCTCTGCACACACTCTCCCTCTTTAGATATCTGACCAGTTTTATTTACCGAGGGAGTTGTAATGGCGAGTCCAATTTCACGTCGAGATTTTTTAATCATGTCTGCCAAAGGTGCAGGTGCAGCGGTGGTGTCTTATGGCCTAATGGGATGCGGCAGCGCCATCGAGCCAGAGATCTCTGTTGAGTTTACCCACGGCGTAGCCAGTGGCGACCCCTTAGCTGATGCGGTCATCTTATGGACACGCGTAACGCCCGCCCGCACTGGTAACATTAAGGTGGCATGGGAAATTGCAACAGATATAGACTTTGCCAATATTATTAGTAATGGCAATACCACCACCAACGCCAGCCGCGACTATACAGTTAAAGTAGACGCCATTGGTTTAGAAGCCGGTCAACACTATTACTATCGCTTTATCAGCGCTGGCACCCTGTCAGCCATAGGTAAAACCAAAACCCTAGTACAAGGCTCGCCAGCCTCTGTGAAACTGGCTGTGATGTCTTGTTCTAATTATCCTGCAGGCTATTTCAATGTTTATGATTTAGCCACTCAGCATGAAGATATAGACGCGGTATTGCACCTCGGCGATTACATTTATGAATACCCACGTGGCGGATATGCCAGCGAACAAGCCGAACAACTCAATCGCCAAGTATTGCCTGAAGGCGAGTTGTTTAGTTTAGACGACTACCGCACGCGCTACGCCCAATACCATGGTGATAGCAGTTTACAAAAACTGCATGCCATGGTGCCATTTATCACTGTATGGGACGATCACGAAATTGCTAATGATACTTGGCGCGATGGCGCAGAGAATCACCAAGCAGGCGAAGGTGACTTTGAGCAGCGTAGAAACGATGCCCTACAAGCTTACTTTGAGTGGCTGCCTATTCGCCCTTGGTCTGAGGGTAACCATCAAGAAATTTACCGCAGTTTTAAGTTTGGCGACTTAGTTAATTTACATATGTTAGATACCCGCGTTATTGCTCGAGACAAGCAACTAAATATTGCTGATTATGTCGATTCAAGCACCGGTAGTTTTAACGATGCCGCTTTTCATGCAGACCAAAACGACCCTAATCGCAGCATGTTAGGTGCAGAGCAGTTACAGTGGTTGCAAAACAGCGTCAGCAACGCCAGCGGTCGCTGGCAGGTACTTGGCCAACAAGTATTGATGGGCGAAATGTACCTACCGGGCGCAGTAGCACTTAACCTCATGTCGATTCAGCAATACGCAGAGTTGGGTGCCTTAGCTCAGTTGGCTGGCCGCGCTCAAGCAGCTGATCCTACGCTCACCGCTGATGAACTAAGTTATTTAGCTGCCAACCAAGATAAGTTAACGCCCGAAGTCATCGCTCAGCTGCAATTACCAAAGGTACCCTACAACCTAGACGCTTGGGATGGCTATGCAAACGAGCGTGAAATCTTACTCCAAAGCTTTAAAGCGCAAGGCAAAAACCTAGTGGTACTTGCTGGTGATACACATAACGCTTGGGCTAGTGAGCTTGCTGAGCAAAGCGGCCAGGTGGTGGGTGTTGAGTTTGCCACCTCATCGGTAAGCTCACCGGGCTTAGAATACTACTTAGGCATAGATGCCACCGCAGCACCCGCTGCCGAAGCAGGTATTGTGTCTTTGATTGACGGTTTAAAATACATGAATATTCTCAATCGCGGCTTTTTAACCGTGACTTTTACCCAGCAAAGCGCCAAAGCCGATTGGTATTTTGTGGACACTATTTTGTCCACCAACTATCAAGAGCTCGGCAGCCGACGAGCAAGTGCAACCAGCTCTGCGGGAGCCCCTGCAGTAAGCTTAAACTAATACTCGTTGTCACCAGCGCAGTAATAACTCCAGTATAAACTGGAGTTATTTTTGCCCTTTGTCACTCCCCACACTCCATGCAGTTGTTTAAGGCGTAAGTTTCGACTAGCCTGAGTATTCTAGTGTCTTACTCATAAGAAGGATCTTACGATGTCTAGCCCCACCTTAATAACGGCCAACTACAGTGATATTCCAGCCTTAAGCGAAATGTTTATCGCCGCCTACGCCAACAACGAAGCCATGCAAGCGGCACTTCGGAGTGATGAAATGGCTGACTACGCTCATGATAGCTATTGGCGCTTTGCTCTGGGTGAATGGGGAATGAAGCAAGGGACGGTATTTACTACCGCAGATCATGAAGGCTGCGTGATTATGGTGCCACCGGGCAAACACCAGCCCGATGTACTGCAAAAAATGGAAGCTTGGGCTATTGTGGCGCGCATGATGGGTGCCGGAAAACTGGAACTAGCCAAAGACATTTCTGAGCAAATGCTTACTGGCCCAGTTAACCAAGATTGCTATTGGCTATGGGGTTTAGGCGTTGGGCCTTCTGCCGGAGGGAAAGGTCTAGCCGGTGCGTTAATTAAGCAAGTCACCGACTTAGCAGATGCTGATAATAAAGCCTGTTTCGTTGTAGCCTCTAGCGAAAAAGTGGTACTCACTTTTGAGCGTAGAGGCTTTGAAGTGCTATCGAAAAGTGACAACTTTCCTTACTGGTTTATGTTACGTCCGGCTCAAGCTTAAGTCAGGCTAATAACAAAAAGCGCACAGCCGACTTCACTGTGCGTTTTATTATTGATTACTCGGCAAACTCCACCAACCATTCACCACCTTGTTCCACATCAATGCTTTGCATGCCAAGGGTTAATCGATGCCCATGCTGCTGCCATTGAGTGACTTTCTCCCCCTCAAAACTCACATTTTTAACCACTGTTTGTGGGGGAATATTGGCTAGTTCCACCTGATAAGCCTTATGTTTTGAGGCCTTAGCATAGCTACCTTTAACGGCTGATAGCTGTATACCAATGTGCTGCTGATGAGTCTGCGCGCTAAACTCTGTGAGTTGCCACTGCTGCTGTTGATAAGCAATAGACTCCCCATCATCTTCAATCAACTCGCCCCTAGCGTGGCCATGCTCATCAAGCACTACCAACAGATCAATGGTTTCATCTTCATTAGCTCGAGGAATCACAGCTCCAGCTTTTACGAATAGCGGCAAACGGTATACACCATCAATGTATAAAGGCTGCTTATAATACTCACCACCACTGTTTAGCATTTGTTGGCTACGGTAGTCATACCAAAGACCCTGTGGCAAATAGGCTTGGGTATGCTTAGCATTATCTTTCGCCTCTAAGGCCACCAGCATAGCGTCACCCACCAACTTCATTGAACCATTGGTTCTGACCTTAACATCTTCTTGGTAGCCATAAACTAGCGGAGCAACCACTGCGGTGCCGTTGCGCCATGCTCGATGAGCCAAGGTGTAATAATAAGGATTTAGGGCATAGCGCTGCTGAACATTAAACAAGTTGCTGGCAGTATCGCCAATCCTGTCTGGTGCAGTTTCTTTGCAGTTACACAAATTTTGGGTGTGCGGGCGCACCGGTAAGTCGGTAAACAAGGCCGCTGCTAACCACTGAGTATATTGCTCGTCCCAAGGCGTACCATGAAAACCGCCAATATCTGAGCCGAAGTAATCAATACCCGACAAACTCATGTGCATTTGGGCATTAAAATGGCTACGTAAATTGGCTAAATTTACTCCAATATCACCCGACCACATGGCCACGCCGTATGCTTGGCTACCGGCAGTGCCGGAACGACTCATAATAAACGGCCGCTGATTGCGTTGATTGCGCAAATACCCTTGGTAAATACTGCGGCTCCACAGCAAGTTATAAAGGTTATGCACGCTTTGATGATCATGTTTTAGCTCACCATCAATTTTCACCCCTGCATACCAGGCTTTTCGATGATAAAGCTCGGGTTCTCCGAGATCTGTCCAATGGGCAATAATGCCGTCGTCAATCAAGGCTTCACGGCGGTAGTCATGCCAAAATTCCGCACCTTTTTCGCTAGAAAAATCCAGCATGCCACCCTTGCCCCACCAGGGGTTTTCCTTGATTTTGGCAGGTGTCATGCAAGGTGGAGGGCAACTGCGGGCCAATGCGCCAGCGTGCGCTAGCGACTGAAACTCATTAAGCGCACCGCCGATATACGGCTCCTCTATGGCCATCACGCTAATGCCGCGTTGTTTTAAGTCGGCAATTTTTTGCTTGGGATCGGGGAAGTTTTTTTCATCCCAAGTGAGTGACCCCATTTGCGTATGATTAGAGTTTTCGCGTATTCCACCGAACCACTGTAAATCCATCACCACGCCCGACAAGGGGAACTTAGCTTGCTGTAACGTAGCCAGCTTATCGTCTAACTCTTGCCAGTTATCGAAGCCGTATTCAGATAACCACAAACCAAACATCGCCTTAGGCGGCACCGGCGGTTTGCCCGTTAGCGTTAAATAGCGGGCTCTCAGAGCAGCGAGGTTATCACCAGCAATAACAATAATTCGCGCGCGCTGGCCCTTACCCTGAATCTGATAAGGCTGCTTGGTAAAGTCAAAAACTAGCGGTTGAATATGATCAAAAAACAAAGCAATGTTTTGTTTACCCTCACCCAGTAAATACATAATGGGTATTTGAGTATTGCCCACAGCACCTTCACCTTGGTAAACCATGGCATTTCCCATTCGGCTACCCGGTAGGCGTTTGCGCCCCAGCCAATCGCCATCGGCTTCGCCATGAGTATTATGCTGCTGGCCTAATCCATACACCTGCTGAATACCGCCCTTACTTAGGCTTAGCTTCCATCGTTGATTGGTGGTGGATTCAATACACAGTTCGCTGAGCGCCTGCTTTGCATGAGCGGCATCTGTTAGCGATAAACAACGGCCATTCGCGTTTAAGCTAAGCGAATACCAAGGGCTAGAAACAGCATCAACAATAGGCGATAAAGTCTGGGTGTCGATGTGCGAAGCCGCTAACATTAAGCTTGGCTCAAACTGGCTGAGTGCGGCATCGCCAGCCGAGAGAACAACGGTATGCTCGTCTAATACCTTGCTTTGCCAAATTGCCTCTGCAGCCTGAGCCGCAACACCGCTTATTGCCAATACCAAAGCAGTGGCTAGTCTCGCCGAAAGGTGTAAGCCCATCTTCATATTTGTTCCTTCAATAAAGGCCTAATAACTAGCAGACCTTAACAGTAAACAAATTCCTTAATAACTAAATTAATCAGCATCTTGTAAAAATGTGACTCCGCAAATTAAGGGCTTCAAATTGCCATCAAAAACAGCCGAAGTTACCTTCGTCACTTGCTCCTTCAACAAGCCAAACTCAATTCACAGCGAACAGCACAATATTTTAATGCTGAAAAATTAATAGAATAAATACTCTGCTACTTGACGTCTCAGCCATCTTTTACAGAGTTTGTTGATAAAAATATAATTTTACTTTACGCGCTAAATAAAACACATTCCCCACTCAAAACAACAGTAATTACTGTCATAATAATATAAAGGATTGTGAAACATTATGAATAAGTTTGCAGTACTAGGCAGCAGTGCCTTGGTAACGTTAGCGTTAAGCGCGTGCGGTGGAAGCAGTAGCGATAACGGCAATCAACCCCCTCCAACTACAGATCCAGTAAACGGCACCTTTATTGATGCCGCCGTAGAAGGTTTATTCTATAAAGCCTCTCCCAGTGGTTTAAGTGGCTACACTAACGCTGAAGGTACCTTTGAGGTTGAACCTGGTGATGTAGTGTCATTTTATTTGGGCGGCGAAAATGGCATGTTCATCGGAAATAGCTCTTACCGTAGCGTTGTCTCTCCCTTTGAAGTCACCGCTGATACCGACTCTGCAATGAACTTAGCACGAATACTACAATCGTTAGATGATGCCAGTACCGGCAGCATCGTTATTCCAGACGATATTGCTAAGCCAGCAGCCGACAGCGATACCCTTATCGCACTCAAGCAAGTGAAGCTAAACAACCTTAATTCTGCAGATGCATTACTTGAAGAAGTGGAAGCCAGTGAGTGGGTAAGCGAAGAAGAAGCCGCCGAGCATTTAAATGAATCACTAGATGGCATTGAACGTGGCGATAGCGATGTAATTGATGCCTTTAGTAAAGGCAGCGGCGAATACTTACGTTTATCTGAAGTGGTTATGAACGGCCAGTACGGCAATAACTCAACGCTATATAAAAACGTACACATGGACCGAACAATTCCCGATGAAGCATTCAAAAATGCCAGCTTCGGAATAAGCTCTGAGGTGCTGCATTTAGCCAGCAATGCATTGGTCATTAAAGCTGGAACGTCTGACCAGCGTTATAGCTCACAATGGGCCAAAGAGTTCATTGCTTGTGAACTAAACGGCGGCGAATTTACCGTAAATAACAACACTCCAGAGTGTTTTAACGCAGATTCAAACACTTACTCTGCAGAAGACTTCGCGATTGAACCTGGCTTTCAATTAGTGGTTAAAGATCCAAGCCAAATTAACACCGAAGATGAAGCAATTGATTATGCAGAAGTGGCCAGTTTTGGTGGCTTATTTGCGTGTATGAACGAGCAAAACTGTAGCCAAGCAAACTTAACCGCTTTAGGTCAAAGCGAGTTTGAAGACGATGGCGAGCTTAAGCAACAAACCTATAGCACCAGCTACGACAATGCGACCGGAATTTACACCGACCAAACCATTGAAGTTACCCTTGACGGTGCAGGCAATCAGCTAAGAAAAAGCGCATCTACTTCATACAGCTATTTGGTTAATCCAAACGTAGACAATGGCGAACGCTATATAGATTTTAGCGGTACCTGGTTAGCTGAAACCAATATCGCAGGCTGTAGCTTAACCGGTCAACTCAGCTATCAGTTTGGCGCAAGTGATATTCGCGTGGTAGGCAAAGAGTTGCATACTCAGCAAGGCGGAGATTGCATACTTGAAGATATGGACGAAACGGTTTCCTACGCTGAGCTAGCCAACATGGCCTTTTGGTGGTTTGGCGTAAATGCTGGCCAAACAAGCAAAGCGACCTTAGCTCAACTTAACTCGTCAGTTCGTTGGTGTGATGACGACGAAGTGATTGAGGGACAATTGTGTCAATCACCAAAGATTGAACAATGGAGTTATGTTGCAGCAGGTAAAAACTGGGACCAAGGTGTATTAACCTCTACTGCCTTCGTACAGGGTGGTCAGCCTAGCTTTATTACTACTTACACTAAATCACTGTAAGTAATAAAGCTTTCGAAAGGCGCTCTAGAGCGCCTTTTTTATTGCCTATTCAACTCTAGATTGAGTCTCTTAATAACATCCGGTGGAGCTAAAGCCTGCAGCTGCAAAATACATAATTTTGCTTTTGCATCTTTGTGCCGCACTTTCATTTCACACAAGGCGTATAAGTGCTGGGGATTCCGACTCGTATCATAAGCCCAGCTTAAGGCTTGCTGGGCTTTGCTTATGTCTAAAGACTCTAAAGACAAGCCATAAACATACCAAAAATGGCTATTACTCGGTTCACGTTCAATGGCTAACAAAAAGTACTGGCTAGCCTGCGCCACTTGCTTTTGCCGCAATAAACTCAAACCCGCGCTATACAGCAAAGCCGCACTTTTGGGTTGGCCTTTAATGCCTTGCGCTAACATAGCAAAGGCTTTTTCTTCTTGCTGAGTGGCGCGGTACATATCCGCCAAATTCACATAGCTATTAGCAAAATAAGGCTCTAACTCTATTGCTTGTAGGTAGAGTTGCTCAGCCTTTTTAAACTGACCCTGCGCTAAATACACACCTGCTAGATTGCTTAAAGCAAAACCACGGTCAGCATTGTATTGCTGAATAGCAATATACTCTTCAAGCGGCCCTTGTAACTGCTGCTGTTGCACTATGCTCAAGCCTTGCCAATCTTTGACCAATGCCACCGCCGCTTGGCTACGCACTGCCAAAGTCGCATCGCTTAGTAAAGGCTCCAATAAGCGCCAGCGCTCGGCAGCGGGGTAATGTTCAGTAGCGTGCACCGCCCCCAAACGCGCTAACGAATTCTCACTAGTCACTGCATTGGCAATTGCAATCACTCCCTTGGACCCAGGAAAGCCAGCTAAACGCTGTACCGCAGAAGCCCTAATAATGGGACTTTGATGACGATCTTGAGCAATCGAGGCTAAAGCTTGCTCGGCGCTGCGTAAGCCTTGGTCGGCAAGATAAAATGCCTTAGCGAAATGTTGTTCTTGCGTAGACGCTGAATCAGGAAACCACTGCCTTAATTTTTGCTCTGCCCAAACCGCATTTTTATCGGTGTGACAGATCGTACATACGTTTGGTACTCCAGTGGACTGACTAAGATCCGGCCGCGGAATTTGCCAACTATGATCGCGTCGTGGATCCACCTGCATATAGGTAGTGGCAGGCATATGACATGTGGTGCATTTTGCGGCATCTGTTCCTGCAGCATGAAAGCTGTGTTTGTCCTCACTGTATTCAGCAGCTATATGGCACTGCATGCAGAGTGCTTGTTCGTCCATTTTCAATTCAGTTGTGTGGGGATTATGGCAATTACTGCAACTCACGCCTGCTTGATGCATTTTTGATTGCTTGAATGACCCCCAAACATACACTTCATCATAAATTTGCCCATCGTCATGGTATAAATCGGCACTAATTAAACTCGGCTGGTAACGATCTAATAAGCTTCCTGTGACATGATTGTTGGCCTGGCTAATTTGGATTCGGCGGCTATGGCACTGAGCACATACTTTAACTTGCTGACTTGCTTGGCGCTTACCAGCCTGCAGAGTAGACAGCCCCTCTTGATAAACCCATTCGCTCACCTCTTGCTGTAAGCTGCGGTCAAAGCCGCTTTGTTGAGCTGAATGCTGCGGGTTTAACTCTACTTGCTGGGCCCATTTTAAATGCTCACTTGCTGGGCCGTGGCAAGCTTCACAGCCAACGTTTATTTCAAACCAAGTGGTATTGTAGGTATTGCTGCTAATGTCATAGCCCTTTTGCAGCTGACTTGAATGACAGTCTGCACACATGTAGTTCCAGCTTTGTCCGGCATTGGTCCAATAAAACTCATCGGTTTTTTGCATCTTTGGATACAAATGAAACCAACGTTGGCCACCTTGTTCTACAGGGCGAGAATCCCACGCATAGGGAATAAGCTGAACTCGCCCATCGGCAAATTCCACCATGTATTGCTGCAAGGGGTAATAACCAAAGGTATAGCTAATTTTATAGTCTTGTAGCTGTCCATTTGGGCCTTCAATAGTCACCCAATACTGCTCAGCTTTACGGAAAAACCGCATGCTTTTGCCCGCAAAGCTTAAGCGAGCATCAGCAAAATTACCCAACACTGCGTCTTCATTAGCATGGCGCATCGCCATATCATGATCAGAGCCCTGCCACTGCTGATACTGATCTTGATGGCAGCTAATACAGCTACTCGTGCCCACCCATTCGGCTGCGAATAACGCTGAGCACATCATGCTAGAAGCTAGAACTTGAAGACCCAAAAGAAGTCGTTTAATTCGAAACATTGCTCACCACAATTTAAAGCACATAAAACTACTTAAACGGCGATAAGACTAAGTAACTACCACAAACTATCTCACCACACTTAATTTAAAAGTGTAGCAAGCTTGAACTAGAGCGCGGCACAATGGCTTATAAAACATAAACTAACACCTACAGCCAGAAGACTTAGGCTTCAACAACGCTCCAAGTGGATCTGTGGTTCTGCGAGTTGGTTAAAACCGAAAGCGCGGTAAAGTTCATGGGCACCTTTACTGGCAAGCTTAAAACGACGAATAGTTTGCAGTTGGGGATGACCCATAATGCGGTGCATCATGGCTTTAGCCAGTCCTTTACCTTGATGCTCCTCTAACACAAACACATCGGCTAAATAGGCCACTGTGGCGTAATCAGACACCACCCGCGCAAAGGCCACTTGTTGCTGGTTTAAGTTAAAAGCAGCAAAGCACATTGAGTTATCGATAGCGGTTTTAACCGCTGCTTTAGAGATCCCTCTCGACCAATAGCTGCGCACCAATACTTGGTGAATCATGCTTACATCTAACTGCTTTTTGTCAGTAGCAACGTAATAGCCCTGTTCCATTGTAAAGTTCTCCTCATCCCTTGAATTCAGCATTACAACTTATGGTGTCAGCCAGAAGGCTAAACCCAATAAACCTAGGCTTTGGCTAGAAAACACTCAAGTGAAGACGGGTAACGTTTGGTAACTTTGCGGCGGCCAAATGTAACAATTTGGCAACAATTGGTTATTAAGCCTGTTACTACTGGCTTAAGCTACGGTTCGCAGGGATAGAGTCTAGAAAAGTAAACAACCAGAGATAAGGAAAAGTGTGAGTTGGGTTGTTAAAGTCAGCTTTAGCAAGCAGGGATTTAGACACTTTAATATTGATAGCAAATAAGCCGACTAGCGCTAACTATTCTTATTAGAAATCGAAGAAAAACTACCCTTTAGGAAGTAGATAGAAGTTAGGCTGCCATCGTTCCATATGAATTTCAGGGTGAGCCAATTCGGTAAAGCCAAATTGCTCGTATAAGGAATGAGCATCTTGAGTCGCAAGTTTAAACCGGCGGATCCCTTGCAACTTTGGATGCGCCATAATTCGATGCATTAAAGCTTTAGCTAAGCCCTTACCTTGATGCTCTTCCAATACAAATACATCGGCTAAATATCCAAATGTACTGTAGTCACTGATCACCCGAGCAAAACCAACTTGCTGCTTGCTAAAGTCGTAAACTGCAAAACACAAAGAGTGCTCAATGGATTGTTCAACAGTGGCTTTAGGAATGCCTTTTGCCCAATAAGATTGAAAGAGTACTTGGTGAATAAGATCTACATCTAATTCAGCTTTATTAGTACTTATATAATATTCTGGATGCATTAAATTACCTCCCCCAACCCTGCTAAACTACAGCTTACTGCAAATAATTTACCGATTGTATCTCGCTAACACAAGGTTTTAGCTGGGATTTTTTACACAGTCGAAATTATCATTAGCCTTGTTATTTTAAATGACTAAATAGCGAGAAAGTAATTGTTTTTAAAAGCTAAAACCCATCGGATATTGATGAAATCCATCAAAATCTTGTTTACTTAGCGGACAGTCCATTTTTCGTAAAATGGCGTAACACATCGAGTAATGAAAAAAGAAGTTAGGCAACATATATGCTTGTAAGTATTCACCAGCAGTTAATTCTAACTCAGCAAACCCGGCCGTAGTGGCTATCGATAACGCTTCAGCACCCTCAAACTGTTCGGGGCGCAATTGTTCAAGATAACAACGGGTCTCTCTAATCTGCTTATGCAAGTTATCGTAGCTAACACTCTCAGGATGATAGTTTTTTATGTCTTGCCTTGCTAACGGGCAGCATGCTCTCAGAGAAAAGCCAATGGCGGTGCTTAATTGCTGACCCAAAGGAAACATATTGTCGGCCAAACCAGCAGCTAACAAAGTCGCTTCTTCCATCGATTGTAATTTGGCAAAACATTTGGCTTTATCCAGCAGCAATTCAATTTGATTTAGATAGCGAATAAACACCGGAACACTTGCGTGATATAGGTTTATTTCAGACATGATTAAACTCAATCCTTTGACAAAAAAACCAGCTTAATATGCATTGTGGTGAGTTACTAGCGCGAGGCCTTTACAGCAAAAAAAAAGAGGCCTGAGGCCTCTTTATATAAATGAACAAGGATTACTTATGGAGCCATAGTATCTACGTTTAACACTAACCCTGAGAAATCATCAGTAGCCACTGCAGAGTATACCGCACCATTTTCTACCGTCGCCATGCTAGATACCGCTGGCGTGTAAGACATGTCGCTAGCTAAAATAACCGCGAAGGTATAACTACCGCCTGGTACATTCAAAACAGCGTTGCCTTTAAAGTCGACACCCGATAATACCGCCGTATCGGCGCTAAAGTTGCCGTCTGTTGAAGCATGAATGTCTACCAAACCTAAACCACCAGCAGTAGGGCTCGCATGTACCACGCGAATTTTTGAGTAAAGCGCTACCGAGCGTAAGTCTTCGGCAATCACCAAAGGTTCAATAGTATTGTCGGTAATAGCGTTAAGTTTGCCAACAGCGTAAATACTGGTTTCGGCACCGGCCTCTAGCATTACTCCAGGGGCATCGATAACCACCAAGCTATTATCAGCGCTGGCTGCAACACTTAGGTCGTAAGTGTCAGCAGGTAGATTACCCGATTGAAAATCTTTGAAAGAGATCCCGGTAAAACCGCTTACTGGAGTACCACTGGCGAGTACATCAACCATTGGGGCATCATCTACCGCGTGCACTGCTCGTACATGGCTTGTGGCATCCATATCACGCACTACGCTTACTGCCGAGCCGTCGGCCAATAATAGATTCACCGGTGAAGCAGCACCAGTATCAACATTAGGCACCGCGGTTAACATCAGGTCTGATCCCCCTGCTAGCGCCACCTCGCCACTATCGAACACCACGGTTTTATCGCCAGTTACAGTAATGCGAATGCGGTAAGTATCAGCAGGTACGGTTACCGGTAGGTCTGCACTGTCTACTTTGAACTCTAGATTAGTAATAGCTGCTGCTTCACTGGTGATCTCAGCTGCAGTTGTAAGGTAAACATCTACCCCTCCAACCCCCGGATGACCATGTAATACATCTATTCGCACACTGCCTGAATCAATAGCTTCATGGCTGCGACTTAACACCACTGGCTCTAAAGACGCCGCGTTGTTTAGGGCAATAATGTCGTATTGCATGTCTGGTGAAAACTCCAGATTTGCAGCTATCACTTCAGCATTATCACCCGGTAAAATGGCGTCAACGCTAATATCATAACTACCTGAAGCCACCGACACCCAAGCGCTGCCTTGGCGATAATCGACCATGCTGAGTCCGGCAAAGGTTTCACCGTTGGCTTTCACTTCAACCATCGGAGCATCGGCGCTAGCATGAGTCACCCTAACTGATGACATAGCAGTATCGTCGGATTCATTGGTGCCAGGAGTTACATCGTCACTGCCGCATGCAGTGAGTAGAACTGCCGAGCTAATTAGTAGACCTATGGTAAGTTTCATGTTCTTTTCCTTAAGTATCTCTGTAGTGGTATCAGCACTAAAAACGAGGGCTTTAAGAAATAGGATCACAAGAAAGAGTTAACTAATTTGATATTCTTCAAACACAAAACATCATACAAATAATGGAATTAGTGACGCTAGAATACTGCCAAGCCAATGAATTCATTAGTTAATCTTCAGCAGATAGAACCACTCAAGGTTAGGGGATAAATCGTTTCCTTTAGTAATACCTCGAATACAAAAACAGCCTGTAGCTTAGCGATAAACAGCCTTTGCTAAGTCCCCAATTCACGAGCGTGTGAGCAGCTTGCTGTTGCTAATTTAACTATGTTCGAGATCTTTTCATTTTACCAAATAGCACTCTCTTTTATCCCTGAACGTTAGCTAGAGCGCAAAAGTGTGAGCAACTCTCATGAAACCGCTTACTTTTAATTATTTCATGCTCAATTTTATCTAAGATAGACATCATATCATTAAGATTGCACTGCAAGTTGTTGCCAGCAAAAGTGGCTTACTTAGCATCCAATTAATTCCACTACTCGTTAACCAGAGGAACTGCAGTATGTCGCAGCCGTATACTAACCCGTCTCTTAGCACCGCTGAGCGTGTCGAGAATTTATTATCTCTAATGACTGTTGAAGAAAAAGTAGGGCAAATGCTGCAGTTACCGGCCAACATGCCGGAGAACTTGGGTAAGTTGGAAGACTGGAATGTCGGTAGCTATTTGCACTGTACTGGCAACGTGGTGGCAGAGTTACAGGCCCGTGCAGAAAAAACCCGCTTGGGTATTCCACTGATTTTTGGTATCGACGCTATCCATGGTCACTGCTTTGAGAACAACGGTACGGTATTCCCAACTCAACTCGCTTTATCTAGTGCTTGGAGCAAACAACTAAGCCAAAGCATGGCCCATGTTACTGCCGTAGAAACTCGTGCTTGCGGTTTACATTGGACTTTTTCACCAGTGCTTTGTGTGGGGCGTGATAGCCGCTGGGGCCGAGTAAACGAAACCTTTGGTGAAGATCCATGGTTAATTGGCGAGCTCGCCGCCGCTGCAGTATACGGTTATCAAGGTGATACACTGGCCTCAACCGACACCATTTTAGCCTGTGCGAAACACTACGTTGCCTATGGCGAAGCCACTGGTGGCCGCGACGCTTATGAAGCGGAAGTATCGCCTCGTAAGTTACTATCGTTATTTTTGCCACCCTTCGAAAAAGCCGTGAAAGAAGCCAAGGTTGCTACGTTAATGGTGGGTTACCAAGCCATTGACGGTGTGCCGTGTAGCGCCAATAGCTGGCTACTTCGCGAAGTGCCTAAAAACCAATGGGGCATGGACGGTTTTATTGTTACTGACTGGGACAATATTGGCTCATTGCACGACAAACAACGGGTAGCCGTTGACCTACGCCACGCCGCCAAAATTGCGGTGGAATCGGGTAATGACATGATCATGACCACACCGTCGTTTTACCAGCACGCAATAGATTTAGTGGCCGATGGTGAACTAGATATCGCCTTTATCAACGACGCCGTGTCGCGCATTCTCAAGTACAAGTTTGAACTCGGTTTGTTTGATGAACACCGCTACACCGATCTCAGCAAGAAAGACCAAATTCTTGGTAATCCAGCTCACTGGCACGAAGCATTAGAAGCTAGCCGCCAATCTCTAACACTACTAAAAAATGAGGGTGTTTTACCGTTATCAAGCGACAATAAACCTAAGATTCTTTTGTGTGGCGCCAATGCCGACGACGTAGTGGCGCAACTTGGCGATTGGTCGTTTGGTTCTATGCAAGCGGGTGCAGCTGATGACAGTTACCACCAAAAAGATGCCATTACCCTGCGCCAAGGCTTACAAGCTGAAGCTGACGCCGGCCGTTGTGAACTAAACTATGTGCGCGGCGCTGCGCCAGCCGAACCAGACTTTGAAGAAATACTGGCAGCTGCAGACGCCGCCAGCAACAGCGACATAGTTGTTGCCTGTGTAGGAGATACCTTAAGTCAACATGGTGAGTTCCACGACCGCGCGGACTTAGATTTAAGTGGTCATCAGCAAGCCATGTTGGAAGCCGTTAAAGCCACCGGTAAACCGTTAATCGTGGTATTTATGGCCTCTAAGCCACTAACTATTGGCTGGGTAAAACAACATGCTGACGCGATAGTTTGCGCCTTTAACCCAGGCGCTAAAGGTGGCCAAGCCCTAAGCGAATTACTGTTTGGCGAGCTAAACCCTAGCGGTAAACTCACCATTAGTTTCCCAGAGCATGTTGGTCAATCGCCGGTTTACTACAACAAATACGAAGGCTGGCACGCGCGTTTATCTGAAAGAACCAACAATCAAGAGCGCTACATTGATATGCCAGCATTGCCACTGTTTAGCTTTGGCGAAGGTAAGAGTTATAGTGAATTTAGCTACAGCGACTTAAGCGTAGCTAATCCTCAACTACCTGCCAGTGATGACTTAGCCAAAGGTGAAGCCCTAAAAGTATCGGTAAACATTAGTAATGTAAGCCAACGTACTGGGCTAGAGATTGCTCAGTTATATATTCACGATAGCGCTGCTTCGGTCACGGTACCGGTGCTGCAGTTACGTGGTTTTGAACGCGTAGAATTAGCCGCAGGTGAGACTCGTCGAGTTGAATTTAGCGTGCCGTATAGTGACTTAGCCTTAATCAATGCCAAGTTAGAGAAAGTGGTAGAACCGGGCGAGTTTAAAGTATTTGTTGGTGCATCTTCTAAAGCAGATGATTTACTAAGCGCCAACTTCCGCGTGGAATAAGCGCGTAACAACCAGCATGTAAAGCCTCTTAAGTTTAGCTAAGGGGCTTTTTTTATAGCTCGGGAATATGCACTAACAAATCGCTTATTCCTATATACAGCCCGCTTTGCGACAGTAAAGTGCTCAGCTGACCACGGTGATGGGTTTGGTGATTGAAAAAGTGCTGCACTAACAAGCCAAAGTGTTTTTGATGAGAGAGACCTTTACTGCTTACGTAGCTTAACGGCTGGCTTAAGTCTTGTTCTGTTAGCTGCGTGCTAAATTCTACTATCGCAGCATCCATGGCATTTCTCGCCTCACTTAACGCAGCGAAATTATCATGAATAATCTCATCTAAGAGCTTGGGAGTGGCAAGAGCTTTAACCTTATCCAAGCTACTAAATCCGCTAGGGTGAGCAGCAAACCGCTGCAACCAGAGCGTATCTCCCACCAGAATATGATTTAAGGTGCCAAATATAGAGCCGAAGAACGCTTGCCTGTCTTGTTTTAGTTGCTCATCACTTAGCTGAGCAGCACAGTGGTACAGTTGGCGATTCATCATTTGATTATATTGCGCCATTAATTCAAAACTTTGCTTCATCATCACTCTCTATTTCAGCAACTATACATTCAGCTCATAATGCAGGAATTCACTGTCTCTTTGATAACCCGAACTCTCATACAATGCTTGCGCCTTATGGTTGTTATGGGCAGTGGCTAACTCGATACTCACCACACCTACCTCTAAAGCGTGTTGCTTGGCTGCATCCATTAATTGCCGAGCAAAACCTTGTCCACGTGCTGATTCACTCACAAACAAATCGTTAAGTATCAATATCGGCTTCGCTTGGGTTGATGAAAAGCTTGGGTATAGCTGAGTAAAACCAAACGCTTGCTGTAAAGACTGTGCGAGTAAAATAGTTGATTGCTGGGCTTGCATGCGCTGTTTAATAAAATGCGTGGCAAGCACGAGATCGTCGGCTTGCTGGTAGAACATTCGGTATTGATTAAAAAGCTCAGCAACTGCGTCCAGTTGCTCGAGTCCTGCTTTAACAATGGTCACTGACATCGGCTAAAATCCTTTTACTGAAGCCTTATGGCAATGTTTAACGCTAGCCAATAATAACCTTATTAGCTAGCAACCTATTTACGCTTCATCTGTCGATTCGCTATCAAAGCTTGGCGCGCTGTCTTCATCTTCAAAGTAAGCCATATCACGGGTATTCTTTTGTACCGCGATAGCCGCAAACAAACACAAACTGAAAGCCATAGCATAGAAACCTTTTTCACTTAACGCTAAGGTCGCATTAAATAAGCCTATCGCTAACAAACCAACCGAAGCAGCCAAAGAAAACCAGCTTAAACCATAGTAGATGGCGGTTACTTTGATCCCTTCTAACTTGTCTCTTACAGACTTTTGTAGCGATACCGAAGAAAACAGTCCAAATAGTAATAAGGTGAAATAATAGCCTTTTTCGTTTAATTGCATGTCGGCATTCCACAAGCCTATAAGGTAAGCCCCTGCGCCTAAGAATAAAGCCGCCCATGACGCGCCAACAAAGGCTGAGGTTGGTTTAGGTAACTGTGCTGATTTCATCTCGGTCTTATTCCTTAAGTTTGTGTAAAACGTTCCGCTATCTTGCTGATTAATATACTCTATATCACTTAACGATTGTTTCATATGCTATTCCTTAACTGGCTAATTAAAATTTTTATCAACAACATTACAGTAAAGGTTTATAAGCATCGTGTTGGTATAGCACTACCGAGTGCTCAATGAGGTCTTTCTCTTTTAAGTAGCGTGCAATGCTAGTAAAAGTGGCCGTGTGCGGCTTGCCAGTGTGGTCTTTAGTCGTCACTTCATCAAGGAATAAACCTCCCATAAATAACTTAAAGCGATTTATCTTAATTGGTTGAGAATTAAAGTCAGATTTTGCCAACCATTTCAGTTCTTCTTTGTCGGTAGTATCAAAAATTGCCGCATTTAGCATATCTAAAGTATGCTCGGTACAATTTTGGTATTGGCTATTATATGGGTTAGCTAACACCGAATAGTTGGCATTGTGCACCACATGATTACCGCCATTGTTAATCAACGCCAATAGCCCTGCTTGAACCTCTTTTTTAGGAATAATGATTCCGGCTTTTAAACTATCCGCTCCCCAGAAAAAATCTACAGGATGGTCGGTGACTAAACTACTATGGCCCAAGTCACCTTGGTTTTGATAGAGGTTGTAAATAGCGTAACCATTAGTGGTTTCACCCGAATCCAAAGTGATGCTTGAGTAAACCGCTAAGGCGGTATGGGTAAATTGAATCCCTTTAGGTAAGTCTTTTTGTGGCCGCCCTACGCGGCCAATAATAAATACATTGGCACGCTGAGCCGCAGCATATTTTTCTACATCTTTAGAGAACTTCGCAATTGCCTCTGGCTGATGTTTGGCCTCTTCAGCTGGTGCGCTGCCTGCGTAACAAGTCGCGCTAAGCAAAGTAATAGACGCGAAGATTAATCCTTTTAATATTTTCATGGTGTTGCTCCCTGCTTATTTTCAGAAACTAGTTTGATGAACCAATGATGATTTCTTCGCCAATTACGAAAGGTGATACTTCATTTACAGAACCTACAACTCCGATCCCACTCGCAGCAGATATAAGTCCGGCTTCACTAAAACCCGCATTTATAACAGATAAGCCCACAGGTAAACCAACTATAGTCATTGGAATAGCAACCGCCGTTGCAGCCACCTCGACTAAAGCTTGGCCACCATTTGAAGCACCTAAAGCGGAATATTTAGCTCCCTGACTTGCATGTTCGCCTGATTCAATCGCAGCTACATTCATGCTAGAAAGCGCTAGAGATGTGATGAACAGTGATTTCCATAATTTCATAATATTTCCCTCTTGGTTAAGTTCGCATTAACCATAAAGTTCAGGGATTTGGGTGTAAACGACCTTGTATTATGTTTATTATGAATAAACACTAAGTATAGTATTTGTATACCATGAGCCAGTTAAAGCAGATCCGCGACACCCTGAAGCAAGTTTTTCGCCAGCAAGGTTTAACCTATAAAGACATAGCCCAACGACTTAATATGAGCGAAGCCAACATTAAGCGAATGTTCTCTACCAATAGCTTTTCGCTAGAGCGACTGGAAGAGATGTGCCACATTGTAGAGCTCAACCTGATTGATTTATTTTTGCTGGCCGACCAAGAGAAAGAAAAGCTCACTCATTTAAGCCACGAGCAAGAGCAGGAGCTAATAGACGACCACAAGCTGTTTTTAGTCGCGGTATGTGTACGAGACTCATGGACCTTTAAAGAAATTATCCAGCGTTATGAGATCAGCGAGCATGAGTGCATTCGCTTAATGGCTCGCTTAGATAAACTCAATATGATTCAACTACTGCCAAATAACGCCTATAAACTGCTTATTGCTCAAGATTTCAGGTGGATTTCTAACGGGCCTTTAGAGCGTTTTATGGAAAAAATTGTTCTTACCGAGTTTATGAATTCACGATTTAGTGGCGAAGACAGCTTTCGCTTTTACCTACGTGGCCACTATTCTCAAAGCTCCATTGAAATCATCCGTCGTAAACTTAATCAGCTCACTAAAGAGGCGGCAGCGCTCAATCAGCAAGATGCCTCATTGCCGCTGGAAAAACGTCGTCATACTGGCTTGTTGTTGGCCTTGCGCCCTTGGGAAATATCTATATTTGAGAAGCTTGCTAGAGAAACTAAGCTCACCTAAGTAAAACGCATCACAAACATATTTAACACATACACTCTCTTTACTCAGCAGAGTAAAGACAACACTTTAAGGAACAATCATGCAGTGTTTAATACCTCTTTTGCAGCAACGCTTAGGCAAAGCAAGTTTAGTGCTTAGCCTCTTATTCACCAGCACTTTAGCGCATGCAAATATAGATCAAGAAGACTGCGTAAACATCCACTCTCAGCAAACCTTGATAGAGCAATACATAGAACAAGCGCCCTATCGCCAAGCGCTGGCCTCCAAACCCAAACCTTTTAGCTATTCAGTGGATCAAAGCTATCAACGTTACTTAGACTACGCCGAAAAACTGATCGCCCAACGTAACCCACGCGCAATGATGGCCTGCCCTATTTCTACTCAAAGTTACCAGTTGTTAGCTAAGCAGCAGCAATGGATAGGCAAACCTAAAGTCATCCAACTGATCGCGCCGTTTGAACTTCGTCATGGCGAGAACAACAAAGCCGTTCTGCTGATCCACGGTTTAACCGACTCCCCCTATCACTTTCATGACTTGGCGTTACAGTTTTACCAACAGGGCTTTGATGTAAGAACCTTATTGTTGCCTGGTCACGGCACTGCGCCTTCTGATTTAGTCAAAGTAAAGCACCAGCAATGGCAGCAAGCCGCCGACTACGCGATTCAACGCACTCTTAAAGATTACCAAGAAGTGTATTTAGGAGGCTTTTCTACAGGCGGCGCACTAATTCTTAATCACTTGATTATGGAACCCAATAGTGCAGAACAAGTGCAAGGTGTGATGCTGTGGTCGCCCGCTTCTGAAGCCAGCAGCGGCCTAGCTTGGATGGCAAAATATGTGAATTGGTTTAGCACTTGGTTAGATAAAGAAGGGGATGTTGATTTTGCTAAATATGAGTCCTTTCCTTATAACGCAGGTGCTCAAGTGAACGCATTGATGAAACAAGTTAGCAAGCGTATTAATAAGGCCGACAACTTACCTGAAGTGCCTATGTTATTAGTGGTGAGCGAGCACGACCAAACCATTAATACTCAGGCTAGCTTACAAATACTTAGCCAGTGGCACCGTCCGAACCAGACTGACCACTTGGTATATTACGGTGATGAATCAAATTTAGACGCAGGGCTGGCCAAAACCATTTTGGTAGAAGTACCGCAATGTACCACGGCTTCTTGCTCAGCAGTTAAGCACGTGGCCCACACCGCCACTATTAATGCGCCAAGTAATCCGCATTACGGGGAGCGGGGTTACTACCGCAATTGCAGCCATTACCTTAGCGATTTGAGTCTTTATCAACAGTGTAAGCAAGGCACCAAGGTGGTTAAAGGTGAGAAAACCGAAGCAAACTTGGCTCAATATCCAAGCTTACAGCGGATTACTTACAACCCTTACTATCAGCAAATGTTAGCCAGTATTAAGACATTTATAGCAAATACCGCTAACAACTAAGCTTCCACGGGCATTTTCATGCCTTCAGGCAGTTGGTAGTGATTATGCACTTGGTGCTGGTTTCTACCGCTGTGTTTGGCAATGTACAAGGCTCGGTCGGCATATTTACATAACGAGGAAAAATTATGGTCAATTGTCGAACTAGCCACGCCAATGCTACAGGTAAGGTACATAGAGCTTAATGATTCAGGGTGAGCAATCATTAACTCTTCTAAGTTGTGAACAATTTGCTCGGCTAATAGGGCGGCTTGATCTTCGCGAATACAACCGGCTAAAACAAACTCTTCTCCGCCCATTCTTCCAACGACTAACTTATGGGGCTTAGCTAAGTCGAGCAACAACTTACCATAGCGCTGTAAGGCTTGATCACCTACTGAGTGCCCCATACTATCGTTCAGCAATTTAAAATAATCTAAATCGCAATACAGTACCGAAAACGCCTGTTTATCACTGCTACTGAGCAATTTTTCCGCACGCACATCAAAGGCATGGCGGCGTAAACACAAACTTAGCTGGTCAACATCAGCAATATATTGCAACTGCTTGCGTTGCTCTACCAACTGGCTAAACACCCCCACTCGGTGGCTAAATAAGAGCAGCGATACCATCACACTCATGCCTAAACCAAAGGCAAAATGCACTACTATTTTTGTTTCTTGATGCATATGCATCACCATGCTGGCCCAAATGACTAAGCCACTAAACAGTGATAACAACAGCAAACGTCGCTCCACCATAAAGCCGCCTAAAGCGACAACCACCAACATCAAGGTACTGCTTTGCCATAAACTTTCACTTAAATACATATGCATCAAAGTGTTTAACAGCATCAGCAATACCACCACTAAATGCATCGCAGATGTTGCAGGATTCAAATAACGCGGTAAATAACGGGCAGTAGCAAAAATAGCTAAGCATGAAAACAAGCCGAGAGGCACCAAAATCAGTTTTTCGGCGGTGTTATTTAGTACGAAAAAATGAGAAATACTCACCAGCAAATAGACAACACTCACCACGTAAGTGAGACGCCTAGTTTGCGGAAAAGCCAAATCTTGCAGCAATTTATGTTGTTCTTCATTATGCGGCTGGATAAAGCCCATCTTTTTTATCTGTTCAATCAATCCATGACTCCAGCAATTCTTCCAATCGCAATCTAAGGCAACTCCTACCTTAGCAATTTTACACTTTTCAAATTGATAGCTTGTTATCAACTTTGAAAACTGAATGCTGGAGCTTACTAGAAACAGATTAATGACTGAACACAAATCACCCTATCTTTATAAAATAATTACAAATTTGACAGTAAGCCCTCACTTTATGTGCATTAAAAGTGTCGAAAACACCCGCCAAGCCGCGTTCTGTCGCCGATTGGCGACAATTTCATGAACTTTAACGCATGGCCTAATAAGCCCATTCCCATGCCCAGTATTGGCCAAAAAAACCACCAAACACCACCCGTTACCCAGTCAATCATAAACAGCAATACGCTTATCGATAAATAACTTATCGCATGTAATTTAAACGCGAGAAAATGCTTATCATGCCGCCGCTGTAATTGCTGCCCAGCTTGCCATTGCTTAATCGCAGCCTCAGTTTGCTGGGAATTCAACCCCGATTGCTCAGCAATCTCATAGAGTTCTTGTTGATTCACATTGCTTTGCTGGTGTTGTTGCTGGCGTAAACCTAGGGCAATTATTTGCTTTAATTGTTGAGGTGAGTAGCTATTGTTCATTGTGGCATCCTACACTAGGTGATTATTGATAGGATAAACGCTAGCTAATCACTCACTGGCGCTCTGCGATTAGAAGGGGTAATTCGTGATAAGCGGCTAAACACTCCGATGAATAGTGAAACAGAGATACACAAAGTGAAGTGTCAGTTAACAATAGCGCCGTAGATATAATCACTTAAATTAAAGAGCAATATACCGGGTTGAAAACAGTATCGAAGCATTAAACCAATAAAACATGTAAAATAGGTTTTATTATCTAACATCAAAGCAAGCCATAGGCTTATTAACTAAGCTGATTGGATAAGTTTATATTTTGATCACTTTGGGTGATTAACCACAACAAAACTAACTAAACCGGAGAGTTTAGCTAAACCTAGAGGTACATATGAGTTCTACCACTACCAATGAAGCCGCCCCCAAAAAAGGCGGTATCGCACGCTTTTTAGACACCATTGAGCGTGTTGGTAACAAACTGCCTGATCCAGCAATGCTATTCCTAGGATTAATGTTTTTTGTATGGCTGTTGTCCGCAGGCCTATCTCACTTAAGCTTCGCTGAAATAGATCCTCGTAGTAGCGAAACGATTGTTATTAACAACCTATTGAGTGCCGAGTGGCTTACCACTTGGATGACGAGCATGGTGAAAATCTTCACCGGTTTTGCTCCTTTAGGCGTGGTGTTAGTAGCAGTACTGGGTGTAGGTGTAGCTGAACGCTCTGGCTATATTAACGCAGCTTTAAAGGCAATGCTGAAAGTAACACCTGCCAAAATGATCACCCCAGCGGTGGTAATGATTGGTGTTATTTCGAGTGTTGCTACCGACGCAGGTTATGTGGTGGTAATTCCCTTAGCTGGTGTCATTTTCCATGCGATGGGTCGTCATCCTATTGCCGGTATTACCGCGGCTTTTGCCGGCGTATCAGGCGGCTTTTGTGCTAACTTCATTCCTTCAGGTTTAGATCCATTACTGCAAAGCTTTACCCAAAGCTCAGCCCAGTTATCTGATCCTGAAATGATGGTAAACCCGCTCAATAACTGGTTCTTTGCCTCTGCATCATGTTTGCCTATTGTGGCAACCATTTGGTACATCACCGATAAGATTGTTGAGCCTCGCTTGCTAAAAAACAGCCCAATATCTAAAGATTTAGATATTGCCTCAGACATGCACAGCACCAACAAAAAAGAGACCTTTGCTTTTAGAGTTGCCAGCCTTGTTATGCTTGGGTTAATTGGCGTACTTATCGCGACAGCACTGCCAGCAGACTCTCCACTGCGAGCCCCCGCTGAGATGGTAGAGGTCACAACAGCTGCTGGTGAGGTAATGCTTCAAGAAAGTACTGAACCGCGCTCTTTAACCAGTTTTAGCTCACCGATGATGCAAATCATTGTGCCGCTTATCTTCATCTTCTTTGTTATTCCGGGCGTTGTTTTTGGCTACTTAAATGGCAGCTTTAAAAACACCGATGACATCGTTGCCGCCATGTCTAAAACCATGGAAACCATGGGCCACTACATTGTAATGGCATTTTTCTGTTCAATGTTTGTATGGGCCTTTGGCCAGTCAAATATTGGCGTATTAATGGCAGTGAAAGGTGCTAACTTCTTACAAGCTATTGGTATGGCAGCACCAGCCACCATTGTAGGAATGATTGCCTTAGTGGTGCTAATTAACTTATTTGTGGGTTCTTCTTCTGCTAAATGGGCACTTATATCGCCAGTACTAGTACCGATGCTGATGCAGATGAATATCTCACCAGACTTAGTACAAGCGGCTTACCGCGTGGGTGATTCGAGTTCAAACATTATTACCCCGCTAATGCCGTACTTTCCACTAGTAGTGGTGTACTGTCAGAAATACGTTAAAGGCACTGGTATTGGTACCTTGGTAGCCACCATGTTGCCGTATTCGATCGCCTTAGCGATTTTCTGGACAATTTTCCTATTGGCTTATTGGGCACTTGGTTTCCCACTAGGCTTAGGCGCTAGCTACGTTTACCCACCAGTAATGTAAACTAAGCCTGCAATAAAAAAACGCGCCTATATGGCGCGTTTTTTATTACTTTCGAAAGGCTGCTAACCCGCTAGCCAAGTCGGTAGCGCCAGTGATACAGCTGGAATGAAGGTAGTCAGCACTAGGGCAAACAAAATAGCAATATAGAATGGCCAGATAGATTTAACCGCAGACTCCATCGGCACCTTGCCCACTGCACACCCCACAAACAAACAGGCTCCCACAGGAGGAGTACACAAGCCTAAGCCTAGATTCATCATCAAGATCATACCAAACTGCAATGGGTCAATTCCCAATGACTGAGCCACCGGTAGGAAGATGGGAGTGCAAATCAGAATCAGCGCCGCCATGTCCATTACCATGCCCAGCAATAACAACATCACATTAATCAGCAAGATAATCACGATGGGGTTGTCAGAAATACCGCCAAGAAAGTCGATCATTTTGCTTGGCACTTGGAAGTAAGTCAGCATATAGGCAAACGCAGCGGCACAGGCGATCAATACCATCACCATAGAGGTGGTTTTTACCGAATTAACCACCGCAGTTTTAAACTTCTGCCAAGTGAGCTCTCGGTATACCAACACCGTTACCACCAGCGCATAAATAGTGCCAAACGCGCCTGATTCGGTCACGGTAAATACCCCTGATAACACCCCGCCAACAATAATCACCGCGGTGAGTAAGCCCGGTAAAGCCACCACAAAATGGGTGAATAACACAGTAAAGCCAGGGAACGTCTCAGCGGCATAACCCCGCTTTACCGCAACAATATAAGCGGTTATTGCCAAACATATACACATCAATACGCCAGGTACTACCCCAGCCAGAAATAACTGTGAAATGGAAATACCACCGCCTGCTGCTACCGCATACAAAATCATATTATGGCTAGGTGGGATCATGATGCCGGCAATCGAAGAGGTTACCGTTACATTCACTGCATAATCTTCGTCATAGCCCTTCTTTTTCATCACAGGAATGAGAATAGAACCCAAGGCTGAAATATCAGCCACTGCCGAGCCAGAGATCCCACCAAACAGCATCGACGACATAACGTTTACCACGCCTAAACCACCACGCACAGCGCCCACAGCCGAAGATGCAAATCGCACCAAACGCATGGCAATACCGCCATGAAACATCAGCTCGCCAGCAAAAATAAAAAACGGAATCGCCATTAAAGAGAACACACTAATGCCTGCGGTAATTCGCTGAAACGCAATCAGCAAGGGGAGCCCTTCAAAGGCAAAAGCCGATACGGCGGCAATGCCTAAAGCAAAAGCCACTGGCGTGCCAATAATCACTCCAACTACAAACACCGCCATTAAAATCAATAAACCCATGAACAAATCCTTGTGTTTCCGCTAGCGTTTAAAGGCAGCTTTTACCTGTTGAAATAAGTGAATTAAATGCCCAATGGAATAAAGCAAGACCAAGCCGCCACAGAGCATAATTGGAATCGCCCTCACCCCTTCCGGGATCCCCAGCAAAGGGATGTTTGAACCCCATTTAAATTGCATGAGCTGATAACTGTTCACCATCATTACGCAGCCGAAAATGGCCAAAGAAAGCTGCGAAATAAGCTGAAAGATCTGCTGCAGCCAAAACGGACTTTTATCGCGAAAAAACGACACACCTAAATGGGTATTCTTGTGAATGCCAACCGATGCGCCAAGAAAAGCAATCAATACCACCAGCAACAAAGACAGCTGCTCTACCCAAGTAGGCGTTGAGTTAAGCACGTAACGGCCAAACACCAGCCACCCAAAAGTAGCGGTGAGCACCACTAAGGCAACACCTGCAATCCACATGCTAATGCGACTCAAGATCTCCAGAAATTGGTCATATTTGGATAATTTGAAATGCTCAGGAGGCTGAACCATAAATACCTCTACATCGACTAAACAAAAACATCGCCCTCAATAGAATATCGAGGGCGATAGAGAGAATGCTTTTATTTGGTATTTTTGATGAGCATAACCAAAGGCTTAAGCTCTGGGTTTTCGCCTAAATACTTGTCGTAAACCGGCTGCATAGCCAATTGGAAAGGTTGTTTTTCACTGATTTCATTCAGCTTAACGCCTGCTTTAACCACTTTATCACGACTAAAGGCTTCACGTTGCGCCCACAAATCTCGTTGCACATTGGCTGATTCTTGCGCCGCTTCTTTTAGCAACTGCTGTTGAGCCTCTGGCAAGTTACGAAACGCCGCGGCGTTAACACACAAACACTGGGGAATAATTAAATGCTGCGACAAGGAGTAATAACCAGCCACTTCAAAATGGCCCATCGACTCATACTCTGGCCAACCATTTTCAGCGCCATCTACCACACCGGTTTTCAATGATTGGTAAACCTCGGCATAAGCTATTGGCGATGGGTTGCCACCCAAAGCCGATACCATGCCCGAGTACAGGTCATTATTCATCACTCGCACTTTCATCCCGGTTAAATCTGCAGGGGTGGTTATGGGTTTCTTAGAGTTATAAAACGAGCGCGCTCCGGCGTCATACCAAGCCAAACTAATGAGGCCTTTATGCTCCATGGCCATATTGATTTTGTCGCCAACTTCGCCGTCCATTGCGGTATGCATATGCGCCACGTCATCAAACACAAATGGCAGCGACAATACATTCGCTTCTTTAACAATAGGACCAATCGGGCCCAAGCTAAAATTACCAATTTCTAAGCCGCCAATGCGCACTTGTTCAATCGCATCAGGTTGATTACCTAATACCCCTGCATGGTACATCTTAATGGTAAAGTCGCCGTTTGACTTCTGCTCCACCAACTCAGCAAATTTGTCCATGCCAACTGTATTTGGGTAGCCCGCTTTGTGAATATTCCACCCCTTCCATTCGGTGGCTTGCGCCCCTAAACAAAGGCCTAACGCTAAGGCTAGCGAACTCACTGATAAAGCCGCTTTATTAAGCTGTTTCATGTCCCTTCTCCCTTTTGTCCATTATGTACGCACGCGCAATCCAAACATCGGAACAGCTGAGCGAGCAGCTCAAATTGATTAGCAAATCAATTTTGGTAATACAATATTGCTAATGATCGATTTTTAGGCAAGTTTTGCTGAGATTATTTATAAAATAAATGCAACAGAAGCATCAAATAGACTAAAGGAGTAGCAGGCAAAGGTAAGAAATAAGAGCCAGAACGCAGATTATGGTTACTTTATGAGCTAAGCAACACGAAGTCATCGGTATGCTAACAATATAACGTTGAGCAATAGAGCTTAAAGAATATCAGCTAAGGGCATGAAATAAATGAATATGTGGGCAAAGACCTGGCTTTCAGAGCCAAGCCTTTTGACTAATTGTCAGCAAATACCACAAAACCTAAGTTTTCCATCAGCGCTGCCATTTGCCAATCAAAAATCTTAACCCCAGAAAAATCCAAGTGACGAATATCGATACCCGCAATATCTGCATTGCGTAAATCCGCTTGAAACAACTGCAAACCTTGATAAGTACTAGGGGAGAACTGGGTATTGCTTAGGTTGGCTCCCTCTAGGTTTACTCGGCTTAGCACTGCTTCGCTAAGGTTACAGCCCGACAAATTACACTTGGCTAAATTCACCCCTTCAAAGTCACTCAAACTGAAGTTGCTATCTACCAAATGGGCAGAACTAAACACCACTTTTCGGCTCACTACCTTTGAAAAGTCCGCGTATTCAAAACGACAGCCCTGAGCATGGCAATTCTCAATAGTGACATCAAATAACTCAGCGCGGCTAAAGTTGGCAGTGGAGATATCGCAGCCTTTAAAAACCGCTTGGTTGAGGTTGGCAGTGCTAAAATCGCAGCCACGTTGGCGCTTACGGTCGTACAAGCTGCAATGAGTAAATTGGCTATCACTTAAGTTTGCACCGCTAAAATCGCAATGATATAGCTGACAATGCTCAAAGCTTACTTCACTCAGATTCGCCTCGCTAAAATCACAATCTACAAACAAGCACCGCCTAAACTGCAAATGAGGCTGGTCTACCATCGCCCATTCAAGCGCAGTAAAATAACGCTGCTCAATAATGCTGTCAGTGTCGCTAACGTCCAGTAACATTTCTGGAGTCAACTCTGCAACGGCTATCTTACTGATACCCGCTTGGTCGATGCTTTGCCGATCATCTTCTATCATCATTAGCTCCTAGCTCGCAGCGGCTTTTCGCCCTCGAGATGCTGGTTTAGCCTTGTTAGCACCTTTGGCCTTATAGGCCGAACCACCACTTTTAGTGTTAGCTTTGCCTTTACGAAAGCGCCGTTTAGTTTGAGGTTGCGCCAACCCAGCAAAGGCTTGGGCGTTTACACTGGCACTTTGCTCAACTAACTGATTTAACTGCCCTTGCATACCTTGCATAAAACCTTGGTAGCTTTGGTTTTTCTGGCTAATGGCATTTAACTGGGTTTCCCAATGCGCGGTCATGTCAGGCCAAGTACACATGGTAGGTAAAGCACTCACCAAGGCTTTTCCGCTGTCGCTGGCATGGATCTGTTTGGCTTGTCGCAGTAAAAATCCACGTTTGAATAGCAACTCAATAATACCCGCTCGCGTGGCTTCAGTGCCTAAACCATCGGTTTCTTTTAACACCGCTTTTAGTTCCTTATCTTGCACAAACCGTGCAATGCCGGTCATGGCTGCCAGTAACGTTGCGTCGGTAAAGGCCTTAGGCGGCTGAGTATGCTTATCAAGCACTATGCCCTCTAGGCATTGCAAAGGCTGGCCCTTAGCAAGTGGTGGTAAGGTTTTTTCGCTTTCTTCACTACTTTTCTTTTGCGGAAACAAAGTCTTCCAACCAAGTTGTTTGATTTGGTTAGCAGTGGCTTTAAATAAGCCATCTTGAATGATTATTTTGGCTTCGGTATGGGCATAAAGATAATGTGGGTAAAACTGAACAATGTATTGGCGGGCGATTAACTCATATACGCGTCGCTCTGCTTCACCTAACTTAGCCACCGCGTAATGCTTTTCGGTAGGAATAATGGCGTGGTGAGCATCTACCTTGGCATCATTCCACGCTTTACTGCGCTTACTGGCATCAGCCTCACTAACGGCCTTAGCAAGCTCTTGGCTATTACTTTGAATCGCCGCCAACACCTTGGGCGCGTCAGCATGGTGTTGCTTAGGAAGATAACGACTGTCGGAACGCGGATAGGTAATTAAGGTATGCCGCTCGTACAAGGCTTGGCAAATATCTAGCACTTGTTTGGCGCTGTAGCCAAAGCGTTTTGCCGCGTCAATTTGCAGGCTAGACAGGTTATACAGTAAAGGTGGCGCTTGTTGTTTGTCTTGCTGCTTTAAGGCGCTAACTTCAGCACTTTGCTGGGTAATTCGTTTTGCTACATGCTCGGCTAAAGGCCGACTAAGCACCCGGCCTTCTTCATCTTGATAAGCTTCGCAGGCGTCGCTAGGTTGCCACATCGCACTAAACATTTCCCCTTGCTCGGTTTGCAATTTGGCCTCAACCTGAAAATAAGGGCGACTAACAAATTCGGCAATCTCTTGGTCCCTGCGCACCACTAAACCCAAGATAGGGGTTTGCACACGCCCTACCGATAATACGCCTGAATACCCTTGCTGTTGGCCTTTTAAGGTGTAAGCGCGAGTAAGATTAATTCCGTATAACCAATCGGCTCTAGAGCGTGCCAGAGCAGAGGTAGATAAAGCGCTAAACTCTTGATTAGACTTTAATTGCGTTAAGGCACGAGATACAGCAGCAGGGTTTAAATCACTAAGTAACACTCGCTGACATTGCTGCTTTAGTGCCACTTTCGCTTTGCAATGGTCAATCACCAAATCCACCAGCAGTTGCCCTTCTCTGTCGGGGTCCCCTGCGTGCACCAAGCTATTTGCTTGTTTGATTAAGCTCTTAATCACTTTTAACTGAGAAGCGGTTTTAGATTTCGCTTTCCATTGCCACTGTTCGGGCAAAATGGGCAGATGTTCGAAACGCCATTGTTTAAAACGGCTGTCGTAATGCTCAGGCTCGGCCTGTTCCAGCAAATGGCCTATGCACCAAGTTACACAGTCACCATTGGCTAACTGAATATAACCATTTTGTTTTTGTTGAGGCTTTGGCAGCACCGCAGCAATGGCGCGTGCAAGGCTTGGTTTTTCAGCAATATAGAGACGCAATGGGCTACAACACCTGTGATTTTATACAGCATTGTAGCCGATTTTTATTATTAGCTAAATATTTGTTGGCTAAGTTTGAGGGTTGCCGCTACGTTACGCGCACTCACAAACAGGTTTTGCTCAGCTTCAGTTAGAGCATGGGCTAAATCGCAAGGCCCAGGCACCACCGAGAACACCGCGTCTATGCCATGTTCATGCACCACTTCGTAACCAGGTAACATCGCCCCCGCTAATGCAATCACCGGTACATCAAACTGCATCGCAATTTGCGCTGCGCCATAGGGGGTTTTACCGGCAATGGTTTGACTGTCTATGCGCCCTTCACCTGTGATGAGCAAATCAGCTCCTTCAACACTGCTGGCTAAATCTACCGCTTCGGTAACAATTTGCACGCCAGGGCGCAAATCGGCCTGCATAAATGCTAACAAAGCAGCGCCTAAACCACCCGCCGCGCCGCTGCCCGCGGCATGCATAATATCGATGCCAAATTGGCTAAACACCACAGCCGCAAAGCGGCCAAGGGCAGCATCAAGCTGACGGATCATCTCAGGTGTAGCACCTTTTTGTGGACCAAATATAGCACTTGCGCCATTTTCTCCACATAAAGGGTTATCCACATCACAAGCAACTTCAATCTCTACTTCAGCTAACCGCGGATCTAAGCCTGAAATATCAATCGACTCCAAATCAATCAGCTCACCGCCACCGCGTTTTAGTGGTTTGTTAAACTTATCGTAAAACTGCGCCCCCAGCGCTTGCAACATGCCTACTCCAGCATCATTGGTCGCGCTACCGCCTAAGCCAATAATCAGTTTGCTAGCACCGGCATCTAAAGCAGCACCAATTAACTCGCCAGTACCATAACTTGAGGTTTTTCGTGGGTCACGCAGTGCAGGTTCAACCAAATGTAAACCCGAGGCGGCGGCCATTTCAATAACAGCGGTTTGCTTGTCACCAAGAATGCCAAAAAACGCTTCTACCTGATTCCCCCTTGGACCTGCCACGAGTACCGGCATAATTTGCCCCTTGGTCGCATCAACCATGGCTTGCACAGTACCTTCGCCACCGTCGGCCAAGGGCACCTTTAGATATTCAGCATCAGGGAAAATTTGTTGGAAGCCTTGTTCGATCATGTCGGCCGCTTCCATAGCGCTTAGGCTTTCTTTAAATGAATCAGGCGCAATAACAATTTTCATCGGCTGTCCTTCTCAGTAATGTCTTAGGCTATGAGCTAGTGCTGGGGTAAACACCTTTTGGTGTAGCTGCGAATTTGCTCACTTAACTGTTTCATTAACTTACCTGCTAATTGCCAATGATGCCAGTACAGCGGCACCCTTACTTGCAGGGCCGGTGTAAGGTTTAATAGGCTGCCATTGGTTAGGTGTTTGGCCACATGTAAACGCGGGTTAAGGCTATAGGCACCACTGGCTAACGCCAGCTCCATAAAGGCTTCAGAAGAGCGTACTGTGTGGCAAGGATACTGCCCCGGACTTAAAGAAAAATGTTCTAACAAAAACTGAATATGCATATCATCGTGCTGATCAAACGACATGCCAGGCGCTAAGCTCAAACTCTCTCGATTAACTCCCTCGGGGAAAAATCGCTGGGCAAATTCGGGGGTAGCAACACACAAATATTCCATGTAACCCAAAAAATGGCTTTCGCTGCCCGCTACCGCTGCAGCACGGCTGGTCACACAAGCTAATACTTCTCCACTACGCATCCGCTGCCAAGTACGAGACTCATCTTCTACATACAAGTTCATCTCTACCCTTTGCTGCTGCAAGGTAGGGCTTAGTGCCGAAATTAACCAACTGGCTAAACTGTCGGCATTCACCGCTAAAGGCAAAGCTTGAGCGCGAGTATCGTCAACATTGAGTTGGCTGGCTAACTCGGTTTCTAACTGCAGAACCTGCTGATAGTGGCCGAGTAAGCGCTGGCCTAACTCAGTAGGCATAAGCGGCTGAGAGCGAATCAATAAGGGCTGGCCCAATTGGCTTTCAAGTGCCTTAATTCGCTGTGAGATGGCCGACTGAGTAAGATGCAAGCGTTGTGCAGCGCGATCAAAACTCTGCTCACTAAGCACTGCATCCAAGGCTTTCAATAACTTGTAATCAATATCACCCAGCTTCATTAGAAAAACTTATTTAGCATTAAATTTATTAGCTATATTAAAGCAGTTCCTCTGGGTATAGTCCTGTCATTATTTCGCCAACGACGTTTTTTATGCTTAGTACCTATTTTACCGGCCTTAGTTTAATGGCCACGCTAATTATGCCCATTGGCATGCAAAACGCCTTTGTGCTTAACCAAGGCATTCGTCGTCGTCATCACTTGTTAGTCGCTAGCCTATGTTCATTGGCCGATGTGTTTTTTATGTGCATCGGTGTTTGGGGCGGCGCTAAATTATTTAGTGCTTACCCTTGGTTGCTATACACCATTAGCATTTTAGGCTCAGGCTTTATGATGATGTATGGCTTTCAGTGTTTACAGCGGGCTTGGCGAGGTGAAAGCAGCTTAGAACAGGGCGAAGCTAAACATGAGCTTAAAGCCATTATCTTGGCTTGTTGTGCATTTACCTTTTTAAACCCACATGTCTACATCGACACCATTGTGATACTTGGTGGTTTTGCCGCCAATATTAGTGTTGAGCAAAGGCCAATGTTTGTGGCCGGCGGAATTAGTGCCTCGTTCCTGTGGTTTTTTGGTTTAGCTTTGATGGGCGCCAAGCTAGCACCGTGGTTAGCTAAACCTCGCGCTCAACAAATTATCGACAGTTTAATTGGCGTGATGATGTTTGGTTTAGCCATTTATTTACTTAAATTTGTGTTTGCTTAGAGCTGATAATTGGCCTTTTTACCAATGTCGTAATGCAGTGGCTGACGGCATTTTTGAACAGCAATATAAAGGCATACAGCGGCGATAATCAGCAAGCTTATACTACGCAGGTTTGGCCAAGGGCTTAGGTTTATTAAGAAGTCCACGGCTAATACCGCGCCTAGCCAACGCAGCAAACCTAAGTTAAAACAAAAACTCTCTTTAAAGGCTACAGCGGCAAAAACCAGATAAAAGCAGGCTAAGGCGAACATGTCTAAAATTGGCCAATGCCACAAGTAGTAAGCCATACTAAGCCACACTGCACTCCACGCAGCGCTTTGGACCAGATAACGAATGGCTTTGTTATATAAGTGAAGATTGTGCGCCAGTAATGCACTGGCAGCTGCAAGCAACCAAAGTGGCTGCCAAACCGCACCATCAGCAATACTGTGGTAACAGGCACATGCAAAGCTAAAGCTTAGCGTTAACCAACCTACGCGGTAACATAGCACACTAATGGTATCGATAAGATCGAGCTGTTCTTGGTGTTCAGTATTTGCCAATGGTCTGTCCTTAACTACTCGGGGCGGCTTAAATCTCGGGCTAGAATCAGCGCTAAGCCGATCATTTGTAAAAACAGAGCGAGATTTCGGAGGCTAGAAATAGTGCTCATTTGGTCGGTATAAGCGCCCATTAAATCGATGTTCAGCAAATACCAATTATCTATACGCTCGCGTAATTGGTTTTGCACCTTTGAGACTAAACGATCTAAGGCCGCCAAATTACTCAAATTGATGCTAGGCACTTCGCCCATTTCTAACCAATATTTAAGATCTTTAGCCAGCAGTTGTTGCACGGTTTGCGGGATGGGCTGAGAGGTTTGCGCTTCATTACTCACTAAAGCCAGAATTAACTCACGCTTGCGCTCTAAAGACTCTATCTGCAGCCAAGTTTGTTTGATTAGGTTGTCGTTTGCCTGCTGCTGTTGCACTAATTGATGAGCATCTTGACTGACACTGTCGATGTAAAAGTTGGTCATTAGCGCTGCCACAATATTGAACAGCAAGCCTATCGATACCAAAACTTGAGTGCGAGTAAAACGCCAGCGCATAAGCCCTCCCAGAAAAACTTAAGTATGGCTAGCGCTTGGCTGTTTGGCTAGTTAAGTGCTTGTTTATTGATGCAAAGCCTAACGACT
This sequence comes from Agarivorans sp. 2_MG-2023, assembly GCF_030548085.1. Classification (NCBI taxonomy): domain Bacteria; kingdom Pseudomonadati; phylum Pseudomonadota; class Gammaproteobacteria; order Alteromonadales; family Alteromonadaceae; genus Agarivorans; species Agarivorans sp. 2_MG-2023. The sequence continues at coordinate 197,191 of NZ_JAUORQ010000005.1, forward strand.
GGTTTGTTGCCTTGCGGCAAACACGGCTCGAGGAGAGAAGCCGGTAACTAAAGCGGTACCCACCGATATCACCGAGGTGCCTAACAAGGTATTCCAAGACACTGCTTCATTTAAGAATACGCTGCCCCAAAGAATACCAAACACCGGAATCAAAAAGGTAACGGTGAGCGCAGAGGACGCCCCCACATCACTAATCAATCGGTAATACAGCAAATACGCTACACCACTGCATACCACGCCCAAAAACACCACCGACAGCATTAAGTTAGCCGAAGGTGTCTCTACAATGGGGAAAAATAACATGGCAGGCGCAACTAACAGGGTGGATGCCCACATGCCCCCGTGGGCATTAGCAAAAGGCTCAACGGATTTAGCAGAATGCGCATAAGTGCTGGCAATGCCGTAACACACCGCAGCACCAATAGAGGCACTAATGGCCACCTTGGCATCAAGGCTTAATGCAGCGCTATCTACTCCAACCAATATCGCTACCCCGGCGATACCCACCACCAAACCTAATACCTTTTTAAACGGCATGGCTTGGCGCAACCAAAGCGCGGAAATAATCGCCCCCCAAATAGGCGCGGTGGCATTGAGAATAGAGAGTAAAGACGCCGATAAGGTTTGCGCAGCATAGGCCAATAGCAAGAACGGTAAAGCAGAATTAAACAAGCCCAATATCATGTAATGACGCCAGTGTTGGCGCCACTTGAGCTGCTTTTTAATGGCGAAGCCCACCAGCATTAAAAACAAAGCAGCAAAGCCTACCCGAAGCTCAATCAGGATACCGGGGCCTAATACAGGCGCAGCGATACGCATAAACAAAAACGAGCTGCCCCATATTGCCGATAGCAGTAACAACCTAATTACACTGGCTAAATCCATTTTGTACGTCCTTAATCCTACTTATTTGAGCAGTGTGCATCAAAGCTAAACAACAAGCGACCCGATATTTGCTCAGCCATAAAAAAGCCGCGTGACCGCGGCTAATTCATTGTTGGTTTGGCTAACGAATACTTAATGACCAAGCCTAAAACTGGTAGTTAAACTCTACTCGATGATCACCATCTTGAAAGTTTGAATACTCGGTCCAGTTCGCAAAGTAACGGATATTGGCACGCGCGTTAATTTGGTAAGACGCAGCGAATTCATGAGCGAATACATCACTATTGCCGATACCAAAGGCATTGTCTTTGTAAAAATCTGAACCGGAAAGGCTGCTCATCCACATTGGGTTGTAGTTAAGCCATATTTTATCGGTAATGGTAATTTTTGAGTAAGTACCCACTAAAGCAAAGGTACCCGGTACCGAGTATCCAGCGGCGTGGTCTGCAGTGCCTTCAGCATAATTATTAGCAAAGGCGACACCAGCACCTGCTAAAGGATAAAACTGGACAGGGCCAAATTTAGGCAAGGCCTGAATGAATGAATATGACGCGCTACCCATCTCACTGCCGATATCGTAACTTACGTCTAACTGCGAACCACGCCCATTACTTAGATCTACACCGAAGTTACGGAATCGAATGGAATCAACAGAGTCATCGCGCTGGCTGCTGCCATCCCAACCTAAAGCTTCACCCGCAAAGCCTTTTACTTCGATGATGTTCATCGCCATGGTATTCGCATTACCCGTATCGTAGGTTTGCCCCACTTTTAGGTTTAAGCCTTTGTTAGTAACACCTACACCCGCTTGGGTATACACAGCTAGCGGATCCGACATGTCTTGTAGCTCTTGCTCAGTGTCTTCCGCCGGAGAATGAGACTTAGAATCGGCAATACTTACCGCACTTACAGATAGAGCACCAAGCAGTAAACTTGCATTAAAGATAGGAGAGATTAAAGACATAGAGCCGCTCTTAAATAATCAAAAAGCGACAATTTATGGAGTGCTATGCAGGCCAGCAAGCAAGCCGTCTAGTTACATCAGTTTTTTCGACTTTATCGATGAAAACTGTCGAAAAAAGGCCACAAAAAAACCGCCCGCAGGCGGCTTAATCACAGGTGCTAAGTCTTAACGTGCAGCCTTGATATGGTCTGCAATCAGGAACGCTAATTCTAAAGCTTGGTCAGCGTTTAGGCGTGGATCACAGTAAGTATGGTAACGCTGAGCCAGATCATGCTCGGTGATTTGGAAAGCACCACCAACACATTCTGTCACGTTACGGCCAGTCATTTCAAAGTGAACACCACCCGCATAGGTCCCTTCAGATTTATGGATCTGGAAGAACTGCTGCACTTCACGCAATACATCATCTACGCGACGTGTTTTGTAACCGTTAGGCGCTTTAATGGTATTGCCGTGCATAGGGTCTGAACTCCACACTACGTTTTTACCTTCACGCTCTACCGCTTTAATTAAGTTAGGCAGGTGATCAGCCACTTTATCAGCGCCCATACGAACGATAAGGTTCAAACGACCCGCTTCATTGTTAGGGTTAATGATATCGATAATGCGCAGCAACTCTTCTGGATCAGTAGTTGGGCCAGCTTTCAAGCCAATCGCATTTTCTACGCCACGTAAAAACTCGATGTGAGCGTGGTCGATTTGGCGAGTACGGTCACCAATCCACAACATGTGGGCAGAACAGTCATACCACTTGCCCGTTAGGCTGTCACAGCGAGTCAGAGCTTGCTCATACGGCAGTAACAAGGCTTCGTGTGAAGTGTATAAGTTAGTTTCGCGAAGTTGTGGTGCAGTAGCAGGGTTAATACCACAAGCGCTCATAAAGGCCAGTGACTCTTCAATGCTACCCGCTAGTGCTTCATAGCGCTCGCCCAATGGGCTTTTCTTAATGAAGTCTAAGTTCCATTTGTGCACTTGGTTTAAATCAGCCAAGCCACCTTGGGCAAATGCACGTAGCAAGTTTAGCGTTGAAGTAGATTGGTTGTAAGCGTCTACCATACGTTGTGGATCTGGCACGCGGCTTTTCTCGTTAAAGTCGATGGCATTAATAATGTCACCGCGGTACGACGGCCAGCTTTCGCCGTTAATCGTTTCCATGTCTTCGCTACGAGGTTTAGCAAATTGACCAGCAATACGGCCAATTTTAACCACTGGCTTCTGACCACCAAAGGTTAGTACCACCGCCATTTGCATTAATGCTTTAAACGTATCGCGAATATGACTAGTACGGAATTCGTCAAAACTCTCGGCGCAATCACCACCTTGCAGTAAAAAGGCTTCACCCTTGGCTACTTTAGCTAAGTCTTCACGTAAAGCGCGCGCTTCACCAGCAAAAACTAGCGGTGGCTGATCAGCCAAATACTTCTCGGTTTGTTGAAGCTTTTCTTGATCAGGGTAAGTAGGTAATTGTTTTACTGGTTTGTCTCTCCAGCTTGAGGGTGTCCATTGCGTCATGTTGCGTTCCCGAGAGTGCTCTAAAACCCCCATAATAGGCATTCTAGAGCACATGAAAAGCGCTAATTGTAGTTTTTTTCTACCTACCTAATTATTTATCACTTAATAGCAACAATAAAACATAAATCCCAACAAAAAAAAGTAACTGAATCAATTCACATTTTTATACTAATGTAAGGGGCTTCCCTTAGGGGTAACGCAGCCATTTTGCTACTATGATCAACAAGCTAATTAACCCTATGAAACCTATGAAACAATCATCAGTGACCTTAAAAGACGTAGCCAAAACCGCCGGAGTCTCTCACCAAACAGTAGCAAGAGTGGTTAGAAAGTCGCCGAAGGTCGCTGAAAAAACGCGAATTAAGGTCCAACAAGCAATTGCTGACGCTGGTTACTTACCTAACCGCATGGCTCAACAATTGGCACGCAGGCAGTCACTCACCTTGGGATTTGTATCAATAAACATTTCTCTGCACGCCATTGCTAAAATCGCTGATGGGATCCGCCGCGAAGCATTAAAGCAAGGTTTCAGTTTATCCATTTCAATGATGAACGAGTTGGATCCAGGTTCTTGTCACAAAGCGATTGATGAGCTGCTTGGTCAGCAAGTTGACGGCTTAATCATTAATACCTCAATCACTCACGCCACCATTAAACAGATCCAAGAGCGTGGAAATTTGCCCCCTTGTGTATTTATCGACTTTGACAAAAGCAACGATGCTTTGCAGGTATCTCATGACCAAGTGGGCGGTGCTAGCCTAGCGGCTCAGCACCTTATCGACCTAGGTCATCGAAATATTGCACTTATAAACGGCGCAGCCAATACCTGTGTAGCGCATTGGCGCGAGTCCGGTTGGTTAGACACCTTATCCAAAGTAAACGTTACGCCGGTGAATCGAATTGACGGTAATTGGAACGCCCGCAGTGGCTACCAAGCTACCTTAGAGTTGCTAGACGCTGAAACGGACTTTACAGCCATATTGGTGGCCAATGACGAGATGTGTTTAGGCGTGCTGCGAGCGCTCAATGAACGCAACATTAACGTACCTCAAGATATTTCAGTCGTGGGGTTTGATAACCACGACGACAGCGAGTTTTACAACCCGCCACTCACTACTATCGACCAAAATTGTCATGAGCTAGGGGAAACCGCGGTCACCTTATTAATGCAGAAAATGAACAGTGAACAACGATCTGAACCCCGCGTTTTACTCAACACTAAGCTGGTTAAACGGCAAAGCTCTGGCCCAGTAAAGGCTTAATACTAACTAGGATGTGAGCGCCACCGGCAAGGCGCTATTGTGAGCTGTTCAAAACAAGCAGTAAACGATGAATCGCTGGGGCTGCAAGCATATAGCCCTAGCTTAATGGCCTGTTTGGCCGCAGCTGGCGGATCGGTTTGCACACTTGCTGTTTCACCAAGTTGGTGAAGATGAAAAACCCGCATTTGCTGATACGCTTCACCGTCTTGCGAATACTCAATCAAGAAATCGGGCCCTCGCCGGCTTAAGCGATACCAAATGTGCTGCGGAGTGCTGATGTCGGTGGTCGCCCAATCCGAATAACCCAAGTTAGTCACTACTGAACCCAAGCGTGACAAAGCTGCTGTTTCAAATTCAATGGATGCCTTAAACCAGTTTTCGCTGTCGAGATAAATAATCACTCCCGCTTGGTCAAACTGCTTCTGATAGTCAAAACTCACCTTCACACTAACGCTAAAGTTGTCTTGATAACTTAAGAGTAAAGCCGGAGCATTGTCGTTGCGAAAGCCATAGTACGAGCGCTGCCAAAAATCGGTATGCGGATCGGTGGTCAGGCGTAACTGATGGTCGTCTAATACATATTGCTTAGGTGGGTTGAGCCACTTAGCCTGTGAAAATTCTTTCATCACTACCCCTCCCAGTTAATTGCCTGCGTAGCTGGCCAGCTTATGCAACAAAGCATGTTTCACCGTGGGCCATTCTTGATTAGTAATCGAAAACACCACTGTATCGCGATAGTTACCTTGAGCATCAAGACTATGATTGCGTAAAACCCCATCCTGTTTAGCGCCTAAACGGGCTATGGCTGCGCGTGAAGCATGATTGTGCCAATGGGTTCTAAATTCCACAGCAATAGAACCGAGTTGCTCAAAAGCGTAACTCAGCAATAGCAATTTGCATTGGGTATTTACTGAAGAGCGCTGATAGCTTTTTGCATACCAGGTATAACCAATCTCTAAACGGCGGTTAACAACATCGGCATGGCAGTAGCGAGTTGCACCAATAACGTTGCCGCTGGGTTTATCTATTACAACAAACGGCAGCGCCACACCTTGCTGTTTATCTTGTAAAGCACTGTCAAAGTAAGCATCAATAGAGTCTGCATTGGGAACGCTGGTGTACCACAACTGACTTAAGCGCCCATCGGCTTCGGCGGCTAATAGCGCTGCTCTATGGCTTAACTGCAAGGGCTGCAACAGCACATTTCCGGCGCTTAATTCTGATTCAATTAAATAGGGCTGCCTAGTCATCCATTACTCTCACTCATCGTTATTTCAATAGCCAGATTAATACGCAACAGAATGAATAGAAAGCGAAAAAATGGCTAACCATTAAGCAATAAAGTTCATTTCGTTTACTACACTTAGCCAATAACGACTCAGAGCTTAAAAGCATTCACTCAGTTATGGTTTCATACTAAAAGGGAAAAATTATGGGCATTATTATTTGGTTACTTATTGGCGCGGTGGCAGGTTGGCTTGCTGGCAATATTATGAAAGGCGGCGGCTTTGGCGTGTTAGGCAATATTGTGGTGGGTATTGTTGGCTCGGTAATCGGCGGCTTTGTCTTTGGACTACTGGGTTTTGGTAGCACCAGCATGTTGGGTTCGCTGATTACCGCTGTAGTGGGCGCAGTTATATTGCTCTACATCGTGAGTATTGTGAAAAAATAAGCTGCAAAAGATGAAACAAAAAAGCCAGCTAATAAGCTGGCTTTTTTAATTACTTAAGACTTGATTAACCTTTCACAGCACCTGCTGTTAGGCCGTCAATCAACTTACGAGAAGTCATCACAAACAAGATCATTAATGGCACTACCGCAATGGCGGCACCGGCACAAATTGCACCCCAAGGTACCTGACCTGTACCTTGCAGCGCACGTAGTGCTAGCGGCACGGTAAACATCTTCATATCGTTCATTACAACCAATGGACCCATGAAGTTGTTCCACTGACCAATAAAGGTAATAAGACCAAGCGTACCAAAGGCAGGTGTAATAAGTGGAACCACTACACGCCAGTAGATAGCAAACTCGTTACAGCCATCCATACGAGCCGCTTCAATTAGCTCTTTTGGAATCGCACTTGAGATAAACTGACGCATCATAAAGATACCCATTGCCCCACAAGCCATTGGAATGTACAGCGCACGAGGTTGGTTCATCCATTCCAGCTTAGACATAATCAAAGCAGTTGGAATCATGCCTAAGAACGGTGGTAATAACATGGTGCCCATAATTAATATGAACATCACGTTACGGCCTTTAAACTCAAACAAGGCAAATGCATAACCCGCTAATGAACAGAAGAACAAGTTAAGTATTGTAGTAATCAACGCTACATAAAAACTTAAACCAATGTTGTGCCAAAAGTACGGTAGTGCATCTAACAGAATGCCAACGTTATTAATAAATTCGCCACCGAACCACATTGGTGGCGGCACCGACAAAATCGATGAGTTGGTATGCGAAGCAAATATAAACATGAAGTAGAACGGCGCCAACATAATGATGGAACCCATACCTACAATGAAATAAGCGATTAAATGACTCTTAGTTAGTTTATTCATAATTTACTCCTACTTCTTCTCACCGAGTAATTTGTTGTTACCCCAGGTAAGGAAGGCAATCAGCGCAAACAGAATCCAAGAGATAGCTGATGCAGTACCAAAGTCACCCTCAACAAACGCGGTAATGTACATATGCATTGCGGCTGTTTTACCCGCTTGCTCAAGACCACCAGTACCACCAGTAATAATGAACGGTTCTTCAAACAATTGCAGGTTACCAATAATGGTTAAGGTTACCGCGAAGAACATCATTGGCTTAAGCATAGGTACCGTGATGTACCAGAATTGCTGCCAACGTTTAGCGCCATCAACCGTGGCCGCTTCATACAAATCTTTAGGAATGGTTTGCATCGCAGAAAGATACAAAACGGTATTCCAGCCAACGAAGCGCCAGAACACAACAAAAGCAATCATGGTTTTGGTGTACTCAGGTCGATTCCAATCAATATTTTCTGTAGGGAATAACCAAGCTAGAGGTTGAATATCACCAATGGTCCAGTTACCCGCCGAGGTAAATAGCATGTTAATCATGCCGAAATCTCGTGAGAACAGGGTCGTAAATACCAAAGAGATAGCAACAGTAGAGGTAATAAATGGCATAAAGTACATGCCTATTACCGTGTTACGGCTGCGTTTAAAACTAGTATGTAAGAAATAAGCTAAAGGGATTGCTATTACATGCTGGGGGATACCCGCAGCTAACGCAAGCCACAATGTATTGTATATGGACGTCTGAAACCAATCATCGGTTAAGGCGAATGTGTAGTTTTCAATACCTACCCACTCCATGGCACTTAATCCCGCGGCTGGCTCCCAATAGTGAAACGACAAAAATAAAGAGAAAAGTAACGGAAACAACCCAAAGACTGTAAATATTGCAAAGAAAGGGCTAATAAATAAGTAAGGAGCCCATTTGTAGCCACTTGCATGTAGTCGCTGCTTTAGGGTCCGCTTTTTAATTTTAGCTACTGGTGGTCTTACGGCAGACTCTACAGAAGACATCTTTAACTCCCGACAAAAAAAAAAGTGAGGGAGCGAGCTCCCTCGATATTAAAATTAACGTCTAGCGCGACGTTTGATTTGCTTTTCAGCTTCAGCTAACGCTGCATCAATGTTTTCATCACGCTCTAATACACCTTCAAGTGCATCATTAATGATTTGTTCAGCAACTGGATCATGCTTGTGTACATCCATTGCTGGAATGCGGTCAGCAGAATTTTTCCACTCTACGCGAGCCACTTGGCCACCTAGGTAAGGAATTGGTTGGTTAATGAAGTCATCATTTTGCGCTTCAACTAATGCTGGGAAAGCGTCTAAATCACGGAAAGCTGCAATTTGCATCTCTTTATCCATGGTCATGAACTTAATGAATTCCCATGCTTCAGCTTTGTTTTTGGCTTTCTTAGGAATAGCGTAGAACGAGCCACCCCAGCTTGCATAAGTACCGCCTGGTAGAGCAGCTGAACGCCATAGACCTTTACTCTCTGGAGCAATCCAGTTAGCTAAGTGACCGCCTAACCAAGCACCCATCATTTGTGAAGCGATAGTGCCGCGACGTAAACCTTCAGTCCACTCTGAGCTCCATGCACCAACTTGTGCATCAATACCCGCCTCACGAACAGCTTTTGCTAAACGGAACGCTTCTTTGAAACGGTCATTGTTTACCGTGATGTTGCCTTCTGCATCAAAGTAGATACCTTCGCCATCTTTAAGACCACTACGAATCACAACGTCTTTAATGTCTACAGCACTGGCAACAAGGTAAGAACCGGTTGTTTCTTTGATTTTTTTACCCGCAGCAATAAAAGAATCCCAGTCTTTAATAAGGTCTTCTTCAGTTACGCCAGCTTTAGTAAAGATATCTTCGCGGAAGAACAACGCACCAGGGCCAATATCTGCTGGAATTGCTGCTAATGTACCGCTACCGCCAGTGGCTAGTGGCACAGTAAATTTAGAAAATAGTTTTTCATATTGCTCTGCACTGTACGGAGCAGCGCGTAAATCTTCTAAGCCACCAGATGATGCAAATCGGCCAATGTAACCATATTCAATACCCATTACGTCAGGTAGGTTACCGCCAGTTGCTAGCGCAGTAGTCATCGCATTATGGTGATCACCATAAGCTAACGATACGAGCTTAATTTCTACATCTGGATTAATCTTTTTATAAAGTGGAATAGCCGACTGTACAGCAAGGTCAAAGCTAGGGAATGAAGCTACTGTTAGGGTAGTTTTCGCCCAGGCTGACGTTGCGGTTAACGCCAGCGTAGTGCCGAGGGCTAACGCTACTGTTCCAAGTTTCTTTTTGTTAAACATCCTATTCTCCTAAGTACATGAATTTTATTATTATTCAGTGTCGCAATTGGCTAGTGCGCCGACGCTTTTACAAGCGCTGGGAGTAACTAGTTCATTTGTGGCAAAATTGCCTTTCCGGTTTCATTGTTAAACAAGTGGATCCGCGAAATATCGAAGAACAACTCCACTTTATCGTCTATATCCGCATTCACATCATCAGCAATTGCAACTTCTGCAATAAAACGAGCACCATCCAGTTCACACTGTACGTGGTAGGTAGAACCAAGAAGCTCGACGCCGATAACATCCGCTTTCACGCTACCAATGGTTTCTGATTCAATAGAACGTTGATGTAGATACAGGTCACTTGGGCGAATACCCAAAGTGCATAGCAAGTCATCTTCTGCATACACCGCTGGTAAGTCGATGTGCTGGTCAGAAAATACCAAGCTAGAAACAGTGCCAGTTTTCTTAATGGTTGCTGGAATCATGTTCATTTCAGGTGCGCCAATGAACGATGCAACAAATTTGTTGGCTGGCTCTTCAAAGATTTCTTTTGGCGTGCCTACTTGCTCAATGTAACCATCTTTAAGAATCACGATACGGTCAGCCAAGGTCATGGCCTCTACTTGGTCGTGGGTTACGTATAAGGTGGTGGTGCCTAATTTGTCGTGCAAAGTTTTAATCTCAGCACGCATTGAGCCACGTAGTTTGGCGTCAAGGTTAGATAGTGGCTCATCAAACAAGAATACTTCAGGAGTACGTACCATTGCGCGGCCCATTGCCACACGTTGACGTTGACCACCTGATAACTCTTTAGGTTTGCGATCAAGTAGCGGGGTTAGCTCTAACATATCGGCTGCGTATTTCACGCGCTTAACGATCTCGTCTTTTGCTACGCCAGTCATTTTAAGACCGAAGGCAATGTTTTGTTCCACACTCATGTGCGGGTATAAAGCGTAGCTTTGGAACACCATGGCGATGTTACGTTCCATCGGGTGTAAGTCATTCACTAGCTCATCAGCGATGAAAATTTCGCCATCCGAAATATCTTCCAAGCCAGCAAGCATTCTTAGCGTTGTTGATTTGCCACAACCAGAAGGACCAAGTAGCACAACAAACTCGCCATCATTAATGTGCAAGTCGAAGCTTTTAACGACTTCTGTTTTACCAAAGCGTTTTTTCAAATTGTTAAATGTAACTGCTGCCATGATGTTTCATTTCCATAAGATTAAATGTGGAGAGGCCTTAAAGAGAGTCGACAAATTCAGTTTATTTGAAACTCTGTGTAAGCGCTTTCTTGGATTAAACTTTAGCTAAGCCTGATAAGGTCTTCAAACGAATAAAGGTTAAGATTTGAGGCCTGTCATAAAAAAAGCCACTATCATGACAATTAGCAATTATTAAACTATAAAACGTAATATTTCCTGGCTAAAACCACTGTTTAGACAGCAAAAGGCCGCCATCAAAAACTCAATTATTTGTAAATGATAGGGGTTTCACAGTGTGAAAAACTGCGTCATGGCCGATTTAGGCAAACTTTTGTCTATATTGATTCGGCGTCATCTCCATCTCCTGCCGAAACAAATAATATAAATAGTGTTGATTAGAGAACCCAGCCGCATCGGCGATGGCATCAACCGGAGAGCTGGTAGAGGTGAGCTGTTGCTTGGCGAATTCCATACGAACTTGATGCAATTGTTGATGTACTGTTTTGCCAAGAACCTGCTTGAAACGTGTTTCAAGGGTTTTGCGAGATACCGCACAGTAGTCAACAACCTGCTCAACTTTAATTCTTCGGTGAAAATTACTGTTTAGAAAGAATAAAGCTTTGGTGATAAGAGGGTCAGCAGGGACTGCTTCGTCGGCAGAATCACCACTGATGATCTCGGTAGCTGGCACTAATACTTCACGCGCTGCAAGGCCGTCAATTTGCTCTTGTAGCACCGCCACGGCTTGTTCACCAATTTGTTGAATAGGCAATACCGCAGAGCACAAAGAGATAGGCGATAAAGCGCTTTCTGTAGGGTCGGCGTCGATACCAATCAGCGTGTAATCATTCGGTACGCTAATCCCTTGATCATGACACAAGCTAGCGAATTGCCTCGCCTGGGTGTCTGAGGCTGCAACCACCCCTACTCGTGATTCAGGCCGAGTTAAGTCAGGAACACTTAAATCCACCAGCTCTAGGCGATATTGAAGGGCAATTTTCGCTAAGGCAATTTTGCGTTCTTTCACCCACGGAGCGGTAAAAGCAGGTACTCCGCTAAAAAATGCCACGCGACGAATGCCTTTGGCTAAAAACGACTGCACGATTAACTCTACAATCCCTTGGCTATCAGGGCCTATCCGCGCTAAATGGGCTTGCGAAGGAAGGTTTAAACGTGAACCAGAAATAGCCACTAAGGGCAGTGAAAGGTTTTCACAGAACGCCGGCACACCGGGTTTATCAAAATCAGCGATCACTCCACAAAAGCGATCTAAGTTAACCAGATTCGCTTCAGCAATAGTCATTACCTCCGGCTGCATCCAGCGCGATAAGGGGCTGATATTGTGGGTAATTCCTTTTAGTATTTCTCGATCGTAAGGATGTTTAACATCCAGTAGCAGTAATACTGCGTTGCCGTTGCGCATCATTGAGGCTCCTTTCAATCACTAACAGCCGCTAGCACTGGTATAACAATATTAGTACCCTTTTCTTGACTCAGCGGCTAGCACTAAGCCAAGAATTAGTGGTTATGTGTCGATTATTCGTCTAACCATAAGATATTGGTCACACAGCGCGGGTAGTACAAACTGCCAATAGGCTTACCTGAGCTGAACTGATCACAGCAAGCGTGCTTGCTTGCGCCAATCGTTTGCCAACGTAAGTGCGCCGCATCGGCTTCAACGCTGTTGGCCTGCTCTATTTTTAAAATTTTACGTGCCACATATTGGTTTAGGTAAATTTTACTGACCCATGAATTGTCAGCCGTAGACGATAGTTTCCAAGCGCCATCAGGATACAAACAGAACCCTTCGTTTAATACATACTCTAGATGCGCCTTTAGTACTTTAATGTACTCACCGTAAGGGCCTTGCTCAGACACGGCCTCACTTAAGCCCATCTCATAAGGATACACCAAGGCCTCAATTGCCGGAATAATCGCGCTGGTTGAGTGGCCATCTAGTACCGCCGGTATGTACCCTAATTCCTTATCGAAGCTAGCACTTAATTTATCGGCGCAACGCTTAGCAGCGCCTAACGCAAGCTTAACCTGTTCGGTTTCCCCTAAATCTTGTAATACTTTGGCAATTGCCAAATAAGCAGCCCAACTTTTACCCGCCAAGTAAATATTACCGCGAGCTTGGCCTAAGCTATGGTCGAGAGAATCGTAGGTGGTAATTTCCCCACCCTGCTGAGTACGCGCCGATTCAAAGCCCATAATGCCGTCGCGTAACTCTGGGTTTGGGTTATCGCGGTTTAACAGTGACTGCAAGCAATCAATCAAAGTGCCGCGCTGCTCAATAGCAAAGGCCTTGTCTGCAGTTTTGCTAATATAAACACCACAACACAATACCCAGTTAGTGAGCTGTTCGTAAGTCATGTGGCTAAAACATACTCGATCTAAACCCGCCACTTCGTAGGAGCTTTCTCCCTTAGGGCTCCAATTGTTTGATACCCCCATGTCATGAGTAAATGACAAACCACCAGGGTAATTTACCTCGGGGTGTTCAGGGTCAAAAACCTCATCGTAAAAGCTGTAATGACTTAAAAACTGCTTCAGTGTGTTTTTAACTGTCCATGGATTTTTCGTTAATTCAAAGAACAACATATCTACGGTAAGGTCGAGCGTATTCATCATCAAATACTCGCCTTCGTTAACCACCCAGACCGACTCTGTACCGTCAAACAACCATTGGGTCGAGCCGTAATAGCTGCGCGTAGCATGTGCCAGAAGATATTGCTGATGGGCACTCAAGGCACTGTCTTGCAGTTCTTTATCAGCTTGTTTTGCAATCGCGGCATATTCATCAAAATGGCCTAAGGCATAACTAAGCACATCGTTTAGCCCAGTAAAATGCTGCGTATAGTAATATTGCATCGCACGGTTAAACGTTGCATTCCCACCTAAGTAGAAGCCTAAGGCTAAACGTAGCGTTACTTTTTCACCGGCTTTCACGTCCACCATAAAACCGGCTGTTGGACCAAGCATGAAACAGTCGTTATTGCCTATTTTACTCAGCGCACTTTGTACAGAAAAATGGCTAAATGCTGTGGCCGATTTACACGTGGTAGCCAAACCAATATTGTCTCTACAAGTGACCCCAAGCATCCCGTTATTGTCGCCGTCTAGGAGCTTATTCCAGCGTAAGTCATCGCCCTGTAAGGCAAAAAAACCGGTCCAATCTTGGTCGCTGGTATTATCAAAACTTAATTCAACATATACCGCAGGGCAGCTGGCTTGCTTGAGCTTTTGATGCTGTGCTAATGCCGGATCGGGGATCTCAAAAAATGGGCTGAGAACGTTAAAACTAATGCCAGGCGCTGAGAATGTATCGCTGGCCCATTGGTAATCACGCTCAACATTTTCAAACACTCGCTCGCTAAGGCTAGAAGTGTCGTCTTTTTGTACATAGCGTTCGCTTTGGTCGTTTGCGCCCTTGTAAAATGGAAACGAATTAACCACACCTTCGCCATCTTGATAACCAACAAATATGTTACCTGCAAAAGGAGCACCTAACTCCAGACCCATTCCTCCATGCTCGCCAGACTCGCCGACAGTAAAGCTGGCTAACGCCCCCATTGGTGAGTGGTGAGCATGAAAAAACTGCTGATTTTGTTCCATAACAACTCCTAAGGAATAACAAACGCGATGGTAAAAACGGTTAGCGCTACAACTTGCGAATAAGTGTAAGCGCTTTCACCAGTGTTAATCTACCCAAGCAAGATAGGCGATTCAAAGAAATAAACAGTAAGATTTGAATTTGGTCATAAAAAGCCAATGCTTTATGACATAAGGAAATAGCAGACTAAAAAAACGTAAAGCAATAGCAGTTAACAAACAAGACACCACCACCTCCTTTTCTCACTTACCAACCTCAAGGCTCCGTGTTATGCACGCTATAAAGTATTTAGCGGCCCATGATAAAAGGATCCGCGCGCTTACATTAAGGTGACAAAGTTTACATACAATATTGCCAGCGCCTTCGCTATATTCAGCTTAGAGTAAACACTCTTATTCAATTCCCACCAGCAAGGACGCAAAATGGTGCATCACCTATTTAACTTTTCATCTAAGCCTGCGATACCGCTATTTTCTGCACTAGTTACTTCACTATTATTGTCGGCATGTGGCGGTGGCGGAGAACCCTCCTCCACCGAAACGGTATTCACGCTGCCACGTAATACCATTGAAAGTGCTTATTTGCGGGATACCGACGGCCAAGCTAATCGCTTAGCAGGACAAATAAGCCTCACTTTAAGCAATGAAACGATTCCGCCAGAGGCAAAAACACAATCAATTTGGGTCTACTGGGCCGATACGCAAGGCAATAACCTAGGAGAAGCATGGTTAAAAACCCCGTCTAATACGCCGTTTTTAATTACCATTCCCGAGCAAAGCGTGATTCCAGCCAATGCTACAGCGCTAAACTTGCTGCCAGTGAACCAGGCGGGCCCGGCAGCCACCGCCCGGTTAGTGAGGTTTCATGATTTTACCGGGAACGCGCAGTTATCTGGTCCCGGCGGAAGCTATCTTACGCCATGGTATTACGGCACTAGCCGACCACATATCGCCATTCAAAGAATTAACCACCAAGGTGGAACATGCATTTTTGATAATGGCTTGGTCAGTGTAACGGATATGCAGAATCAAATAGATCCGCGTGCCCATGATGCAAATGCGGGAGCTTTAGAGGCAGACGAGCAAGCGTATCCAGCCTACGAGTACTTATGTGCCGATCAGCCAATAAACACCTACAAGCAAACCAACGATAGCAACGGCCTTTGGACGTACTCAGCGATTAACGATGCCATGTATTACGGTACTGCGGTGTACGATGCTTTCTTAAAACACCTTAAAGAACCGCCGCTAGAACAGAAAATTCGGCTGCGGGTTCACTACGACAAAGCCTCGTCTATTCGCGCTTTTTGGGACGGTGCGTACGCCAACTTTAGCGATGGTATTCCGTTCTTTCAAAATCTCGCCACGCTCGATCATATTGCGCACGAAGTTGGCCATGGGGTTTTGAACCGAATAGGTAAAATAGATGGCTTTAAAGAAAACATTAGCCTCGATGCACGAACCGCACATGAAGCCTTTGCCGATATTTCCGGTGTAATGGTGAAATACGAATTTAACAATGACGGTAATTATTGGATACATGGCGAGGAATCTAATGGCTACACTCGCCAACTGGATCAAATTCAAACCGAAGCTGGCGCTATTGCCAGCTTTTTAGATTACGACGACGCAGGTAACAACTATTATCAACGCATTGGTATGCTGAGTTACCCTTTCTATTTGCTCGCCAATAAGTGGGGTATAGACACTGCGTACTCAGTTTATCTAAACGCAGCAAAATCCTGCTGGTTACCAGATTTAACCTTAACAGACGCAGCAGACTGTATTCGTCAACAAAGCCTTGCTGCCAACCTACCAGAAGCAGACGTAATAGAAGCCTTTAAAAGCGTAAAAATTAAACTATTTGATCAAGGTGTATTAAGCCACTTCACTGTTGAGAGTAGCGATACTGGAATCCAATTTTCTGACAACAGCCGCAGTACAAACCAAGTACTAGATTGGCAATGGGACTTTGGGGATGGCAGCAGTTCAGAGCTCGCTAATCCGCTCCATCAATTTGCTGCCGGCACATATCAAGTCACGCTGAGGGTTAGCGACCAGTCTAATGATCACGATAGTTTTAGTCGCACCATTCGAGTGAGTAATTAACACGCGAATTAAACGCACTATATTATTCATAGCCGCAGACAAAAAAGCTCCTCACAGCAAGGCTGGGAGGAGTAAACAAAAAAAGTAGACGAGATAACTTGAGTGCTAAGGGCTCAGTTATCGTTCGATTATCGTCGATTGCCTTTGGATTAATGACAAAGAGCCTACAGCATTGTTAAAAGTTATTAATGTTCACTCACCAAGCGTATGTTGTTAAGGGTATAAGTTACTTCAGACTCGGCCCCACCAACGAAAAAAGCAAACGCTGCTTTCTTGTCAGAATTAGTGGCTACAAATGTTAAGTCCACTTGTTGTGGTTCTCGGTTCACCACTAAGTCCTCTGCAAAGTAGGTCATGTAGTCACCAGAATCTTTCTGCAACATAATAGTAAGGGGGCTTTCTTGACTGGCGCTAAGCTCAGCGGTGATTTGATAGCGCTTGCCTTTGCTTAAGGCCACTCGAGCGCGTTTCAATTGAATATGCCATGGATTACTGGCTTTTTCTTTCACTGTTATGGTTGCTTTGTCACCGCTAAAACTAAATTGACCAGAGCCATCCCCCCAACCGTCAGTGCCTGCGTTAATCGGTTCCCAACGCTTGCCTCCATCTAAGGCAATATCTAAGTTTGCAGCGTAACTAGGC
Organism: Agarivorans sp. 2_MG-2023; assembly: GCF_030548085.1. NCBI lineage: Bacteria > Pseudomonadati > Pseudomonadota > Gammaproteobacteria > Alteromonadales > Alteromonadaceae > Agarivorans > Agarivorans sp. 2_MG-2023. The sequence goes on from NZ_JAUORQ010000005.1 coordinate 214,253, forward strand.
ATAGCTATCAATACTAAGCTCAACGCCAAAATTAAAGGCTTCATAAAATTCACAGTCTATTCCTTAAGTTGAGCGCCAAACACGCTAATAAGTTGAGTTAAACTTAATATTGTTCAGGCTATAGCTGACACCCGGACGACCATCGCCAAACATAATGGCAAAGGCGGCTTTTTTCTCATCCTTTGGCATGACAAATTCATAAGTAAATTGCTTTTTCTCAACACCCACTAATTCAGTGCGCTGAAAGTAAGTTGCGTATTCTCCGCCATCTTGCTGCACCGTAAAGCTAAGCTTGCTAGGTTCACTGGCCGAGGCTTCTACAGAGATTTCATACTTTATATCTTCAAATAAATACAAGGGGCGCTTAAGCTGAATATGCCAAAGATTACTGGCTTGTTTCTTTATTCGAACATTGGCCTGTTCATTCGCAAGACTAAAGTCGGCAACGCCATCGCCCCAACCTTGCAGCCCAGCACTAACCTTCTCCCAATCTTTGCCGTCGTTAAGGGTGTATGTCACCATGACTAGAGGGGAAGTCTGCGCCTCTGGCTCCGGGGTGGTGCTAGCGCAAGCGGCTAAAAAAAAAGCGCTCGCAACCAAAATAAAGAAACCTTTCATTTTCAAATTCCTCATCGTTACACTACGCCAGTGCTCACACTGGCGTAGTTAACAAACAATTAATTACTCACAAGACCACTCAACCGCGCCAGCTGGCAACGTTGTCGTTTTCTCAAAAGCTACTTTTCCAATTTCGTAGCTCACACTTTCGTTACCGCGAATATCAAAACTCATTAAGTCATTCACTTTGGCAATATCAAATGCACCAGTAGCATCTTGTATCGAGAAACAGCTCATATGAACCGCCACCGTTGACCAACCGTCGGCTTCAAGATCTGCCAGTTGTGCTTGGCCAAAGTAAAAGGCTTGGCGGTTTTTGTAATCTTCGCCAGCGTCAGTATTGGTTTGCATAAAAATTTGATGGGAGGTTTCGCTGGTTGTTGCCACCAATACCGAAAGATCAATCAATAACAATCCATTTTGGTATTCAGTAAGATCTAATTGGTTTTCTGCACTACCCACAATGAAATAAACTTCAGCAGGGCCATCTTCACCAGCAGAGAAGGTATCTACTTGCCAGGTTGCTACGCCATCGCTCTCTTTAGCAGTCACCTGTAATGAATCCGTTTTAGGGTAGCCTTCACCGCGCGCTAATACTTGGCGGTTATAGGAATCTGAATTTGAGCCAACCATTACAGTGAAGTTAGTCGCTGCAGAACCATCATTAAGAATGACCAAAGCATCACTGACAGGTGGATCTACTGGCGTCTCATCAACAGGTGGAGCCACTGGCGCTTCTTCTACAGCATCAGTACAACCAGCTAGTGCAACTGCGCCCGCTAACATTGCTACTTTAAAAACTGTTTTTTTACTCATATTCATTTCCCTTTGAAATTGTTAGAGGCCAATTAGTGAGTTCACTAATAAGCCAGCGGGAGCTATGTTAACGAGGAAAATAAAATAGAAAATAGACAAGCACCAAATTGAAAAGGCTTTCACGGGGAATCATAAAATAACAATAAGTAAGTCAAAAAAACCAAAAAACAATTGCTTAAAAAACAAGCGTTTTGAATTTGAGGGCAGCCCTAAAAATAAAAAAACTCCTCGCAGCAAGGCTGAGAGGAGTAAACAGAAAGGTAGGCTAAGTAACAAAGCTAGCTAATAGGCTTTATTACCAATCGGTTGTCGGAATTTGCTTTTGGGATTAATAGCAAGGTGCCTACTGTACTGTTAAATATGCTTAATTTTCACTTACTAAACGTATGTCTTTAAAGGTAAACGTTACCCCGGGTTCAGCGCCGCCTACAAAAAAGGCAAAGGCCGCTTTACTATCACTAGAAGGGGCTTTAAAACTCAAATTAAATGTTTGTGCTGAAGGGCTCACTGATAGATCTTCAGCGTAATACGTGGCGTAATCGCCAGAGTCTTTTTGCACAATAATGGTTAATGGACTTTTTGCACTTGCACTCACTTGTGCAGTGATCTTGTACATTTCACCTTTATTCAACTTCACTTTTGGTCGTTTTAATTGGATATGCCATGGGTTACTGGCGGCATCTTTTACAGTGACTTCAGCGGTTTCACCACTAAAGCTAAAGCTACCAGAACCATCGCCCCAACCGTCGTCGCCGGCGTTAACTTGCTGCCATCTTTTACCACTGTCTAAGCTGATATCGAGGTTAGCTGCTACCGAGGTTGTTGCTACACTTAACAGACTAGCCGCTAAGGCTAAGGACTTAAGCAATGTCATGGTTTATTCCTTACATCTAAAACTAACTAATATTGAAAAAGACTAGTAGGTAGAATTTAGTTTGATATTGCTTAGGCTATAGCTCACACCAGGTGCGCCATCACCGAACATAATCGAAAACGTTCCTTTCCTTTCGTCACTAGGCATGGTGAATTCGTAGGTATATAGTTTGCTTTCAACACCAACTAATTCCGCACGATAAAAGTAAGTAATATACTCACCGTAGTTTTGTTGAACAGCAATCACCATATTGCTTGGCTCACTTGCAGAAGCCTCAACAGATAGCTCGTAATGCATATCTTCCACCAACGCTACAGGGCGTTTAATTTGAATATGCCAAGGATTACTCGCTTTCTTTTTAATCCTAATATTGGCTTGTTCATTGGCTAGGCTAAATGACGCTACGCCATCTCCCCATCCTTGCAAGCCGGCACTTACCTTGTTCCAGCCCTTACCGTCGTTAAGGGTATACGTCACCATCAAAGGGATGGCAAATTGGTCATCTTCGCTGGCACTTTCAGAGGTTCCAGTACTTGCACAAGCCACTAAAAAACTGGAAGAAACAGCAATTAAAAAAACATAAAAACCTTTCATTTTCATATTCCCTGAAAGCTATAAATCCATTAATTCATTAAATAGCGCACGGCATCAATACCGTGCGCAGGAGAGTGCTTCGTTAATTACTCAGCACACGTCCATTCAACAGCACCTTCAGGTATCATGGTGGCGTCTTTTTCGTACTTCACGGTACCTAATTCGTAAGTCACTGACTCTTTGCGAATATCTAGGCGGAATACTTCATTAACCTTAGTGATATCGAATGCACCTGCATCATCTGCAGCAAAACAACTCACCTTAACGGCATAAGTTTTCCAACCCGCTGATTCTTGATCAGATAATTGGCTTTGACCAAAATAGAAAGTATTACGGTCAAGGTAATCTTTTTCACCACCATTAGTTTGCATCACAATTTGGTGGCCAGCAGAGTCACTTGCAGTGGCATTAGTTACCGACATATCAAACAGTAGTACACCGTTGGCGTAATCAGTCATATCCATGGCAGTGTCGCTACCTACAATAAAGTAAGCTTCGCCAGCGCCATAAGTATCTACTTTCCAAGAGTACTCATCGCCATTAGCGCTAGGGCTAACAGCAATACCATTTGCAACGCTATAGCTTTCATCTTTTGCTAAGGCATTTTTGCTATAATCAACGTCACTACCAGCAAGAACACCAAATCCGCTCGCTGTTACACCGTCATCAATAACCACGAATACTTCACCTACTGGTGGATCTATTGGCGGATCTACTGGATCTGTTGGTTCTTCAATTGAATCAGTACAACCTGCTAAAGCAATTGCACCGGCTAACATCGTGATTTTAAAAACTGCGTTCTTACTCATACTCTTCTCCCTGTGAATAATGTTGAAGGCAACAGGTCTTCAATGTCCATGCGCCTTTGAAAACATCCTAAGGCTTGGTAACCGGGCAAAGAAACGACAAAGATCACAGTGTTAGCGCTAACATAATTGAAAGTGCAATAAAGACAAAGCTCACTAAAAAAACGTAAAATATAAAAAAACTAACAAAAGAATAAATAACACAAATTAAACCATTGTTTTTTAAATTAAAGATAGCTAAGTGGGTGATTAAAAAAGAAATTTCAACAGCACTTAAACAGTAAAAACCCTGCTAAAAATAGGCCTATAATTTCACAGTATGTTTACCAAAAATCACACTAAAAAATGAGGTATGTGGTCATTTTTCACAATAAGAAAAGCATTTCATGACTCAAAATCACAAACAATAGCCACAAAAAAGCAGAGCATAAGCTCTGCCTTATCAACAAGTTAATCAATTATTAATTAACTTTCTTGGTTTAACCTTTTTTCGAGTTCGGCTACTTTGGCCTCTAGGGCTGTCAACTTTTCTCGAGTACGCAGCAGAACTTGAGTTTGCACATCAAAATCTTCGCGATTAACAACATCCAGTTGACTCAGTTTAGCTTGAACCACTTGTTTTACCTTGCGCTCAAATTCATCACCCACATTTTTAAGCCCAGGAGGAACCAGTTCACTTACTTGTTTTGCTATCTCTTCAATTTTGGCCGGGTTAATCATTAAACTCTCCTTAATTTGGCCTCATTGTATAGAAGCTCTAATGGTGGCTCAAGCCAGTAACAGTTAAAGCGTTAAGGCTAAGCTAGCATCAATACTAAATATCTCACTCAAGACGCCTTGTTCTCGTAATCGCTCTAACGCGTTGCGTAAACGCGCCGCCTGCTCTTGCTGTAAAGATTGCTTAGACCAGTACAAATGCCCTTGCCGCGTCGCTAATTGATAGATAGGTGTGAGGCGCTCAATATCTGCGTGCAGTTGTTTAAGGGCAAAATCAATTGAGTAGTTGGTAGCGATCATTACGTCGATACGGCCAAGCAGCAACATTTGAATGCCCTGCACGGTATCGTTGAAGCTTATCCTGTCGATAGAAGGGTTGTCGTCAATTTCCGGCCCATAAATTGAACCTCGGATGACTCCCACTCGCTGACCAGCAAGCGCATCTATATTAGCAATAGCCGCAGAACCCGCCTTTGCTACAGCCATCACCTTTAATTCGACCACAGGGCCTAAATCTACAGCGATGTCTTCTGAAGTTGCTCCAGCAAACATCACCGCAAAGTCGGCAGTGCCCGCTTGAATATCTTTAATCACTCTAGGGTAAGGCTTTAAACTGTTTTCCATGGCAATGTCGGCTTCTTCGCACAACTTGCGAGCAAAGTTAACCAATAAACCTTGCGCCGGTTGCCCTGCGTCTTGATAGCCCCAAGGCTTCATCATGCTACTTGAAAATTTAGCCGGCGCTAAAGGAGCAGCCATAGCGATAAATGAACAAAAATAAAACAAACACCCAAGTAGTCTCATAAGATCCTTTTTAACAGCGTATTAATGGCTAAGTGTAGCAAACTGCGCCCCAAGCAACTGTTGCAACACCGTCGCCGATAACTGCAGCGATAAACCACGCTTACCGGCACTGACCACTATTTCGGCGAGTTGCTCTGCACTGCTATCTACAAAGGTAGGTAAACGCTTCTTTTGACCAAAGGGGCTAATACCACCTTTAACATAACCCGTAGTGCGCTCCGCAACAGGTACCTCGGCCATCCGCATCTTTTTAATCTTGGCGGCTTTGGCTAGAGCTTTTAAATCTAACTGGCCAGTCACCGGTACAACAGCTACTACCATTTTTTTCGGATCGCTTTCATCACAAGCGACCAAAGTTTTAAAAACTAACTCTTCTGCCAAGCCAAGCTTTTCGGCGCTATCTTGGCCAAAGTTGGCTTGCTGTGGGTCACTTTTATATTCAAGCAAGCTAAAGGCTTGTTTGGCTTTTTTAAGTTGATCTACTGCGGGTGTCATTTTTCTACTACCTTAATTGCGTGCTGCAATTTGCCAAAATCGTTGCATAAGCGGTTCGTGCAGCCTTCTTGATAGCATACAGATCCCTAAATCAAAAGGCTCTAGCTCTACACCCACCACCACACTTTGAATTCGCTCTCGCACGGGGCTATTATCTACCACTACTTCGGGAGCGATCCCTACACCACTGCCTAGCGCCACCATACTCACAATGGCTTCATGCCCCGCCACTTTAGCGTGCACATTCGGCGTGATACGCATGGCTTTAAACCAATGGTCAATCCTCGCTCTTGCTGGCCCATGCTCAGGCAAAATAAACGGCACTTGATCCCAAGGAATAGGATTTCGCTCTAACAGCTTGCGCACGTTACACGATACCGTAGGCCCAATAATAGACAGCGGAATTTTACTAATACTGGCAAAAGCAATGTTTAGCGGAAGGTGATCGGGGCGGGCTGCAATAGCAATATCCACCTCACCATTAGCCACCTTATCTACTGCCATTGCCACATCACCAGTGGCCAATTTAATGTCGGCATTTGGGCAAGATAAGCGGTATTTGTCCAAAATGTCCGGTAAGTGGCTATAACTAGCAGTTACTGAGCAATAAAGCGTCAGCTCGCCTGCCAGCGCATTCGACTGCAAAGACAAATCCATTTGCAGCAAACGCCATTGCTCTAACCATTGCTCAGCAAAGCTACGAAAGCGCTGCCCCGCTTGAGTAAGATGAACACTGCGTTTGTCTCGCGTAAATAAACAGCTGCCTAATTCGTCTTCAAGCCTTTGTATCACTCGGCTCAAGGTAGATGCACTTACATGCATGGCTTGGCTGGTTTTAGCAAAATGTAGGCTCTGACTTAAGTGCAAAAATAACTCAACACTTCTTACATCCACTGGCAGCTCTCCCTATTGAGTATTATTTGTTGAGGCCTTAATCGAGACATTTTACCAAACTGTATTGCAATATATGAAACACAATATCCCAAAAACATCATTTTACGCAATGACACTTTGGGTTTATATTGAGGCCATCACGAGACAGGTACAAGAAACGCGCTCACAAAAGAAGTGCATCGGGATCTCGTAAACACAACAACACCATCATCATTTGATTAACGCTATTTTTACGGAGTCGAACATGGCTAATTATTTCAACACCCTTAGCTTGCGCCAAAAGCTTGAGCAATTAGGTAAATGTCGTTTTATGGATCGCAGCGAATTTGCTGATGGTTGTAACTTTATTAAAGACTGGAACATCGTAGTTGTTGGTTGTGGCGCACAAGGCCTAAACCAAGGCTTAAACATGCGTGATTCTGGCCTAAACATTTCTTACGCTTTGCGTGACGCTGCGATTCAAGAGAAGCGTGCTTCTTTTGTTCAAGCATCAGACAACGGTTTTACCGTTGGTACTTACCAAGAGCTTATCCCACAAGCGGATATGGTACTTAACCTTACTCCAGACAAGCAGCACAGCAATGTTGTTGAAACGGTAATGCCGTTAATGAAGAAAGGTTCTACCCTAGCTTACTCACATGGCTTCAACATTGTTGAAGAAGGCATGCAAGTACGTGAAGACATTACCGTAGTAATGGTTGCACCTAAGTGTCCAGGTACTGAAGTACGTGAAGAATACAAACGTGGTTTTGGTGTTCCAACCCTAATCGCTGTTCACCCAGAAAACGACCCACAAGGCAACGGCCTTGCAATTGCTAAAGCCTACGCTTCTGCAACCGGTGGTGACCGCGCAGGTGTACTTGAGTCTTCATTTGTGGCTGAAGTTAAATCAGACCTTATGGGCGAGCAAACAATCCTTTGTGGTGTGCTACAAACTGGCGCTATCTTGGGTTACGACAAAATGGTTGCCGAAGGCATTGAGCCTGGTTACGCCGCTAAACTTATCCAGTTTGGTTGGGAAACAGTAACCGAAGCCCTTAAGCACGGTGGCATTACCAACATGGTAGATCGCCTATCTAACCCAGCTAAAATTAAGTGTTTCGACCTAGCCGACGAGCTTAAAGACCTAATGCGCCCATTGTTCGAAAAGCACATGGACGACATCATTGAAGGTGAATTCTCACGCACTATGATGACAGACTGGTCAAACAACGACGTTAACTTACTTAAGTGGCGTGAAGAGACTGGCCAAAGCGGTTTTGAAAAAGCCCCAGTATCTGACGTAGAAATCACTGAGCAAGAATTCTTCGACAAAGGCATCATCTTAGTGGCACTGGTTAAAGCCGGTGTAGAGCTAGCCTTTGAAACTATGGTTGCTGCTGGCATCATCGAAGAAAGTGCCTACTACGAGTCACTACACGAAACGCCACTTATTGCTAACACCATTGCACGTAAGCGTTTGTACGAAATGAACGTAGTAATCTCTGATACTGCAGAATACGGTTGTTACCTATTCTCACACGCTGCTGTGCCACTATTGCGCGACACCGTGAACAACATCAGCCTAGAGTACATCGGTAAAGGTTTTGAAGAGCAAAGCAACGGCGTTGATAACGCTCGCTTAATCGAAGTAAACGAAGCGCTACGTAGCCACCCTGTTGAAGTAGTTGGTACTAAGCTTCGCGGTTACATGACTGATATGAAGAAAATCGCCGTAGGTGGTTAATCTTTAGATGTTTAGCCAGTGACGACTGGCTAAATGTTGAAATGAAAAAGCCCTAAGCAGCAATGCTTGGGGCTTTTTGTTTGTGGACGTTTTAAAGCTTTCGCCTCCGGCGCCGTCATTTTTCTTTGACGAGCAAAGAAAAATGAAGCAAAAAGAAAACTCGCCCTGCATTATCTTCTTCCTCCGTTGCTCGTATCCAAGTGCGTCGAAAAACTCGCTGCGCTCAAACAAGTGTCGACTTCATCACTTAGCCACTTGCACGACTCAACGATAATGGAGGGGTGAGAATAGAAGAGAAAACAGGCCAATTTGGCACTACATACTAGTGCCAAACTTTTTATTTTATAACTAGATCAACGTTTTAACTAGAAGCGGCTAATGATGAAAAGTCTGGGTGACTAATCACGTCTCTAATAAGACGCTGTACTGCAGGAGCGAAAGCATCAGCTACATTTTGACAAGCTTGCTTGCCGTCATAACTAGTCTTAAATGGATAGTTTGTAGTAACAGTGTAACCTTCTGACTTACTAGAAGCCACATCCATAGTTATCGTCCAACTAGCTGGTGATGTAGAGGAAAAGCTAACGTAGGTCAAAGTTCCAGACAAAACAGTGTCACTTTTCGAATCATAGACACCTGCCATAAACAGCTCTGTTTGCATTGCTTCATATATGTACTGCGCGCGAGTCTTTCCTGCTGTCACGTCAATTGGAGCACCAAGCCGGCAAACTAATTCTGGAATATCAGCATTTTCAGTGAATGCATCAAGTTTCAATTTTGTTTCAATTGATTCCTGCATTTTAATGACATTAGTGGTGGATGGCGTGTAAGGTTTTCCGGTCATGTTTACACAAGCAGCTAATAGCATTGGAAGTGCGGCAATAGACAGCCCCTTCAACATTCCCTTTGTTAAAGTCATCTTTTTTGTTTTCCTTGTTTCTTAATTATTATCAGTAAATCGAGTGTTAGCCTCAGAAAGTATACTAACAATATTTAGCTATTTATCAATTAGATAAATAGTTAAAGCTAAGCAAGAATGATGAATTTTCGCCCAAGACGAAACTAAAACTATTAACAAGAACTTGAAGTTTACGACCCTATATATCCATCGCAAAACTCTGTGGCGTTTTCCCAAACTCTTGGCGAAACACTTTCACAAAACTACTCACACTTTTATACCCCAAGGAATGGGCGACTGAAGTGCTACTCTCGCCTTTGCTTAACAGCTCTAGCGAATTCATTAAACGAAAACGGCTACGCCACTGGCGAAAGGTCATCCCTGTTTCGGCTTTAAATAAGCGCTCTATGGTTCGCACGCTCGCGCCAGCCATATTAGCTAAAGAAGCCAATGATGGTGCTTCATTAGGGTGTTGCACCATATAGCTAATTAGCTTAACTAATCGCGAATCTTTACCTGAGGGAAGACTCACTTCAAAAGGCGTCAAATTCTCTAGTTCATCGATGGCGACCAGACCTAAACGCTGAATGTTTTGCGGGGTCATACGCTGAGGAACTTGAGTGAGTCGCAGCACTATTTCCCGCATTAAAGGGCTCATGCTTAGCATTACGCCTTTCTTTTCGCTTTGCCGAACCGGGAATGAAGGGTCGATGAATAGGTTGCGTGTTCGTGCGGCGATTTCGCAGCTCACTTGATGGCTTACGCCGCCAGGGATCCAAACAGAGTGACTTGACGGCACAACCCAAACCGCTTGCTCACTGGCAACACGTAATACACCTTCTGCCGCCCACAGCAACTGACCGCGCGGGTGAGAATGCGGCACCATTCCTGACTCAGCCAACATACTTCTGGCGTTAGTTAATACTGGTTTATCTGGATCAAGCGTAAAGGCCACTTCGCTAGGCATCCACATTGTCGACTCAGGAATATGCTTTGTCATATTTAGCACTTAAAACGACAGAGAGGTTTCGCTATCTTAGAAACATGAACACATTCAGTTCAAGTTTTATTTCATAGCCTTTAATCGGAAACAACACATGGACAGTAAATTCAGCATTAAACAGTCAGCATTATTACTCGCCTTTATCGCTGCATGTTGGATTGTAGTATCTCCGCTGCAAGGTTACCCCGCGCTATTTTCTTATAGTGCTGCGCTGGTAATGATTACGCTAGCGTTATGGAGCACAGGCGCTATTCCCCCATTTCTAACCGGATTATTGTTTTTTGCACTAGCGGCCACGTTTAAGCTAATTCCCAGTGATATTTTGTTTTCGGGTTTTGGCTCAACGGCTGTCTGGTTGATTATTTCAGGTTTTGTTATTGGCTCGGCGATCTCGGTATCTGGCTTAGGTAAGAAGCTGGCCTTAGCGATTTCTCCTCACTTAAGCGCTAGCTATACACACCTGATTGCAGGTTTGGTCTTTAGTGCAATGCTACTGGGATTTGTAATGCCTTCTTCAGTTGGCCGAGCGGTAGTGCTAGTGCCGATTGGAATGGCCTTAGCCGAGCAAATGGGTTTTACTCAAGGCAGTAAAGGCCGCATCGGTATTGCCACTGCACTGGCGCTGTCTTGCAACATGCCGAGCTTTGCCATACTGCCAGCTAACATTCCTAATATGATTTTGGCGGGTTCTAGCGAAACGCTGTTTGATATTAGCTTTAACTATACTGAGTATTTACTGCTGCACTTTCCTATTTTGGGCATTGTTAAATCGATTCTGATTGTGATGTTGGTGCTGCGCGTTTTTCCTGCCGAACTCTCAGCATCACAGTCGATAGCCCCCGCTAAGCAAGACGAAAAATTTGATAGCAAACTGCAAAAACGCGTCGCCATACTGTTATCCATCACCTTGTTATTTTGGGTGACAGACTCGATTCATGGCATTAACCCTGCTTGGGTTGGTCTAATCACTGCGGTTATTTTGCTAATGCCTAAATGGGGCGTGGTAACAGCCAAATCCTTTAACAACTCGGTAGATTTCGGCACCATAGTTTTTGTCGCTGCAGCACTTGGGCTGGGGGCCTTAGTTAATAGCTCTGGTCTTGGTGAATATGTTGGCCACACCTTTAGTCGCCTATTGCCAGAATCAACCAACAGCTCGTTCCTGCACTTTATGTCATTGTCATTAATTTCAACATTTACCGGTTTAGTAACTACCATTCCTGGAGTACCTACGGTGCTAAGCCCAATGGCGGCGAACTTTGCCGAAGTCAGTGGTTTTAGCTTACCCGCGGTATTGATGACTCAAGTGATTGGCTTTTCTACGGTGATCTTTCCCTACCAAGTCGCACCACTTATTATTGCTATGCAGTTGGCAAACGAACGACTCACGGAACTGCTTAAAATTACTTTTCCACTGGCGGTTATCACCATCGTTGTGTTGATGCCACTAGACTACCTATGGTGGTGTTTATTGGGCTGGATACACTAAGCGACATACACCCCAAAATACCGAATAACTAGCGCAAATAGTTAAGGCAGCACGTTAATCCGCTCTCGGCCATTAGATAAGTTTTCTACGATTACTTGGCTGCCTATTTCTTTTCGCCGAGTGTTAGTTTCAAGAATAAATTTTTCACCATGGTCCATGTGAACAATATACTCGTAGTGAGTTTCTTCACTCTTTGATGCCTGGTGACCAACTGCGCCCCCTACCACTACCCCAGTAACGGTAGCGGCTGTTTTACCACGCCCACCACCCACTTGGTTACCCAGTAGTCCACCGATAGCGGCGCCACCTATTGTGGCTAAACCGCTAGAGCTTGACTTAGCCACAGTTTGCTCACTCATTATCTCTCCGTAAGAGGTGCGCAAAACCGTAATCGGTTCAGACGCACAAGCGCTAAGCAACAAACAAAAGGGGATTGATAAAAGTATATTTTTCATTAGCTTACACTGCTGTTTTTTGAAATTATACCCAATAAAAAAACTGATAAACGCAAACAATAATCATATTTTGCTAAATTGAGTTAATAGAACAGCGAATAAATAAACCAAAGGTGAAAAACACCGCAAACCCTTTGTAGAGATTGGTTTAAGAGGAAAAACTAACGTGGACTTAGGCTGAATCATCTTTGTCTTCGATGAGGGCGTTGCAACAAATAGAGCCAGCCGTGGGAGGACGAAAAATATAAAACAGCTTGGCGAGGGGCTACTCGATAACAATGCGACAAATAAGAAATGCGACAAATAAGAAATGCGTGTTTAGAATAGCTTGAGAATAGAGTTGGCCAGTTAATCCCGCAGCTTGTTAAGCGTTTAGCTAACAAACCTAGCACTTAGCAAGAGTGCTCACTAGCCACAGCCTACCAGCGTGTATAAATACCAATAAAACACAGTGTTAAGGCCAAAGAGCAACAGCGAAATACCCTTTAGCCTAGGCTTACTATTGGGCGATGAGTTCAAACCAATTCATATTGAATAAGTAACCAGAACCGCCTTTGAAGTTAAAACGCAAAGTTTGCGGGCCAGCATCTAACATAACGGTAGACTCAATGGTTTTCCAAGCTTGCCAATTGCCGGTGCTTTTAACCTTAACGGTGGCTTTTTCACTGTCATTTGCTAACACCACAAAACGACCACCATCAGTAGCACTCGCAACGCGAGTAGTCAGTGTGTAACTGCCGGCAGCAGGCACGTCAATCGCGTATTCAACCCAGTCCCCATTTTCAATGTAACCTATGTTTACACCTCCGCCAGTATCAGAGCTAGACTCGGTTTTAATGCCTTTTTGATTAGTGAAATCTTCAGCTTCAACTTTCACAGAGGCATTTGCCGCTGCGCTAACAAATGTTGCTAAGGCCAATACACATGCAGAACACACTTTAACGAACTTGTTATTAAATAAAACAACCATAGGTTTTCTCTCTTTTAATAAAATATCGGTAGATGGCGAATACGGAGAAAACCTAAGCCTGGCAGAACTACGCACCTATTCATTGCTTATAATTTAACCCGTCTCTGCAGGTTATATAGATTCATTTTTCCAGCAAATTTTAGCCGCGCCATTTGTGATCAAGCACTCGCGCATAGCAATTATTGTTAAATCAAGTAACATTTTGTTAGCGCTAACAACGCTAATGCTCAAAACGAATTGCTTTCAAAAATACCTACCCCCTCATTGAACAAAATGAGGCTAAGCGATACGCCTCTCGTACTAAAGTACGAAACAATTCATACCGCAATGATGATTAACCCAGCAAGCTTGATGGCCGTTGCTATATTCAAACCTGCTCACCGCGTTAAGGATGGTGGGTTTATACAGCAAGGAAGATAATATGAATAAAATACTAACAATAATGAAGATCGCCGCAGTAGGTTTAGCATTCACCGTAAGCGGTGCGCAAGCTGCCGAAGAAGTCAGGCTAAGGCACGCCCAATTTACCCCGTATTTTGAGAATGGCTTTGCTAGCGCAGAGCTAGAAGGCGCGGTAGAAGTGAAAAACATCGGCCCAAACAAACAAGTGTGGATACACTACCAAACTAGCGATGGCCAATGGCTAAATCATCCCGCCTTTTACGTAGCCGCCACCAGCAATGGCTATGAAGCATTTAGCTTTCGTTTACCGCTACAAGGCTCAGTATCTTCGACTCAATTTGCCATTAAATACCAAGTCAATGGCGATACTTATTGGGATAATAACAAGCAACAAAATTACCAATTTGACGCCACCACCCAAACCCATTTAGCCCACCAAGCAGTGGCTTTAGATGATGCCTACCGTGAATCATCATTAATCACCGTAACCGCCCGCGCCATAGCCAGCGGTAATGCAGACAAAGTGACAATGGTGTACTCAGACACCAATTGGCAGCATAGCTACCGTACTAATCTTACCCTTAGCCATACTGTTGCCGACGGCAATGGCTTAAGCGGTGTATGGACTGGCCAGCAGTACATTGAATACTACCGCCGCTTTGAGTTTTATCTTGAGTACCAAGATGGTCAGAACACGTTTATTGATAACTACTACGGCAAAAATTATCGACTGTTCAAAACGGGTGAAAGTCTCGGTCGCGGTGAGCTGTTGCAACGCTATCCTCAAGTTTACTTTCGTGGCGAACCGAGCGGCTGGAACTCATTACCAATGAGCTTAATTGATGATTACACGTGGTCAACAGTGGTGTATTTCGACGGCACTACCGACTTTAAGTTTGATATCTACAATGATTGGTCACGTAATTTTGGTGACGACACTAACGATGGCTTTGCCAACTTAAACGGTGCCAACATTCAAGTAGACCACGCGGGCTCTATTCGCATCACCTTTAATAGCTTAACTGGCGCTTATCAGGCCACACCCGTTAACTAATACGCTAATAAAAGCCGGAAACAAAAAAGCCTCGAGCATAAACTCGAGGCTTTTAAAACAGTTGGAGTGCTTTTTAGATGCGGGTTTTACGACGCGACAGCGCTAAAAATACCAAGCCAAAAGCAAATAGCATGGTGGTTGAACCTTCACTTACCACTGCAGGTACTTGAGGAGGAGTCCAGTCAAAACCAAAGCTATGAAATTCGCGAGCACCGGTATAACTCTTAGCCGCTACACTACCGTCAAATACTGCTCCGCCAGTGATGTCAGCATCTAAAGCGAGTACCGAACCAACAGTGGCTAAGTTATTAAAATCAATGGAATCTGCTTCGTAAAAGTTCCAAAGAATATTGGCCGCACCAATGTTTATACCGACCGCTTGAACGCCAAAACCGTTAGTAAGGTTTACCCCGCCACCTACAGTTACATCGCTGCCAGATACGTTAATCACCACTGTTTCCGCAGTGCCAGCATCTAAAGACAATGAGTTGTTCTGAGCAAATACTTGACTAAAATCGAGGTCGAATACAGCCACGCTATCTGCACCGCTATATAATAGCTGGCTGCCGTTTAACACTGCATTACTGCTCAAGCTAGCGAAATAAGCTGAATCGTTACGTAACTCTGTTTCAACATCATCAAAGGCTGCTTGCATGTCAATTTGATTGCCAGCAGTCACACTTTGTACACTAGAACCACCGCCGTTAAGGTTAACATTCCACGCTAAATTGTAGCTGCCACCATAGCTTAAGCTGCCCGCATTAAGGTTAATGTTACCGGCATTTACATCGCCAACAATAGTTACGGTGTCTTTATTAGGTACTGTTGTTTCGCGCGTAGCAAAAGTAGGAGAATGCCCGGCCGCATTTAGATTGCCACCTAATAAGGTGCGTCCTTCTACTTCACCGCCTTGGTAATTGTAATCGCCAGTTAAAATGAGGTTGAAATCGCTAAGAGGGGTAGCCTGAACGAAGCCCGACATTAGCATTGACGCTACTACAATGAGATGTTTTTTACTGCTAAACATGTATTTCTTAATTCCTAATCTTACTAACACGGCGCGCAGGGTTCGCGCTAATCTGTCACTCGTCACTCACCGACTATTTCAGTGGTGAATCAAACAATACACATCACTAAGCACAAATCAGACCACTAAGTAATAGCCTTTATTTATCATACAGTTAAAAGTTAGTGCATTATTATGAACACATAGAAATAATATATTTTGTAAAAAAAGTCGACAAATATAAGACTCTAAACTAGTGAACACCAAAAACACTTCCCTTAAGTATTATCAAATTAAAAACTACATTAAAAAATCAATAAAAACAGTAAATTACTACTGGACAGCTTAGTGATAAATTGCTCAAATCCTTGCTGACAAAAAAATCATAATAAATAGTCAATTTTAATACTCAACGCTAAGTACAAACGTTACAGACCAGACGACTGGCTTATCACTGAAAAAGATAAGCCTTCTTTGCACTTTGTTGAACAAACAAACACAAGGAAAAACACAGTGAAACAACATCAACATCGATTAGGAAAAGCGAGAGGTTTTATAAGCCTGCTTTGTTTAGCTTTTTCCTTCTTTGCCAATGCGAATACCAGCAACGACAGCATTGATTTAAACCGCTTACTTAATAGTTTCAACGCGCAACCGGCTACGTTCCAAGTGGCAGCAGTAACTAGCGATGAATGTAACTTAACCTCTGAATGTAAAAGTATTTATGGCAACAGCGCTTACGATTGCGTTAATTCCCGCAGCTCGCAAAGCTATTGCATGTGTGAAGACGGCGTATGTGCCGACATTCAAAGCCCTGTGCTACCGGAACCAGAACCGGACTACGGAGACGAGTGTGACACTACCGCTCAATGTAAAATCATCCACGGAAGTACTGCTAATGACTGCGTAAATTCACGCAGTGAGCAAAGTTATTGCCAGTGCGGAACCGAAGCATGCCGAGATATAAATGACGGCGGTGACAATGGCGGTGACAATGGCGGTGACAATGGCGGCGATAACGGCGGCGATAACGGTGGTGACAACGGCGGTGACAATAACGCGCCAGAGGTCACTACCCAATATCAAGAGCTGAATGGCTTAATCATTATTGAAGCTGAGAATACCTTATCGGACTTAGGCGAATGGCAGCGTAAATCAGATGTAAGCGGCTATACCGGCAACGGATATTTAGAGTTTAACGGCAACAGCTATATATCTGGTCCGGTTAACTCTCCTTTGGAGTACAGCTTTACCGCTGCGCAAACAGGTACTTATCACTTACATATGTACGTTGCGAGAGAAACCATTGATAACCGCAGTGACGTAGCCAACGACGGTTATGTGCGATTAGATGGCAACTATCAAGCCATTGATGGCGATGGAAATGCCACTAAAGCCATTTTAAGCTCTGATACCAAATTCTATGGTGGAGCAGATAAAAAATTCGTGTGGGCTTCTGGTAAACGTTTAGATAAAAACCATGCTAAGCACAACGCTATTTATCATTTAAACGCTGGCGAACCATATACCTTTACCCTTTCTGGTCGCTCTAAGTTTTTTAAAGTAGATCGCTTTGTATTCCGCCATACCTCGGTGGGAACTGCTGAAGCACAAAATCTAAATCTGCCAGAAACCCTTGCCACAGCGACGGCAAAAACCTGTGAAATAGTGGGCCAAAACCAACAATGGCATAGAGTAGAGCTTAACTGTAAAGGTTACTTTGCTGATGAAAGTGATACAGCCACCTTCACTAACCATCGTTTTAATGTCACCTTCAGCCAAGGCAATCAGCGTGTTGTAGTACCGGGTCACTTTGCTGCCTCAGGCGATGCTGCCGACAGCGGCGCTGGCCAAGGTAATGTATGGCGCGCCTATTTTATGCCACCAAACACGGGAGACTGGGATTACCAAGTATCTTTCCGTAAAGGCACTAACATTGCGGTAGATAGCCAAGCGAACTCAGGCCAAGCAATCGCTGGTTTCGATGGAAATAAGGGAACCTTTACGGTTACTGCCTCTACTGCCGATAGCCAAGATTTGCGTAGCCAAGGTTTATTGCAGCATATAGATGGCGAACGTTATCAGCGCTTTGCCGGCAGCGGCAATGTATTTATTGAAGCAGGAATGGGTAGCCCAGAGAACATCTTTGGTTATGCTGACTTTGATAACACAGTAAAAGGCAGCGGCGGCTCGTGTAAAGGCATTTTGCACCAGTTTGCTGAGCACGAAAGTGATTGGCAAGTCGGTGATCCAAGCTGGTCTGGCGCTCAACAAAAAGGCAAAGGCTTAATTGGCTTAATCAACTACCTAGGTTCGCATCAGGTAAATAGCGCTTACATTATGCTGAACACCGTAAAAGGTGATGGCTGTGATGCCCACCCTTGGTTGATTTATCAAGAAAATGGCAATAACAAACGCACCTTTGATGTGAGTAAATTGGACCAGTGGGAACGCGCCTTTTCACATATGACTCAGCAAGGCATTATGCTGCATATGATGACTCAAGAAACCGAAAACGAAACATTGCTTAACAATGCCAGTTTAGGTTTAGAGCGCAAGTTATATTACCGAGAATTAATCTCACGCTTTGCCCACCACCCCGCAGTGCAGTGGAACTTAGGTGAAGAGCAAGATGCAACGTCTACAGCAGCCTTAAAAGCCTACTCTGATTATATTCGTCAACTCGACCCCTATGATCACGGTATTACCTTACACACCTACCCTGGCCAACACGATCGTTACGACGACATGTTAGGGCACCCAACATTTAATGGCCCTACGATTCAGTATGGCGGTATTCCAGAAAACGCTAGCGCAACGGCAACACGTAACTCAGTTTATGGGGAAACCATTAGCTGGTTAAACAAATCGGCTGCAGCGGGTAAACAATGGTATGTCACTTATACCGAAGCGTCTGGTGGTGATGCGCCCAAACCTTACCAAGGTGTTAATGCACGCCAGCGGGTTTATTGGATGTGGGCCAGTGTTATGTCGGGCGGTGCTGGCTTCTCTTGGTACTTAAAAAATGACGGTGGCCATGCTTACGACTTGGCGGTAGAAGATTTACGCGAATTTGATCAGTTATGGCAACAAACGGGTCACGTTCACTACTTCTTCAAAGAGGTCTTGCAAGCGCAGTTAGGTTTAAACCTACAAAACCTTGAAGTAGATAACTCAGCCACTTCAAGCAATAACGATTGGGTGTTATCTGATAAGCAAAACAACTACATCATTAACTTGCGCAAAGGTGGCAGCACTAACATTACCTTAGCCAATAACAACCTTTATCAAGTGTACTGGTACAACCCACGCAGTAGATCACTCAGCAAAGGTTTAAGCCTAAGC
Organism: Agarivorans sp. 2_MG-2023; assembly: GCF_030548085.1. Classification (NCBI taxonomy): domain Bacteria; kingdom Pseudomonadati; phylum Pseudomonadota; class Gammaproteobacteria; order Alteromonadales; family Alteromonadaceae; genus Agarivorans; species Agarivorans sp. 2_MG-2023. The sequence continues at coordinate 233,219 of NZ_JAUORQ010000005.1, forward strand.
GGCGGTACTACGCTTAATATTGGCAATCCGCCTAGCGAAACCAATCAAGATTGGGTCGCTCTGATCACCAATCGTGAGTTAGGTGAAGATGGCCAAGGTGGCGATAATCCTAGCCAACCTCCCATGAGTAAAATCGTCTTAGATATAAATAGCTTTGATATCTCAACAGTAAATGGTTTTGTACCTGCTTATAAAGACATTGCTCGCAATGCTTTGGCGGTAAATGCAGGGAGTTACAAAGATAAGTACGCTGCAGCGCGCTACACCTTTAATGGTGATAACGCTGACTACAGCATCACTATCACAACGCTTACTGAAAATGACGGAGAGAGTAACTATCGTTTAGTGGTCAATGGCCAACAAGTGGGTGAATACACTAACCCTAAATCGGCAAACAACTACCAAACCAGTAAACATACTTGGAGCGATATTTCGTTAACTCGAGGTGATGTGATTCAAATTGAATTTAACTCCACCTCTAATGGCGAAGTGATTTCGAGTAACGGACAAGCAGACTACGCACGTGGTCGCTGGCGCTCACTAGAACTAAGCGCGCAATAAACCACACTCAGTGGGCTAAGCTTACTTAGCCCACTTTTAATATACTACTCACCGGTAAACTTCTACTGCACAAGTAAGCTCATCAACCATTTATACTTCCGCGAAATACGCCTGCAGGTGAGACAGCATTAAACTGGCTTTATTAGATAAATAACGATTATGAGGATAGAGCGCCCAAATACCCTCAGGGTCTTTTTGATAAGGCAGCAATAACTCTACCAATGCCCCCGATTGCAAATGCTCTTTCACGTAACTATCGGGTAACTGCACAATGCCCAGCCCTTTCAAGCTAGCGTCTACCAAGGCGTTCCCACTATTACAGCGCAAACGGCCTCTCACTTTTAAGGTAGTACTTTTACCCTGCTCAGCAAACCGCCAATACTCGGCATTTCCCTGAAGACAATTATGCTTGGTAAGTTCATTAACACTATAGGGCGCACCATATTGCGCCAAATATGCGGGCGACGCGCACACATGTAAGCTGCGTTCGCCTAATCGTTTGGCCATCATGCTTGAATCAGGTAAATCACCCAGCCGTATAGCCAAATCAATAGCTTCATCAACTAAATCAATTTTTTGATTAGTTAGCTGTAGCGATACTTGTAACTCAGGATATTGCAGGCAAAAGTCATTCACTGCTGGCGCGATATGCTGCTCACCAAAGGTCACTGGTGCTGTCATGCTAAAGCTGCCACGAGGCACGTTTTGTAACTGGCTTAAACTTCGTTCAGCATCCTGCAAGCCCTCAATCAATGGCCTACACTGTTGGTAGAATAATTGACCACTATCGGTCACCGAGACCCGTCGAGTGGTGCGATAAAATAGCTTAATGGCCAAGCGAGTTTCCAGCTGAGAAATTTGTCGACTAACTTGGGCTGTGGAAATACCTAAGCGCTGAGCCGCCACTGTAAAGCTCTGCGTTTCAACCACTGCCACAAATTCGTTAATACCGTCCCACTGGAACATAGTGACCCACCTAAGCAAATAACACTGCTGGAAATACGCTTGAGCAAGTCACAGGACTTCAATCAATGATTATTACCACACAGTAAAAGTGAATTAACAAAAAACCAGATTATCACCAAACCAGAAATAAATATAATGTTCGCATTAGATACGCCCAACCTGGCGATCACTAACACCAATGAGGAAGAGCAATGACTGCCCAAACCATTCAATCAAAAGCAGCTGTAGCATGGGCTGCAGGCCAACCATTAAAAATGGAAATTGTGGATGTTGCGCCACCTAAAGCAGGCGAAGTTCGCGTAAAAATCATCGCCTCTGGCGTATGCCACACCGACGCATTTACGCTATCGGGCGATGATCCTGAAGGGATCTTCCCCGCCATTTTAGGCCACGAAGGCGGCGGCATTGTAGAATCCATTGGCGAAGGTGTCACCAGTGTAAAAGTGGGTGATCACGTTATTCCGCTATACACCCCAGAGTGCGGCGAGTGTAAATTTTGCAAATCAGGTAAAACTAACCTGTGCCAAAAAATTCGTGAAACCCAAGGTAAGGGTTTAATGCCCGACGGCACTACGCGTTTTTCTATCAATGGCGAACCAATTTATCACTACATGGGTTGCTCAACCTTTAGTGAATACACGGTACTGCCTGAGATTTCACTGGCTAAAATTAACCAAGAAGCCCCATTAGAAGAAGTGTGCTTGTTAGGCTGTGGGGTAACGACGGGCATGGGCGCGGTAACCAACACTGCCAACGTGCAACCCGGTGATACCGTGGCGGTATTTGGCTTAGGCGGCATTGGTTTATCAGCCATTATTGGCGCTCAAATGGCCAAAGCGGGTCGCATTATTGCCATCGACATTAACGAGTCCAAGTTTGACTTAGCCCGCAAGCTAGGTGCAACTGATTGCGTAAACCCTAAAAACTTCGACAAGCCAATTCAAGAAGTGATTGTTGAGATGACTGACGGTGGTGTGGACTTCTCATTTGAGTGTGTGGGCAACGTTCACTTAATGCGTAGCGCGCTAGAATGCTGCCATAAAGGTTGGGGCGAGTCGGTGATTATTGGCGTAGCCGGTGCCGGACAAGAAATATCAACACGACCTTTTCAGTTGGTCACCGGGCGAGTATGGAAAGGCTCAGCATTTGGCGGCGTAAAAGGCCGTTCAGAGCTTCCTGAATACGTAGAGCGCTACATGGCTGGTGAGTTTAAGCTTGATGACTTTATTACCCACACCATGGCCTTAGACAAAGTAAATGAAGCATTTGACTTAATGCATCAAGGTAAGAGCATTCGCACCGTTATTCACTTCGACAAATAGGAGTAAAACGGCATGCAAGACATTGAACTTATCAGTGAAAACAAAAGCTTTGGCGGCTGGCACAAACGCTACAGCCACCATGCTAGCAGTTTAAATGGCGTGGCTACATTTGCTATTTATTTGCCGCCACAAGCCAGCGCTAATCAGCCTGTCCCAGTGCTGTATTGGTTGTCTGGGCTCACTTGTAGCGATGAAAACTTTATGCAAAAAGCCGGCGCACAACGTCTAGCTGCAGAGTTAGGCATTGCCATTGTGGCGCCCGATACTAGTCCACGAGGCAATGATGTGGCCGATGATAGCGGCTACGACTTGGGCCAAGGGGCCGGTTTTTACCTCAACGCTAGCCAAGCGCCGTGGAGTTCGCACTATCAAATGTACGACTACATTGTGAAGGAGTTACCAGCACTGATTGAGTCGCGCTTTCCTGTAAGCAACAAAAGGGCGATTTCAGGCCACTCAATGGGGGGACATGGCGCTTTAACAATCGCTTTGCGTAATCCGCAACGCTATAGCTCCGTATCAGCCTTTAGCCCCATTTGTAATCCCAGCGCAGTACCTTGGGGACAAAAAGCCTTCAAGGCATATTTGGGTCAAGACCGACAACATTGGGAACAATACGACGCCAGTTTGCTAATGCGTAAGGCTAGCCAGTATGTACCGGCCTTAATTGACCAAGGAGAAGCAGATAAGTTTTTAGTCGAGCAACTAAAACCTGAGGCCTTAATCGCCGCCGCGAAGCAAAGCAATTACCCGCTGAAGGTAAACATGCATCCGGGTTATGACCATAGCTACTTCTTCATTGCGAGTTTTATTGAGTCACACTTAGCCTTTCACGCTCAACACTTACTATAACGAGCACTTAAAATGGCGCCAAAAAAGCCAAGCTATGCTTGGCTTTTTTATTTGTTGCGGTTTTAGTCCTGCGTTAATTCAAAGCCCAAACGCGCAATCTCTTGGCCATTGATGTGCAAGGCTACAAAGTGTTCACCGGGATAATATTTGCGGGTAGAGATCGCTTTAAACGAGTGTTGTTTTTCAATCGCAAACATTTCATCTTTGTTTAAGCTAAGGTTCTTTAACTTAAATACCTTGGCGGCGGTTTTCCCATTTGCTTTAACAAAATGCACGGCAAAATCTAACACAAACTTTTGCTTGGCTTGCTTAGCCCGAATCGCCAAGGCAAAAGTGAGTGAATCCCCCATTTTTACTTGTGGCTTAAGTAACGCAAATTCTTCCAACTCAATCTGTGGCTTAGCGGTGTAACCCAACAGAGGGAAACTTAAAGGGTGTCCTTGTTTCACCAAGCTACGAGTCGCATGTTTTATCACCCATTCCACTTCTTCACTGGCCTTGCTTTGCCAACGTTGGCAAAGTGCTAACACCTGCTCGGGGTGATCTTTGCTGATGTCATTTAAGTTATTCGCCACCGAGCGCCGCACGTATAAACTGTCATCTGCTTTAAGCTTATCCAGCAAAGCAAGAATAGGAGTGGGATCGCCAATCAACCCTTTTAATTGCGCCCCCCAAGGTAGCCGCGGGCGGCACCCTTCGCTGGCTAAACGCCTGATGTGTTCATCTTCATCTTCACACCAATCATGCAACTGCGACCACGTTAGCTCAGGATACTTTTCAATAAACGGACGAATGGCAAATTCAGCACTAAACAAAGGGGTTAATAGGGCTAATACAGGCAAGGCGCATTGAGGATCATTTATCCCTGCAACGGCAACGTAATCGGTCACAGGCCAAATAGCAAAACCACGCAAACTGTCATCCGGGTCACCGCGATCCCAATACTTTGGTAATTCAGACAATACCTTTGCTGTCTCACTAAAGTCAGCCGGTAAGGTTTGCTGTAACACCTCAATAATTTGAGTCACCCGCTGCTTTAGCTCTAAGGCTTCAAGACTATCTAGCGCCAAAGACATAAAACGCTCATTATCAAACTGAGGATAAACTGCGGTTATCCCTTTTGAAATACGCTGTAATGCAGGCTCAGCTAAGCCATTTTTCATGAGCATTTGTTCCATCAAACTTCCTCAGTAATCGCTACTGCCACCACTCTATTGACATTAATCACAATTAAATGATGTGTAGCTATTAACAAACGATAGAAACCAATATATTGAATAAAAAATAATTAATCATCTCAATATACAAAACTGCTCAATCAAGAGGCTATAAATGGAATTATTGCGCCCGTCCAACTTACTCATCCCTGTGTGTTTATCACTAACCCTCGTCGCTTGTGGGGGGGGAGGCTCAGCAAGCTCTAACAATTCACAAACTAGTGAACCCGCACCAGAACTACCTACTGTAAACGGAGTGATGAAATCAAAAGCAGCTAGCGGCTTTGTCTATCCAACGAATACCCTAAGTATGTATGACAGCAAAATATGTAGAAATTACGATCGTTATTATGAAACTGATAAGGTAATGGTTTTTGGGGGAAGTAATACTTCTACTGAACTAATTGAGCGCTTCGCCAGCTGGACTGAATTTGGATTAACAGATTTACAACAACGAATGGGAACAGATTTACTGGCGCTACAACAACGCTATCCGTTTAGCTTGGAAACATATCTTGTTGCGACTACATTTTTCCAAGAGCATGCCAGTACTTTTGAAGGAAAACAGTTATATCTACAGATCACCGGGGAAGAGCTAACAACAGACTACGACGATCTTATTGACGAGACTTTGCAGAAAAAATACCTTTACCAGAAGATCCGTCATTTAGACAAATCTCAAATGGCTAATTTGATAACAATGGTAAAAGAGCAACTAGATCCAAGCTCGTTATCGGATTCCTTTGGGCAATCTCTCCCTGAAAAACCTATTGTGTGCCTAAATAACGGATTCAATAACACGAATTATTGGGCCACTGGTAACCTGGTTGGCTATACAGCCAGAACTGATGATGACAGACCGACTTCGGCTTATATTGTCACGCATGAGCTGATGCATACCGTGCAGCACCAATATGTGACTTACTTAAGCCAAGTAGATCGCTGGTTTTTAGAAGGCAGTGCCGAGCACGCAATGGGGCACGTACCCGATCCCACCACGCATAACAATCGCTATCCTTTAGATGATAAGTGGGAAAGCACTTTAGGCTCAATCGCTTATAGCCACTACGGTATCGCAGTAGGTTACTTAGAAGCCACATCTCCGGGATTTATAATTAATGTGCTTAAGTACATTGCTGACAATGGCGTGTACCACGTGGTTACCCATAAACAAAATTCTGAATATAACTATGATGTTCTCAATCAACCCAACCCCGACTTTAGAGAAGCATTTAATGCTTACGCCAAGCGCCCTGATGGAAGTGCGTTAACTTACTCGGATTTTGAAAGTGAATACCATGAGCTAATTGATCAATGGATAGCTTTACAGCCGCAAGTAGAATCTCGCTCAATCAATACCACAAGCAATCGTGTTTCTTATGATTCTTTTGACTTAAAGCGTTAATACCTTTAGCTAATCGCCTACTTAAATAGGCGATTAGCACTTTAAGGCACCAACCAGCGGGTTAATGATGAACGCGTTAGCAACCAGCTAACGACAAACGCTAAAGATAAAGCCACCACGGTAATTACCAACAAGGCAATGCTTGAGTGGCCGAACCATTGGTAAATCCCATAATCTGGATTTCGCACTGGAATCAGAAAAAGTGGATGGACTAAATAGATACCGAAACTGTATTTTGAAATGGTTTTAATCAACGGCCTAAAACCGTCGGGCACTCGTTCAGCATAAGCTTTAATCAATACAAACAAACTCATAGCGATTACTGCTGTATTCAAGCTTTTGTAACCCATAAATACACTGCTGTATTCACCTTGCTGCCAAATGAAAAAGGCGCTACCGAATACGTTAAACGCTAGAGTTGCCGCGCCAGTGGCAAGCCAAAACTTCAAATGGGCTTGTTGGTCGTTGTTAAATAGGTACCAACCCATAATCAGGTAACCAGTGTACAAAATGATATTTTGACGAAGCGGCGTTTCTACTTTTAGCCAATGCATTAAGGTCAGCAATAACCAAGCCGCTAGCAGCAGCAGAATCCGTTGCTTATCCATTTTATATAGCAAAGGAGCGAGGAGCGGAATCACAAAATACAGAGGGATAAAATCGTAGAAAAACCAGAGGTGATACCAAGTATGTTCATTCGGCGCATTTTCTAATAGCGTTGCCGTTGCCTCCCAAGACCAAGCACTTTCTTGGTAACCACCAACAAAGGCGTAAATCACTGTCCAGGCTAAAAAGGGAAGTAATACTTTGGCTAAACGACGCGGCAAATAGTGAGCAACATTAAAGGGCCGCCGATCCGACATTAACAAAGCACCACTAATCATAATAAAAATAGGTACCGCCCATCGGCTAATTGCGTTGAGGGAAATCGCCGGCAGCCACTCGTGCCACGCTAAGTCTGGGACCATGTCTCGATAAGGGCCGAGCACATGAATTCCCACCACGGCAATAGCAGCAATAAAGCGCAAACATTCAATGTAAAACAAGGACGGACGAACAGCTTGGTCGTTAGCCATAAAAACATTAACCTTTTTATTATTAATGGTTAGAGCCAGCCTAAGCGAGTTGCCTAAGACTAACGTTAACCTTACACTAAAACATTGAATAAAGGCCATAATGCAAGGAGAGCAAGTGCCTATTAACCGTTCATGGAAGGACAAACGTAAGTTATTACTGCTGTTACCACTTATGTTGCTATGCGCATTTTGCTTTACTTCTTGGCTTAGTTATCAAGTGGCGTATAACTCTTTAAAAGAGCAAATCGAAACCACCCATTTACCCCTTACCAGTGATACGGTTTACTCCGAAATTCAACAAGATTTGTTGCGACCAATTTTTATTTCATCACTAATGGCCCAAGATACATTTTTACGAGACTGGGCCTTAGAAGCCGATCCAGACGCTGCGCCAATTATTCGTTACTTAAGTACTATTCAACAACGCTATCAAACTGTGACTAGCTTCTTTGTATCGGCCAGTAGTAGCCGCTATTACCACCCTGATGGTGTGATAAAAAGCCTGTCCATTGATGATCCTGATGACGCTTGGTTTTACCGCGTTAGCCAGCTTCCTCCCTCGCAAGACTATGAAATAAATATAGATTACGACACTGCCGATACAAGCCGTACTACTGTGTTTGTAAACTACAAAGTCTATGACTTTAATGAAAAACTGATTGGTGTTACCGGTGTTGGGCTAAGCGTAGACTCGGTGAAGAAACTGATTGGCCACTATCAAAAAAACTACCAGCGTAGTGTTTATTTTATTGATCCCTTAGGCAACCTCACCTTGAGCGATTCTGGCTTTACTGGGCCTCGTAATATAAAACAGCGCGCCGGCTTAGCCGAGCAAGCTACCTTGATATTAAGCGCCACAGAAGGCCGATACAGCTTTAACGAAAATGGTTCGCAGATTTATCTCAATGCGCGCTACATTCCTGAGTTTAATTGGTACCTTATTGTTGAGCAGCAAGACCTACCTGCTACTGCTCAGTTGCGGCAAACTCTTTGGATTAATCTGTTTATTAGCCTAGTGGTCACCCTGTGTAGTTTAATTGTCGCTAACTTCACTGTGGGCCGATACCAGCGCCATTTAGAAACGCTGGCCTCTACCGATAAACTCACTGGAATGTCTAATCGACAAAGCTTTGAAGGACATTTGGAGCAAGTGATTGATATTCAACACCGAGCCAATAGCCCCTGCTCGATTATTATTTTCGATATTGACCACTTTAAAACAGTGAATGATAACTACGGCCATAATGTTGGCGATATTGCACTAAAACAAATGTCCGAGTTAACCCAAAAGCATATTCGTCAATCCGATGTAATCTGTCGCTGGGGCGGCGAAGAGTTTATTGTATTGCTCCCAAACTGTGATGCCTTAGCTGCTTTAGAGGTAGCAGAGAAGATCCGCCTAGCGGTTAATCACAACGAACTAAACATTAACGGCCATTTCATCACCATGACCATTAGCTGTGGTATTGCGCAGATTAAAACCCATGAAGTGCTGGCAAGTTTACTGATAGACCGTGCCGACAAGGCGATGTACCAAGCCAAGCAAAATGGCAGAAATAGAAGTGTTATTGCAGAATAGCTAAGCACTTAGACCCGCTGCATCAATATGCAGCGGGCAATACTCATTATTTAGCTTTAGGCGGGTAGTTCTCTAACATCAAGGCTACTTGCTCATTAATGAACTTAGCACGGCTTTCTGGGCCCATGGTTTCACGTAATTGACTTTGTGAAATAGAGCGCCATACCAAGGCTTTGGTTTCAGGATCTAAAAACTCCACCACCAACTTACCGTATTTACGTTCCTTATAACGATCTGGCGAACTCACCCCAATCGCCCCGTGTTTGCGGCCAACACCTACCGAAAACGAACCACCATAAGATTCCAACTCAGTAGCAGTATCTATTCGATAATCCACTAACAAATCGGCCTGTTCAAGCTCTACTACCTTCAAGCCTTTAGCTTTCAGTTGGCTATCCAGTTCACGTTCAATGCGCTGGCCGTCAATGCTGGCTACGGCATCTTCTGGCATCGGTGCAAAGGCAAAATCTTTGTATTGGCTAAAGTCTTGATCTACGTTGTAATCAACAGCAGGTTTTATGGTGCATGCTGCCGCAGTAAAAGATAAACAAGCAATAATAAACAAGCGATACATGGTTTACTCCAAGCGCTAATTGCGCAAACTTCGTTAAATTAAATCTAACATAAGTCGCCAATTTTACCCTACCCGTTATTTACATGACTAATGCTTAACCGCAGCTCAGCGCTTTGTTATAATCGCCGCCGTTAAAATATTGGTGGTTTATCATGTCTCAATTCGAACAACGCTTTGGCGGTATTGCCCGCCTTTATGGCCAAACAGCCCTTGCTACATTTCAGCAAGCTCACGTATGTGTCATTGGCATAGGTGGCGTGGGTTCTTGGGCGGCAGAAGCGCTAGCCAGAAGTGGAATAGGTAAAATCACCCTGATCGACCTCGATGATATTTGTACCACCAATACTAATCGGCAGATCCACGCAACCACTGGCACAATCGGTCAATCTAAAACCGAAGTAATGCGTGACCGAATTCTGCAAATTAATCCTGACTGCGACTGTCGTGAGATTGAAGATTTTGTCACTAAAGACAATTTGGCTGAATACATCAGCAAAGATTTTGATTACGTGATCGATGCCATCGACAGTGTAAAAGCCAAATCAGCCTTAATTGCTTTTTGTAAACGCAACAAGATCAAACTGGTTACGGTAGGTGGTGCTGGCGGGCAAATAGACCCCACTCAAATTCAAATCAGCGATTTAGCCAAAACCATCCAAGACCCATTGGCCGCTAAAGTACGTAACGAACTGCGCCGTTTTTACAATTTTAGCAAAAACCCTAAGCGTAAATTTGGCGTAGATTGTGTCTACTCTACCGAGCAACTTATTTACCCGAGTAATGATGGTGAAACCTGCATGGCAAAACCTGATTCAGGCGGTAGCATGCGCATGGATTGTAGCGGCGGTTTTGGTGCAGTAACCCACGTTACTGCAAGTTTCGCCTTTGCCGCCGTATCTCGGGTATTAAAGAAACTAGCAGCTTAAATTGATACTGGAAAAAACCCTCTAAATATCAAACAAATAGAAACTATTAATTAGTTTTCAATTCGCTCTCCTTACAATCAATTTTAAGCATAACAACCGCGAAAAATACTATTGGCCAAAAGGTTTATCTAGTGTTTTAAGCATGCTGTTCTATGCTTAAAACATCAGCAAAGGAGAGCTACGATGTCTTGGGATAAATCCAGCCTACGCTTCAAAATATTATCAGTACTTATCGCATCACTAGTGTTATTAATGGCCGTGGCCATATACACCGCACTTCATTTAAAAGAAACCGCCAACAATTTTGACAAACTCACCCACAATGAAGTTCATCTTGAAGAGGTGGCGCTGCTTTCCCACATTGCATTTAAAACCCAAATCCAAGAATGGAAAAACGTCCTGCTACGTGGCCACGATGCCGAGCAAAACAAAAAATACTGGGGGCGTTTTCAAGACAAACAGCAACAAGTTCAGCAGCAAGTCACCAAGCTTGTAAGTGAACTTGAAGAAGCCAACTACCCGGAATTAGCGCGCACTGCCAAAGACTTCCTAGCATCACACAAAATACTAGGTTCCGCTTATGCTAAAGGCAAAGCTGAATATGAAGCGGCAGGCTTCGACTTTAAAGTGGGCGATAAAGCCGTAAAAGGCATGGATAGAGCGCCTTCAAAGTCGATGGCCGAATTAAGCGATAAACTGAAAGCGGTTACCGCCGAGCTAGTTGAAAAAAACACCATACAAGCGCACCAAGTCAGCTCCATAACGTTTATGATTATCGGTATCAGTAGCTTATTAGTGATTTGTATTAGCTTCATCTTCATGGAGCGAGAATGTATCAAGCCAATTAACTCCTTGGTGGACGACATTGATTTACTCTCCGACGGAAAGCTCAATGTCACCATTCATCTAGAACGCGGAGATGAGCTAGGTAAACTGGCCAATGCCACTCGAAAACTACAACAGTTTTTACTGTTAACGGTGTCAGATTTAACCCAATCTGGAGAGCAGCTGCACAACTCCTCAAGCATGTTAAGCAACATGTCTGAAGACCTTGCCAAAGGCACCCACCAACAGCGAGAAAGCTCAGACTTAGTGGCCACTGCTATTCAAGAGATGTCCCACTCAGCTGACGAAGTGTCGCAAACTGCAGCTAATACCGCAGATACTACCCACAATACTGACCTTACGGCGCACAACGGCGCTCAAGCCATGAAAGAAGTGATTACCAGTATTAACAGCCAAGTAGCCGATATTAGTCATGCTGGGCAGGTGGTAAAAGATTTGGCAGCTGACTCTAACAATGTTGGAGCCGTGCTAGACGTAATTAAGGGCATTGCCGAACAAACTAACTTGCTGGCATTAAACGCAGCCATTGAAGCCGCTCGTGCTGGCGAACAAGGCCGAGGTTTTGCCGTGGTAGCCGATGAAGTAAGAACCTTGGCGCAAAAAACGCAGCAAAGCACCAGTGAGATTCAGAACATTCTCGAAAAAATCCAAGGTGGCGCCAATAACGCAGTAACGGCTATGGAGCAAAGCCAAAGCCGTACCGACGAAGTGGTCACGCAGGTAGAAACTGCCGAGAGCCTGCTCTCAGAAATTGTTACTTCAATTGGCAGCATCAATGAGATGAACCTACACATTGCCTCAGCCGCTAAAGAGCAAACAACCGTCGCTGGTGAGATAGCCAGCTTAATTGAGCGCATCGCCGATGTAGCCGCGCAAAACTCGCAACAAGTTGATGAGTCAAATCAAATCAGTGACCAACTCAATCAGCTAGCCGACGACTTCACCAGCCAGCTGAAACGCTTTGTTTACTAAGTAATAGACAGAAACAAAAAGCCCAGCAATTAGCTGGGCTTTTTTATGGTTTATTCATCACCAAGATTAATCGGCGACGGTTTCACCTTGTAAGTGTTCAACACTTGGCACCGCTTTATGGTTAGCGCCTAAGTATGAATAAATTACCGGTAATACAAACAGCGTAAACACAGTACCAATCGACAGACCTGCACAAATTACCATACCAATATCGAAACGCGCTGCAGCGCCCGGACCAACTGCTAATAACAGAGGAATAAGGCCAGCAACCATTGAGATAGTGGTCATCAAAATCGCTCGTAAACGAATACGTGCCGCATGACGAATAGCGGTAATTTTATCTTCGCCTTTCAGGATCTGGCGCTCTTTAGCCACTTCACACATCAAGATACCGTGTTTGGTAATCAAACCCACTAGGGTGATCATACCAATCTGGGTATAGATATTGAGAGACGCTAAGCCCCAGCCCATCATTAGCAAGGCACCACAAATTGCTAGTGGTACCGACACCATAATCACCAGTGGATCACGTATGCTTTCAAACTGCGCAGCCAATACCAAGAAGATAATCGCTAAGGCTAAACCAAAAGTGGCATAAAGCGCCGAGCCTTCTTGCACAAACTGACGAGACTCGCCTTTGTACTCGAAGCCATAACCTTTAGGCAGTATCTCCGCTGATTTCTGCTCCAAAAATTTCAAGGCATCACCCATGGTTTGACCCGGCATTAATGCACCGTTCAAAGTGACCGAGTTAGTTTGGTTCATCTGCAATAGTGAATCTGGCTGACCAGTTAAATCCCACTCAATTAAGTTAACCAATGGTACTGGACTACCATCCACAGTTTTCACGTAAAATTGACCAATAGCCTCAGGGCTTAGGCGATCTTCACGTTTCACCTGAGGGATCACCTCATAAGAACGACCATCGTAGTTAATGTGGTTAATGTAACCATCACCCATTAAGGTCCCCAAGGTGCTAGCAATATCGGCCATTTTCACCCCGTAAGCACCCGCCTTGTCGCGGTTAACTTTAATATCGAGGGTCGCCGTTTGGAACTTAGTATCTAAATCAGTAAATACGAAGTAACCACTTTGCATGGCCGCTTGTTGAAGCTCTTGCGCCAAGCTCACCAAAGTACGGTAATCACCGGTGCCTTGCAGCACAAACTGCACAGGGAAACCGCCACTTGCACCCGGTAACACCGGCAGCGGGAATGACGCGACTGATACACCAGCTATGTCGGCGGTTTCAGCTTGAATCGCTTTAACCAAGGTATCTTGATCCATGGTGCGTTGATCCCACACCGTGGTATTCAAAAACCCTAAACCTTGTGTAGCACTTGGGATCCCGGCCAGAGTAAATGAACCAGCAATATCATCTAAAGCCAAACCTCTACGGCCTACTTCAGTGGTGTATTGGTCCATGTAATCGATGTTTGCGCCGGCAGGGCCGTTCGCCATAATCATCGCCGCACCTTTATCTTCTGCAGGTGCTAATTCGGTGGGGATAATTTGCAGTAATGGGTATAAAGACCCCATAACAATAATCGCAAATACCACCACTACTGGGCGACGATTAAGCAGCGCACCCACCATTTTGTCGTAACCACTGTCTAAGCGGTCTAAGAAGTTATGAACACCTACTTCAAAACGGCCAGGGTTAGGATTGTGTTTAAGCAATACCGAACACATTACCGGCGACAAAGTTAGTGCAACAAAGCCCGATACCACTACCGCGCCCGCTAAGGTAAGCGCAAACTCAGCAAACAGCACCCCAGTTAAACCTTCCACCATGGCAATCGGTGAGTATACTGCCGCTAAAGTAATGGTCATGGAGATCACCGGCAAGGCGATTTCACGCGTTCCAACAATCGCAGCATCAAAGGGGTTCATGCCTTGGCGAATATGCCGGTCAACGTTTTCCACCACCACAATAGCGTCGTCCACCACCAGTCCAATGGCTAATACCATGGCTAACAGCGTCAGTAAGTTAAGCGAGAACCCTAAGGCTTGCATAGCTAAACACACACCCACCAACGACAGCGGAATCGCAATTACCGGTATCAGCACCGCCCGCAAGTTACCCATAAACAAGAAGATAACCACCACCACAATAATGGTCGCTTCTACAATGGTGGTGAGTACTTCATTAATCGACGATTCAATATATTCGGTCGAATCGTAGAGCACCTTCATACCTAAGCTGTCTGGCAGATTGGCTTCAATATCTGGCAACATCGCAGTCACTAACTGCGCAACCGTTAGCGGGTTTGCCGTAGGCGTTGGATCAATCGCTACTACTACCGCTGTTTTGGCATCAGCTTTAGCACGCACCGTTTCGCGGGCAGAACCCAGCTCAACTTCAGCGACGTCGTTTAAGCGCACAATACCGTTATCGCTACGAGCAACAATTAGCTGTTCAAACTCAGCCCGCGTTTTTAAATCGGTATCCGCTTCTACGTTATACAAGAAGAAACGACTTTTGGCTTGGCCAGGCGCAGAGCGAAAGTTGTTGTTTTGCAAAGCACTAACCACTTCAGCAGCGGTCAATTTATGGTTAGCCAATTTAACCGGATCTAACCACACTCGCATCGACAGCTGCGGACCATAAACGTTTGCTTTAGCCACACCGGTAATGGTCACCATTTGCGGCTGCACATTACGGTTTACGTAATCTACAATCTGCGGAGCTTTAAGTTCATCACTGCTAAAGGCGATGTACATAATTGAGGTACTAGAACCGGTTGAGCGCGAAATGTTCGGGTCCAGAGCTTCGCTAGGCAAACGGGCACGCACCGCGTTCACCTTGGCCATCACCTCAGACAAGGCGGCATCTGGGTCAGCACCGGTTTTCATATAAGCAGTAATGGTACTGCTACCCATCGACGAGTTAGATTCTAAGAAATCTAAGTTATCGGCCTCGGCAATCGACTGCTGCAAAGGCTGGGTGATAAAACCTTGAATCACCTCTGCGGGGGCACCGTAATAAGCGGTACTAACGGTAATCACCGTATTGGTAAGCTCTGGGTACTCGCGAATTTGCAGTTTAAAGATTGATTGAACACCAACAATTAACAGCAACAAACTCAAAGACAGAGATAAGATGGGTCGCCGAATAAAGGCATCGGTAAATTTCATGACCTAAGCTCCTAGTCTTTTGGCAGGTTTTGGTCGCGGTTCAAGAAGCTATCTTCAACAATGCGCACCAAAGCCCCATTGCGTAAGCGAACTTGACCAGAAACCACAACTTGCTCGTCTGCTGCTACCCCTTTCTTGATGATAGCTACATCGCCACGGCGCTCGCCCACTTGAATAGTACGCTGCGTTGCAGTCAAGGTTTCACTGCCATCTTCGGCAGTTTGGCTTTCTACAACGTATAAAGACTCACCGTACAAAGAGAAGGAAATAGCCTGCTGAGGAACCACAATCTGATTAGCTTGAACTGGCTGCCAAATACGTACGCTGGCATACATGCCTGAGCGTAATTGCCCCTCGGTATTAGGAATAGTGGCTTGCACCTGAACCACACCACTTTGTGGATCAACGGTCGGCTCAATGGTTGTAACTTGACCTTTAAACCACTGTTCTGGGTAAGCATCAGAGTTGAGCTCAATCTCGGTGCCTAAGGTAATCAATGAGATATCTTTTTGCGGCACAATAAAGCGCAGTAACATATGGTCGAGGTTTTCTAGACGCGCCATATCATCACCCGCTTGCACATATTGGCCGAGGTTGATTTGGCGAATACCCATTACACCGCTAAAGGGCGCACGAATTTCACGACGTTCAATGGTGGCTTTTAAGGCCGCAATATCATTTACCAAGGCTAGGTAATTAGCTTCAGAGTCATCAAATTGGGTTTGCGATACCGAACCACGCTCAAGTAGCGATTTATTTCGCTCCATTTGGCGTTTAACCGCAGGTAACTTGGCGGTGGCGCTGGCTAAGTTGGCTTTTTCTACATCGGCTTCTAAGCTCACCAACAATTCACCCACTCGCACTGTGTCACCCGATGAGAAATGAATTTTATTCACCAAACCGGCTACCGAACTGGTGATGTTCACCCCTTGATAAGGTTCAATGAAACCAATTGACTCAATCGCTGGCTGCCAATCTTGTGAACTGGCCAAGGCCACCTCTACAGGCATTTCAGGCACCGGACGATTAGCCATAAACTGGGCAATCATTTTCTGCTTAAACAAGTAAAAACCAAACACACTACCAAACAGAATCACTGTAAGGACTAGCATGATTGCCATCCATTTTTTCATTTCCCAACTCCAAAAACTAAGGGTGTATGGTGATAGCATCCCAGCTAGCTAAAAGCGCAGCATCCATGTCTTGCTTTGTAAATGTTACGTCTCTAAAAAAAGAGAACCGACAAATTTCGTGTATTTGACCAAATGCCAAGGCATAAAGCATTTCTCCCGGAAGCGCCTTAAAGCAACCTTCTTCGACACCTCTCGAGAAAAAAAGTTTTACCGGTTCGAATAATTCCATAATCAATTGTTTATGATGTGCATTCTTCGGTAAGGTTTCTAAATGCACCCATAAACGCTGCACGTTCACATGGGCTAAATGATAGTTTAGGGCATTAAGCCACAAACGGCGATGTTGCTCTTTTAACCCTTCATTCGCGTCTACACCCGCCAAAAAAGCATCGGTAAACAAACGCAAATTGCGTTCATGCAACTGTGCCATTAGCTCATCTTTATCTTTGAAATACAAATAGATAGTGCCAGCAGCCACTTTCGCTTCTTTGGCCACACGCTGCATCGACAAAGCGTCAATGCCGCCTCGTTCAATTAAGTGTTCGGCTGCCATTAAAATACGTAAGTGTTTATCGGGAATCATAAAATGAACGTTTATTCAGTTGTTGAACGCGATTATAGGCATCATCAAAAAACAATCAATGAATAATTGTTCATTTTTAAAAAATTTACTTTTATTAAAGGTCTCTGTTTACGTAGATCAGCCCCTCTCGATCAGCTAAAATGCCCGACCCGTTTAGAAGGAATGCTCCGTGAAGTTAAACCCCGCTCAAGATAAAGCCGTTAATTTTGTTTCTGGCCCTTGCCTAGTATTGGCTGGTGCAGGCAGTGGTAAGACGCGGGTAATTACCAATAAAATTGCTCACCTCATCCAAAACTGTGGCTACAAAGCAAAAAACATCGCAGCGGTAACCTTCACCAATAAAGCCGCTCGAGAAATGAAAGAGCGTGTCGGCCAAACAATGGGGCGCAAAGAAGCTCGCGGGTTAAGAGTATGTACTTTCCATACCTTGGGTTTAGACATTATTCGTAAGGAATATAAAAGCCTTAAACTTAAACCTAACTTTTCGCTGTTTGACGACCAAGACCAAATGGCCTTGCTCAAAGAGCTCACCGAGAAACAGTTGGAAGGTGACAAAGATTTACTTAAACAGCTGATCAGCACTATTTCTAATTGGAAAAATGACCTAATTCTGCCGCAGCAAGCGGTTGCCCGCGCAACCGGGCAAAGCGAGCAAGAGCAATTGTTTGCTCAACTATACGAGGCTTACCAGCGCCAACTTACCGCTTATAACGCGCTCGATTTTGACGATTTAATTTTAATGCCTACCCTGCTGCTGACCCACGATGCAGCCGTGCGCTCACGCTGGCAAAATACCATTCAATACCTATTGGTCGACGAATACCAAGATACCAATACCAGCCAATATCAACTGGTAAAATTAATTACCCAGGAGCGAGCTCGTTTTACAGTAGTGGGAGACGACGACCAAAGCATTTATTCATGGCGTGGTGCTCAGCCTAAAAACTTAATGCAGTTACAAACAGACTTCCCCGCCCTGCAAGTGATTATGTTGGAGCAAAACTACCGCTCTACTCAGCGCATTTTAAAATGCGCCAATATCTTGATTGAAAACAACGAACACATTTTCGAAAAATCGCTGTTCTCAGAGCTAGCCTACGGCGAAGCTTTGAAGATTTTGTTTGCTAAGAACGAAGAGCAAGAATCAGAGCGAGTTGTGGCCGAGCTAATTGGTCATCGCTTTATGAACAATGCCAGCTACAAAGACTACGCAATTTTGTATCGCGGCAATCACCAGTCGCGCTTATTAGAAAAAACCTTAATGAACAACCGTATCCCCTACAAGATTAGCGGTGGTACCTCGTTTTTTGCGCGCGCAGAAATTAAAGACATAATGGCTTACCTGCGCGTACTGGTGAACCAAGACGACGACAACGCCTTACTGCGCATCATCAATACCCCGCGCCGCGAAATTGGCCCAACAACCTTGGAAAAAGTAGGAACCTACGCTAACGAACAACACATAAGTTTGTTTGCAGCCACCACCCACTTCGCCATGACCAGCATTTTGCCTAATCGAGCACTGAATGCCGTTAATCAATTTAGCCAATGGATTTTAAGTCTGTCGGAGCGCATAGAGCGTGGTGATGCATTACAAGCCGTGCGCGATATGATCCGCGATATTCATTACGAAGATTTTCTCTACGAAACCAGCCCTAGCCCCAAAGCTGCCGAAATGCGCATGAAAAACGTTTCGGAGTTGTTTCGTTGGGTCAGTGGTATGCTGGAAGGTGATAACGACAATGAGCCAATGACGTTACCGCAAGTGGTTAATCGCCTTATCTTGCGCGACATGATGGAACGAGGCGAAGAAGATGAAGAGAGCGATCAAGTTCAGCTAATGACCTTACATGCGTCTAAGGGTCTGGAGTTTCCTTACGTTTACCTCATCGGTATGGAAGAAGGCTTATTGCCTCACCAAAGCAGTATTGATGAAGATAACGTAGAAGAAGAACGTCGCCTAGCCTACGTGGGTATAACCCGTGCTCAACGAGAGTTAACTTTTACCCTCACTAAAGAGCGTCGCCAATTTGGCGAGTTAATCAAACCTGAGCCCAGCCGTTTTTTATACGAATTGCCTCAAGATGATTTGGTATGGGAACAGCGCCGTAAAAAAGAAACCGCAGAAGAACGCCAAGAGAAAGGCAACATAGGTATTGCCGCATTGCGTGCAGCCCTCAACCAGAAAAAATAGCCTTAGGCCTTAATTCACTCTTAAAATTCATCCAATTATCTTATTCAGCATTTAAAATCAATGGTCTTAAATGTGATCCTGCGCCAATAACCTTGTATGGGCGCAATAGATTTGTGATCGAAACGGTTTTCATCTCAATAAAGCGCCTTACTCCAAGGATTTATGAGAATAAACTCACAAAACTGTAAACAAGGATGGAGCGCAATGATGAATGCACTCGTTGAACAACGCCAGCAGGCGCAACTGCATTTTCAACAAGGGGAACAAAATATCGTGGTGGGCAACGCAGCTGCGTGTCCCTTGCCTCCGGAACAACTTGCGTCCTTAGACATAGATTCCGAATACGTAGTTGAGGTATTTGATGGTGGGCTTACCGCTGTTGTACTGCACTTATGTATTAACGGTCGCCACTACAACCTTAAACGCCGCCGCCCAAAAGCGCTGGTGCATAATGTTGATGGCGAAACCTCGTTTCTTAACGAAGTTCAACGCCGTCGCGACATTCAGGCACTAAAAGATCAACCGGCTACTGCTAAAGCATTTACCCATGTGGTGACCACGCTTTACGCCAACTATCGCCTTGGTTTTATATTGTCACCTTGGATTGATGGCAAACCCTTGTGCAGCTTTAGTCGCGAGATTTTCCGCCAGATTTTCGCCACTCAATTTGCCTTAGAGCAAGCTGGATTAATGGAATGGGATTTGTCGCCAGGTAACATTATTTACGATGGTCGCCAGATACACCTGTTCGATTTTGGCTACATGTATACCTACAACCCTCTCGAGCACTACAATAGCGACGGCCTTGATGCCCCTGCTTTTCATGCAGCAGAGCGCCTAGAAACCCGCAATGTATTTGGCTATTTGTTACGCTATCAAGACGTAATGACGGCCGCCGACCAGCTTGCAATTTATCGTGAGCTAAAAGAAGCCGCGCTAGACGTTTATACTCAAAAGCTGATTTGGCTAAAACAACGTTATGCTCAGCCAGCCATCATTCAATGGCAAACTGACATTATAGAACGTTGGGAGTACGCCTTAGATAACGAACGCTCATTAAAGAACCTGTTTGTTGCCGAAAGCTTTCGTTCGCACTGCTTAGATATTGCTGATGACATTAGCGGAAAAAGCTGCACACCAATGACCTTAAAACGCATCGATAAAGTGATTACCATGGCGGCAACGGTTTACCTTCAGCTACAAAACAACGGCGCATTACTGTTTGATAATGCCAGCCTTGAGCAAGTAGACCTGATCAAAAAATACCAAGATTACCGCAGCCTTGCGGCCCAGTATCAACAGAAATAGCCTAGATTATTCATACCGTTAAGCTTTGTTTACAAAGGCATCAAGTATAACTGATGCCTTTGTGATGAAAGCATCACACTTCTGTACATTTTTTACCCTCCCTTAATGTTTTTTCTCTACCATGCTAAAGAGCCCTGAATAGCAGATTGATCTGCTCAGAGCTCTTACAACTATAAAAATGATATTCAATTCACCCTTGTTGAGCGGATCTACAAAATTTTCGCCATAACAGGGTGTTTATAAAAACAGCAAAAACAGTATAAGGAAAGGATCCATGAACAAGTTATCGATCGCTCTCGCGGGGGCGACGTTGCTGTCTGCGCCCGTGGCAGCCGAATGGAACTTTAGGGGTACGCCAAACCAATGGTTGGCCACTCCCCTAGAAGTAGTTTCAGGAACCGAATACAAAACCTGCCAAAGCTTTGGAGACAACGACCCACGATTTAAAATCGACCGTTTTGGCGACTGGAATGAAGCCTACCCCAACGGAGATGTACGAGTAGCAGCCAACAAAAGCTACGAGATTCACTTTTTTAGTGACAGCAAAAACATTACCACTAGCGAAGTGAGCTCTTGTGGTGATGTAATTCAGCAAGCCGATAGTTGGTTTTACCGAGGAACATCAAATGGTTGGGCAGCAACTGCCATGACCAGTAGCGACAACCTAAACTTCTGTACTACACAGAGTTTTGCCAACAATGAGCCACGTTTCAAAATTGACCACTACGGTGATTGGAACGAAGCTTACCCAACAGCAGACTTCACGGTAACCGGAAATGCCAGTTATCAGATTTGTTTTAACTCCAGTTCAAAACAAATCACCGCAACCCCCACCAGCAGTGAAGATACCCAAGCGCCAACGGTGAGTGCTAATCCAGCTGCGGGCAGTTACACAGAAGCCCAGCAAATTAGCTTAAGCGTGACAGACAACCAAGACAGTGCGCCGAGTATTTACTGCACCACCGATGGTTCAGTCCCCACTCAAGCCTCAGCCCAATGCAATAGCGCTACTTTTACTGCCAGTGATGTAGTGGCAGATGGGGTGGACTTAAGCCTAAAAGTATTAGCAGTAGATGCTAGCGGTAACTCAGCAGTAAGCAGCTTTGACTACACCATTAGCGATGCTCCAGCCGATACTTGGTACTTCCGTGGTACTTCAAATGGCTGGCAAACTACACTGATGACCACCAGCGACAACAATATTTACTGTACCACTCAAAGCTTTGGTAACAACGACCCACGCTTTAAAGTCGACCACTTTGGTGACTGGACCGAAAACTACCCAACGGCCGATGTAACAGTAAGCCCTGATACCACCTACGATATTTGCTTTAACGCCACCAGCAAGCAAATCACCACCAGCGAGATTGAGGGTGAAGATACTAAAGCACCAGTGGTGAGTGCGAATCCATCGGGCGGCAGTTACACGACCGCTCAGCAAATTAGTTTAAGTGTGACGGATAACCAAGACCCAGCGCCTAAGCTTTATTGCACCACCGACAATAGTCTACCTACTGCAGCTTTAGCGGAATGTAGTCAGCAAAGCTTTACCGCCAGCGACGTAGTGGAAAGCGGTATTGATTTAGTGCTGAAAGTACTCGCTGTAGATGCCAATGGTAACCAAGGTATAACTACCTTTAATTACACCATTGACCCAACCATCACCACCAGTGGCGATTTCCGTGAAGAAAATGTTTACTTCATTATGACTGACCGCTTTGCCGACGGTGACACGACCAACAACAACATCTGGGGCGATGAGTACTTACCCAACGGTGAAGCCGATAAGTACAACACCAATACCAGTAAGACCGGACCATTGTCTTACTACCACGGTGGTGACTTTCAAGGCATTATCAACAACCTAGATTACATCCAAGACATGGGCTTTACCGCCATTTGGATTACCCCTGTAGTTAAACAACCAGAAGGTCGACGCTTTAACGCCAGTGATGACTATGAAGCTTCGGCTTTCCATGGTTATTGGGGTTACGACTTCGATAAAATTGACCCACACCTACATTCTCTTGGTAAAGACAATGACGGCTGGGCAGGTTTTGACGCCTTGGTAAATGCACTGCATGAACGCGGCATGAAAATTATGCTAGATATTGTGGTGAACCATGGTCAGCCAGGTTCATCGGTAGTGGGTTCAAAAAGTAAGTGGGCCGACCGTGCACTTGAAATTAAAATGGATGGTCAAACCTGGAACTGGGAAACCAACGACCCTTACATGGACGGCGCTAAAAATGGCTTCTTTAGCTATGCCAGCACCGGCAATACTTGGTTGATTGATTTACTCGATTTCAATGAACACGGTGATGACGACCAAAATGCCACTAAGCACTTAATTAATGTTTATAAGCGCTTTATTGACCACGGCGTAGACGCCTTCCGAATTGATACCGTGTCTTACATGACCGCTGATTTTTGGGAGCGCTTTACCCTTGAGATGGACGCTCACGCACGCAGCTTAGGGAACGACAACTTCTACATGGCTGGTGAAGCATGGACTGGCGATCGTAAATCTGCGGTAGATCTTATCTACAATGGCCAAGGCAAGAAGTTCCACATGCTGGATCTACACGGTTCATCGATGGACTTCCCAGGTTGGATGGGCAAAGCCTTTAAAGGCGAAGCAGGTTTCGAAGACGGTAATGGTTATGCCCGCATTGCAGGCGCAGATGGCGATGCTTCGGGGATTTACGACCCAACGTATTTAGCCACCTTTGTTGATAACCATGATGTAACCCGCGCCAACGGTATTCTTAGTGAAACTCAGTACATGAACAATTTGAACTTTGTGTACCTGTTCCGCGGATTACCCGTAGTGTTTTACGGTACCGAAGTATTGTATTCAAGCTGGCCACATTACATCACCACTACCGAGAAAGACGATGTAGTGGCACGCTGGATGTTGGGCTCAGAAGGAATTAACTACGCCAAAACCAATCAGCCAACGCTATATAAGCATCTAAAAATGCTTAATAACCTACGTAGCTCCTCTAAGGCGATTCAGAAAGGTCAACAAACGGACTTGTTGCTTGATGGTGACCACGCCGCCTTCAAGCGTGATAACGGTTCTGAAGTGGCCTATGTTGCGCTCACCAAAGGTAGTGCGTTCAGCTACACCTTTAGCAACCTGAGCAACGGCAGCTATCGCCTAATCACTCCAAACACTAATGCAGCAAGTTATAACGAGCAAATTGTTACTGTATCTGGCGGCAGCCATTCAGTTAACGTGCCTGCAAATAGTTTTGTGGTTTTAGACAAACAGTAAACGTTTATATCTCATGCAGGCCTAAGTGCGCTTAGGCCTGCCTGTTTAACTATGGAAGAGTTAACACTATGAAATATTCAGCATTATTGATCGGTTTGTTAGCTGCCAGTAGCGCAGCACAAGCTGATTGGTTCTATCGCGGTACCAGCAATGGCTGGGCAACCAGCGCATTAGAAACCGTATCTGCGACAGAGTTTTCAACTTGCCAAAGCTTTGGCGACAATGACCCGCGCTTCAAGATCGATCGCTTTGGTGATTGGAACGAAGCCTACCCCGGTGATGATGTGCGCGTTGACGCGAACAAAAGCTACGACATCCGCTTTTTTAGCGACAGCAAAAACATAACCACCACTGAAGTCAGCAGCTGTGGCGACGTAGAACCTCCAAAAGACAGCTGGTTCTATCGCGGCACCTCTAATGGTTGGGCGGCTACCGCCATGACCAGTACCGACAACCTTAACTTCTGTACCACTCAAAGTTTTGCCAATAACGAGCCACGTTTCAAAATTGATCATTATGGCGATTGGAACGAAGCTTACCCAACGGCAGACTTTACCGTTACCGGCAACGCCAGCTATGACATTTGCTTTAACGCCAGCTCAAAAGCCATTACTGCTACGCCAGTACACAGCGAAGATACTCAAGCTCCTAGTGTGAGCGCCAATCCCGCGGCAGGCACCTACACCAGTGCTCAGCAAATTAGTTTAAGCGTGAGTGATAATCAAGATAGCGCACCAGCAATTTACTGCACCACTGATGGCTCGACGCCATCTGCCAATTCTAGCCCATGCAATGGCCTTACGTTTAACGCTACCGATGTAGTGGCTGATGGCGTAGATTTAAGCCTCAAGGTTTTCGCGGTAGATGCCTCAGGTAATTCTGCGATAAGCAGCTTTGATTACATCATTACCGATGCACCAACAGATAGCTGGTACTTCCGTGGTACGTCGAACGATTGGCAAACCACATTGATGGCGAGTGCCGGTAACGACAATTACTGTACAACGCAAAGCTTTGGCAGTAACAATCCACGCTTCAAGATTGACCATTTTGGCGATTGGACAGAAAACTACCCAAGTGCTGATGTATTGGTTGATGCAAACTCTACCTACAAGATTTGTTTTAACGCAATATCTAAAGCTGTCACCACCGACAAACAGGGCTGTGAATCAAACTGCGGCACCGACACAGAAACCTTAGGTGCAGTCTACTCAGCGGCCAGCACAACGTTTTCTATTTGGTCACCAGATCATAGCAATGTAAAAGTGGTCGTAAACGGCGTAGAGCACAACTTACAAGCAGTGAATGATTTTGCCGGTTATAGTCAGGTTTACCAAACCACCGTAGAAGGCGATTTACACCTTAGCCCTTATACCTTTTTGATTAACGGCGTGCAGGTTCGCGACCCTTACGGAAAGATGGTACAGCCGGGTACCGGTGATTATGAAGCCATTAACATTGTAATGGATATGAGCCGCACCGAACCAGCAGGAGGCTGGGCAGCGCGTCCAAGTTTGATTGAGCGCGAAGATGCGATTATTTACGAAGTGCACGTGCGTGATTTCACTATTGATGCAAGCGCTGGCGTAAGTGCTGGCAACAACGGTAAATACTTAGGAATGGTAGAAGCAGGCACCACCCATAATGGCGTGAAAACCGGCATCGACCACCTTAAAGAGCTTGGCGTAACACACGTACAGCTATTACCAGTATATGACTTTGCTACCTGTGACGGTTTACCCGATAGCGACCCATGTTACAACTGGGGTTACGATCCTCGAAACTTCAATGTACCCGAGGAGCGTTACTCAAGCGTACCCACTGATTATGAAGCCCGTGCCCGTGAATTTAAAACCATGGTAAACGAGTTCCATAAAGCCGGTATTCGAGTGGTGATGGATGTGGTGTACAACCACACCTTTGACGATGAAATGTTTGAAAACATTTCTGGCCAATACTACACCGCCACCGACTTATCGGGCACCGGTAACTCAATTAATGCCGACGTACCCATGGTTAGCCGAATGATTCAAGACTCGCTTGAATATTGGGTAGACGAGTACGGCATTGATGGTTTCCGCTTCGACTTGATTGGTATTTTTTCTTACCAAGAAGTAGAAAAATGGGGTCGTCACCTTAACAATCAATTCGCCGACCGCAACTTGCTAATTTATGGCGAACCATGGAACGGCTATGCTACCGATCCGTTAGAAGGGCAACGAGTGCGTTACGGCACCACCCATCATATGGCTGATGAACATATCGGTGTATTTAATGGCGCGTTCCGTGAGTCACTAAAAGGTTCAAACGATGATGCTCGCACTGGCTACATGTTTAATAATGTAGATGCGGCTGAATCGGGTTGGGCTATTTATGATGGCTTCCAAGGCTCTCCCTACAATCCAAACGACGGCCGAAACAGCACTTGGTTCCGTAATTATGCTGCCGATCCAGAGCAAACGATTAACTACATTTCGGCTCACGATAACTTTGGTTTGTGGGATAAGGTGTACTTAAGCACCTCGAGTAACGTGCAGCAAAACAGCTCGCATCAGGTGATTAGCTTTAATCCTCCAGGCGATCTCACATACAGCAAGCGGGTAGTTAATTTTGGCATGGGCATGGTACTCACTAGCCAAGGGATACCTTTTATTCACGCTGGCGATGAGTTCCTGCGAACTAAAACCAACAACCAGCAAATTAGTAATCCTTCAGCGTGGAATTACGGGGCTCACGGCGGTACTCACAATACCTACAACGCGCCAGACAGTTTCAATGCCATTCGTTGGTCAAACAAAGCGGACAATATCGCCACATTCAATTACTTTAAGCAGCTGATTGAATTACGCCGTAAGCACGCAGGTTTACGCATGAATACTAGCCAAGAAGTGGCTCAGTACTTAAATGTGAGCCGCCCAGACCAATTTGGTGGACAGGTTATTACTGGCCATATCACCGACCCAAGTGATAGCCATAACCTGTTTATTGTGTATAACAGCGGAAATAATCAAACCGTAAGTTTACCGGCAGGTAGCTGGACTAAGGTAGCTGATGCCTATGGTGCCGCTAACACTGGTGGCTTATCGGGTAATACCCAGGTAGAAGGCTCAGCAGTGACTATGTTTACTCAAGCTAAATAAACAATAACGCTGACTAAAAAGCCCGAGCAATTGCTCGGGCTTTTTTTATTCGAGGCAGAAAGTACATAAATCGGTGAAATAAGAGTGTTAACGGCACGCTGCTAAAGCAGTGTTAAACTGCGGTAAAAACTGCGGGTATTTCTCCAACCAATTAAAATTAAAATAAGCCGAGAGGTTTGCTTCTCGTAAGTGTTTCACCGCAATTTCTTGAGTGATATGGCCATGTTCTAGCTCAACATAATAGGTGTCAAATGGCGCCATCACAGCATCTAGTCGACCCAGTTGTAGCAACTCAAATAATATATGGTAATCGTAGCGTGACTGTACGTTGGTATATTGATGTTTAGCCATCCACTTGTGCATTGCAGAGCCATGTAATACACCTATATTCATGGCTTTCATTTCAGCACTGTTAGTCTCAAACTCAACCTCTTGCAAACTAAACAAACTGCGATAAGTGACCACTAAAGGATCGCTTGCTTTAGCAAAAGCATCACGCTCGGCCGTTTGGTTAAGAATAAACAAGCCGTCAAACTTTCCTTCTTTCAGCTCTTTTTCGGCGCGGCCAATTGGCCTAACATCCACTTCATAATGAACCCCAACTTCTGTCATGGCACATTGCATAATGCTCACTGTTCTGCCGCTTAAGGCATCACCGTCAACGATTTGATAGGGCGGTAAATGGTGAGTAACCAAGCGCAAAGGTTGCGCCTGAGCGGTGAATAGACAAGCAACAAATAAAGCGCAGCAGAATTTCAGTCGCGGTTTCATCAATGACACTCTTCCTTATGCAGCATCCAGCTCCCCTCATAAGTTTAGTCGCTTAAGCGCTGAGTAATGAATTTTTTGCAAAGCGCTAAGATTTTCATAAGGTGATTTAGATCCCGCTAGTAAATTCTATTAACGGTGCAATAAAGTTTCATAATTTTATATAACAAACTTAGCGATTAAGCTTTAACCATCTTGAACAATGTTCCAGCAAAGCCGAGTTGTAGGGCTGCATTGCACAAGAGAATGGTGGGTGAGATTTACCTTTATCTGCACTCACTGTTCGCAGCATTTCCTTTCCTTTATGGACTAAGTTTCCTAACCCCGCCCTCGTTGGCGGGTTTTTCTTGATACCCGCCAATATTTACAATATTGTCACTTACCTCATAGTGAGATATTTCAGCGCTTAATTGATATGCAGTTTAGATAAGCGTGACAGAAATAACACTTCATCGAGAAACAAATTCTTATTCGCCGCAAAACGCGTATTTTTAATGTGGAAGCAGTCACTTAACCAAAAACATGAAAAAAATTACCGATACAGAGCTAATCAGAAGTGCCAATCGCCGGGAAATCATTCAAACCCTTCGTCAACATGGCGAGCTTGCTAGGGTTGAGATAGGTAATTTCACCCAACTAAGCCCAGCCACCATTACCTCAATAACCTCGGAGTTGGTGCAGCAAGGCTTTATTGTTGAACAGAATGTTGTATTGGATCCCAGCAGTGGTCGTGGCCGCCCTAAAGTAAAACTGCAGCTAAACAAACAAGCGGCATTTTACCTAGCGGTTAAACTATCGATTAACGAAGTACGCTTTATGTTGGGTGATACATCTGGCGCTATTATTGCGCAAGCGACTCTTTCAATGTTAACGGTAACGCTCAATCAATCTCAGTTAGTAGACGCACTCTCCAAAGCTATCGAAGAGTTTATTCAGCAGCATAAGGTTGAACGCAGTAAGTTACTTGGTTTAGGTTTAGCCGTTCAAGGGGTTATAGAACCCCACGGTAAAGGTATATTGTGGAGCCCAGCCGTTAAAGACCAGCAACTTGAATTAGTTGAGTTACTCTCGCAACAAACACAGCTACCAATATTTATAGCCAACGACGCAAACTGCTTAGCTGTGGCCTTAAAAAGCCTGCCCCGCTATAGCAAAGTAAATAACCTTGTCGCCATTCAGCTGGGTTATGGGGTTGGCATGGGCTTGATTGTAAATGGTGAGTTTTATCAAGATGCTGGCTCAGCCGCTACTGAATTTGGCCATACTAAATTTAGCTTAAATGGTCCACAGTGTCGCTGCGGAGGACGCGGATGTATTGAAGCCTACGTTGGCGATTACGCGATTTATCGCGACGCTAGCGCAGTATACAACCTAGCTCCTACCAACATGTTGCACCCTTCAGAAAAGCAAATGTTCGATCTTAATAAGCTAGCCAAAGATGAACACCAAGCTATGAGCCACATCTTCTCTCAAGCTGGTACGGTGTTAGGCATGGGCTTAGCCAATGTAATGGCACTATTTAACCCGCAAAAAATTGTTATATCAGGTCCTGGGGTACGTGCCTTTGACTATATGAAAGAGTCGATGACTAAAACCCTATCTGAAAATCTATTGCCTTATCACAATGTCGATAACGTGGTAGATAAATACAATTGGGATGAAGACATGGCCGGCATTGGCATGATTGCCATTATGCAGCAACACACCGACTAATCACGTGCAGCGTAATCAAAAAAGGGAGCTCAGCTCCCTTTTTTAGTTTGGCTTTCAACTTACTTAAAGACTCGCTTACTCGCATAGTGGCCTAGCATCATGCTGAATAAAAACCAGTAAATCGCCGCTTCACCGCGTAATAAACTCGCCACAGCAGGCCCCGGACAAATACCCACCATGCCCCAACCAATACCAAAAATAGCCGCGCCAATGAGTAGCTTAGGCGTAAGTGTTTTTTGTGTTGAGCACTGAATAGCTTCACCGTTTACCGCGTGGCTGCGCGGTTTAATCAGCAAGTGATAAAACGGCACAAATACTAATAGCGCACCACCAATCACAAAGGCCAAACTCGCATCCCAATGCCCAGTTACATCTAAAAAGTTAGCCACTTTGTAAGGATTAACCATTTGCGACACGTTCATGCCAAGGCCAAATAGTAAGCCAGTCAATAAACCCACCAGTACTTTAAACATGCGCAACTCCTAAACCACCGGTTAACCAAACAACCAAGGCAGCGCTTGCCATAAACACTAGCGTTGCCACGATTGAGCGCAAAGAAAATCTGCCAATCCCACAAATACCATGACCACTGGTACAACCGTTCCCCAATTGAGTCCCCACTCCCACCGCTAGGCCACCTGCAATTAACCAAGCCAAGGAGTAATCAGGCAAGGCCGCCTCACTTAAGCCCAATAAGGGGTTAAATAAAAAGCTCGCGGCCATTGCGCCAATAAAGGCAAGTCGCCAAGGCCACTCATTGCGCGAGGCTCCCCAAATACCCCCTAAAATGCCACTAATACCGCCAGTACGACCACTAAGTAACATTAATAAAGAGACCGACAAGCCTAATAACATGCCGCCCGCGAGCGCACTCCAAGGGGTAAAATCTGTCATTACTTACTCCAAGCTCATTTCATTCACTACAAAATTGTTGCTGTAAACCGGCTAACAAGGTTTTCACCTTGGGGTCGGCTATACAATAAAACACCGTTTGCGCTTGCTTACGCACTGCCACCAAACCTTGTTCACGCAGTACTTTTAAGTGCTGCGAAAATGCCGACTGGCTATTTTGGCTATGTTGACGCAGTTCACCCACGCTCATTTCACCCTCTCGTAATAAACACAGCACTACTAAACGATCAGGATGAGCGATGGTTTTTAAGTACTCACTCACCATACTGGCTTGCTCATGTAACTCATTTCTTGCAGGCATTGAAACCTCCTCAATTAGTAGGAATTATACAAAGCTCATTAGATTAGTCAAATCTAAATTAAATAAAACTTAATTAGAATATTGAGAATTAGATTAAACTAATATATAGTCATTGCAAATTAGTGAGCCATCTAATGGCTCACTAGCGATCTATATCAACAGTGGACGCTCAGGCTTTGATTAGGCTGTCACCACTAGCTTTGTTTATACATTTATTTGATTTAAATAGTGGGAGAGCAACATGACCAAGATTGTAATTATAGGCGGCGTAGCAGGCGGCGCATCAGCGGCCGCTAGAGCGCGTAGATTAAGTGAACAAGCAGAAATCATTATGCTGGAACGTGGCCCCTATATCTCTTTTGCAAACTGTGGTTTGCCCTACCATATAGGCGGCGATATTGAGCAGCGTGACGCCTTGTTGCTGCAAACCCCCGAGAGTTTTAAAGCTCGATTTAACGCAGATGTACGGGTAATGAACGAAGTCGTTAGCATCAACCGTAAACAAAAAACGGTCACCATTCGCGATCTTATGACCCAACAAAACTACCAAGAGTCTTACGACAAACTGGTACTTAGCCCAGGCGCTTCGCCAATTGTTCCACCCATCCCTGGGATTCAAAACTCTCGGACCTTCTCGCTACGAAACATTCCAGATATGGACAAAATCATTGCCAATATTGAGGCAAATAAACCGAAACACGCAACAGTGGTTGGCGGGGGTTTTATCGGCATTGAAATGGCAGAGGCGCTGATTCAACGTGGTATTAGCACCAGCTTAATTGAACTATCAACCCAAGTAATGGCGCCAGTAGATCGTGAAATGGCCACGCCGCTACACCAAGAAATGCAACACCACGGCGTAGATTTACGTTTAGGTGTGGCACTAGAAGCGGTATTCCCTAGCCAGCAACAATCAGCCGAAGAACTCGCAGCCATAGACGAACACGGCTTAGAACTGCGACTTAGTAACGGTGAATTACTGGAAACCGAGTTGTTGATTATGGCGATTGGCGTTAAACCTGAAACGAGCTTGGCCAAACAAGCGCAGCTTGAGATAGGTGAATTAGGCGGCATAAAAGTTAATAGCCAGCTGCAAACCTCAGATCCAGACATTTTTGCCGTAGGCGACGCCATTGAAGACCCCGAGTTTGTTACCGGTGATGCAGCACTGATTCCCTTAGCTGGGCCAGCCAACCGCCAAGGTAGAATGGTAGCCAACAATATCTTTGGTGCGGGCGAACACTATAAACGCAGCCAAGGCACCGCTATTTGTAAGATATTCGATGTAGCCGTGGCCTCTACAGGTTTAAATGAAAAAACCTTGCAACGTAAAGGGCTAGACTACGACAAAGTGTACGTGCATGCAGCCAGTCATGCTGGCTACTACCCTGGCGCTCACCCCATTAACCTCAAGTTACTATTCCACCCAAAAACTGGGGCAATTTATGGTGCCCAAGCGGTAGGCAAAGACGGCATAGACAAACGCATTGATGTTATTGCCGTAGCTCAGCGCGCGGGCTTAAGTATATTTGATTTACAAGATTTAGAACTTACCTATGCCCCACCCTTTGGCAGCGCAAAAGACGTAGTCAACCAAGCAGGTTTTGTAGCGGCAAATAGCATTAAAGGGGATACTCGCCTGTGCCACAGTGAAGAGCTCAACCAAGCCACTTCACAACAGCTAATACTAGATGTGCGCAACCCTAGCGAATTAGACAAACTGGGTGTGATTCCTGGCGCGATAAACATTCCAGTGGATCAGCTTCGCGAGCGTATTAACGAGCTGCCAAAAGATAAAGAAATATTGATTTATTGCATGGTAGGTTTACGCGGTAACGTGGCGTATCGTCAACTGGTTAATAACGGTTTTACCGCCAAAAACCTTAGCGGTGGGTACAAAACTTGGTTAGCCAACCAAGCTTAACTTGCAGCTATAAAAAAGCCCGGTATTAAACCGGGCAAAAGCTGAGACGCATAAAAATGCTTATTGTGCGTTTACCGTAATAGCCTTGCTGGCACTATTAAAGTTAATGCGGTAAGTGGTGTTGTCTGATACTTGGTAATCGGCAGTAGGGTAAGCCTCTGTCCAATTGCCGTTATCAATTTTAAAGCGCGCTGGTGCTTCTTCGCCACTAAAGCTTTGAACCGTATAGTACAAGCCACTCGTGCTGTCGTAATCTAACTGCGCTTTTCCCCAAGCATTGGCGGTTCCACGGAAGAACCATACTTCATCACCGCCATTATCTGGATTAGTTCCGCCTACACAGTTAGTTGACGCTACCCAGCTGCCCGCTGCATAACACAAACTATCGCCAGTAGTATTTAAGTCGCCGGTTTGGTTAGCACCACTATCATTAAAGATAATGTTTAGGCTACTTAGCTTGGTTCCAAAGTCATGACAGTAGTAACCGTCTTTTTGCACCATAGCTACACCAGGCCACTGCGCATTAGCTACCGCTGTTTCTGCACTAACAGACCAGTAGTAAAGCGTTGGATTGTTAAAGCCAGCTTGGTTGTCGTAACACACTTCAGTGCCACCAACAGGACCAGGGATTACACCACCGGTAATTTCAAAGCCACAGGCCTCTAAAGTGCTCCACGCGCCGCCTTTATAGCAACCAGCTCCAGCAACACTTAAGTCTGCTGTTTTATTTGCACCACTGTTACTAAAGATAGCGTTAACGCTAGTAAGCTCTACACCCAAGTCATGACACTTGAAGTCACCATTAGTTTGCATTGCCACACCAGGCCAGCTTGCATCGCTTAGGCTTCCTGCAGGTTGAGCGCCCCAGTAATAAAGCGTTGATAGGCTTTCAGAAGTACAAATTGATGTAGCCGCTACTGGAGTAGCAGGCTTAGGATCGGTGTTACAGTTAGAGGTACATGGGCAATCTGCTCCAGTACATACGTCACCAATTTTAGCACCAACGTGGATAGCTGCCGCGCTATCACCGCCTACAGTAAAGTTAGCTTGTCCGCCGCTTACGGTAATGGTTGCTTGGCCACTTGAGCCTGCTGCTTGATTACATTGGCCGGTGCTTTCATCAAAATCAGCCTCAATAATATTACAGTATTGGCCATCAGGCATGCCTGTATCAAAGCTTTGGTTAATGTTGCTACCATAACGTTTGTTAATCACAACAAAGCCTAAACCACCACGACCAAAGGCGATTTGATCGTTACCACCTTGCCACCAGTTGGTGATTCGCCACTCGCCAGCAGTATGGTTACGGAAGGCCACCATGTTGGCAATGCCGCGCCACTTATGCTCACATACCCAGTTGCCGCCATTAAATCCACAAGCGTTACCTGTGTGTACACCACTGCCTGGAGGGCCTGCATCAAAGTCGCCGTTAAAGTAGTAACCCGACATGATTTTTGGATAACCATAAGGGTAAGCTAAGGTGAACACATTGGCTAAGAAATAACCGTCACCTTGTACACCATGCCAAATAGGGCCATTAGGATTATGACGCTCTTCATCATGGTTAGTAACAAAAGTAACCGCATCAGAACTCGATAGCTCCATTTGGTTACTCACGTCTCTTAGCCACGCAATGTTGCTATCACGAAAGGCTGGGCCAATCGCTCGAGCATAAGCAAATTCTGTTACATCACCAATGTAAGTATATTCAGTAGGACGAACCGGCTCGCCGCCAGCACCAATCACTTCTTGGAAGATATAAGGATTGCCGTTTAGCTTGCCTTTAATGGCATCAATATCACCGGCTGGAATATGTTTAGCAGCGTCGATCCTAAAACCGGCAACGCCCATACCGATGGCGTCATTCATGTAGTCTGCAATTTTCTGACGAACATAATCAGAGCTAGTTTTCAGGTCATTCAAACCCACTAAATCACAGTTTTGCACTTGCCAGCGATTGCCGTAGTCAATATCGCTAGTACAAGAGTTAAAATCATTCGGCCCGTAAGGCACTTCAGAGAAGTTTCTGTCGTAGGCCGCCATGTGGTTAATCACTGCGTCTACATAAATATCTACTCCAACGTTTTTACAACGCTGCACCATGTCTTGAAATTGACCGCGATTACCGCTGCGGCTTTCAAAGGCATAACTCACTGGTTGGTAGCGGGTCCACCAGGCGTTACCGCCGATGACCTTGTTAGGTGGAGAGACTTGCACAGCGGCGAAGCCTTTAGGGCCAAGGAAGGTTTCACACTCTTGTGCTACATCTTCCCAACTCCATTCGAAGAGGTGTACAAAGGCGGTTCTTGGTGCCGCCATGGCGGTGGACGCATAGCCCAGCGCCGCACCAGCTAGCAGAGCGCTAGTGGCGAGTTTGCTAAATTTTCTCATTGTTACTTTCCCATGTAATCGTTGAGCGTCTCTTTAGACATACATCACCGCCACTCTATGGTGTTTTTTACGGTGAGGCGGTAGACCAACTGTTGGAGAGAACCACAAGTAAAACTTAACCTTAACTATCCGTAGTCAATTTACCTCAAAAACTAATCTACGCTCATTTTTCAATCAAAGGGCAGGGCGGCTTATTTATTGAGCAATCAGTCACAAATAAAAACCAATACGATAGATGATGTTTGACAGCGATCAAACTTCAAACAATTATTCTGATATTTTGTAACATTAGTAAGATAAGCAACTTATTTAACTGTAAATAATTTCCATATTTAACACTTAATCAAGTGTTTTTACCCATAGTTAATTATGTTTTTTCATTTTAATTTCTATCTGCTCTTCTCTATGTCTAAGTACAACAAAGCTTTACAATGGCACTTTACAGCCAAGTTTGTTGGAATATCTAATGGAAAAGCAGTGGTGGCATTCAGCAGTTGTTTATCAAATTTACCCGCGTAGTTTTTGTGATAGTAGCGGTGATGGCAACGGCGATCTTCGCGGAATAATCAGTAAGCTCCCCTACTTAGAAAAACTCGGAATTGATTTAATTTGGCTGTCTCCAGTTTACCTTTCGCCAATGAAAGACAACGGCTACGATATTGCCGACTACCAAGCCATTGATCCACGCTTTGGCGGCATGGCCGACATGCAAACGCTGATTCACACAGCCAAGCAACATAATATTGGCATCATGATGGATCTGGTATTGAACCATACCTCTGATCAGCACCAGTGGTTTCAGCAAGCCAAACAAAGCCGCGATAATCCTTATCGTGATTATTACATTTGGCGAGATCAACCTAACCAAATTCGTTCAATATTTAGCGGCCCCGCTTGGCAGTTCGACAACACCACTAAACAATACTACTTTCACTTATTTGCCGATGCCCAACCAGACCTAAACTGGGAAAACCCCAAGGTAGCGACAGAGATACAGCAAATGATTTCTTGGTGGGTAGAGCAAGGTGTTGCTGGGTTTCGCTTAGATGTCATCGATCTAATTGGCAAACAAATTGACCAAGGCATTACTGAAAACGGCCCACGCTTACATCCACTTCTGCAGCAAATGCATCAAGCTTGTTTTGCCAACAAACCACTCGTTACGGTGGGTGAAACCTGGGGCGCCACCCCAGAAATAGCCAAGTTGTATTCCAACCCCCAACGACAAGAATTGTCGATGGTTTTTCAGTTTGAACATGCCTCGATAGATTGGCACCCAATACATGGTAAATGGCAAGTTCAGCCCTTTGACCTTATTGAATTAAAAGCGGTGATGAGTAAATGGCAAACCTGTTTTGATGGCGATGGTTGGAATGCGCTTTTCTGGAACAACCACGACTTACCGCGCATTGTTAGCCGATGGGGTAACGACGGCCAATACCGAGAGCGCAGCGCTAAGTTGTTAGCCACTTTACTGCACGGGATGCAAGGCACGCCCTATATTTACCAGGGTGAAGAGATTGCCATGACCAATGTACGGTTTGAAGACCTAGATGACTACGATGACATTGAGATAAAAAATAGTTACCAAGAAAAAGTGCTAGAACAACAAAGTCTCAGCCACCAACAGTTTATGCAGGGTGTATATACCAGCGCCAGAGACAACGCTCGTACGCCTATGCAGTGGGACAATAGTGTCAACGCAGGATTTACTCAGGGCAAACCTTGGTTAGCACTTAACCCTAACTATTCTGATATCAACGTGGCGAATGCGCTAGATAGAAAGGATTCGGTGTTTTACCACTATCAGCAACTCATTGCTTTACGCAAGTCAGCGGAATATTCAGACACGCTCATCTACGGTGATTTTGCACTGCTATTAGCAGAACACCCACAGGTATTTACTTATGTGCGGCAGCATCAGCAACAACGCTTGTTAGTAGTGGCGAATGTGAGTGAGCAAGAGCAACAGATTAGATTGAATTTGTCGGTGGAAAAAGTGGTGCTAAATAACCTTCAGCAGAATGATGAATTGGTCAGTGATTTAGAAGCACTACGCTTAGCGCCCTATCAAGCGATAGTTTATGCGCTAAGCACTAGCTAAAGACTTACTCGCTAAGAGTATATTGCTCGGATAAGCGGTGACATAACCACTTATACAAATTAAAGGCCTTTGGGCTATTTGTGGTAGGCAGTAAGTCATCGTCTAAAAAGGCTTCGCCTTTAAAAGTAAGCACATCCCCATGTTGGGAAATGTCGCGCACTTCAATGCCGGGAATGTAGTCTTCGTGTTCGCGAAGTAGCTGATTGGCTATATCAATCAGCGCTTGTTGGCTTATGGTTTGTTTAGTCATTACACCTAGATCATCGCTCAATGTTGAGCTTTAGCATACACAGATGCATCCACCGGCAATAGCGCTAAGATCAAAACTTGTGGCGCTTTTCTCAGCTTAAATAAATAACAAAATACGCAACTATTTATCAGCGTTTAAGGGCTTGGTTTTACCACGCCATTGCTGAATCAATAAGCCACTAATTATTAACAACAATCCTATGTAAGTGGCCGGTTCAATCTGTTCACCTAGAAAATAGGCAATAAAAAACAAGGACAAAAATGGCGAGATAAAAATCAGGTTACTTATACGAGCGGTGTTATGAGTAAATTTAAGCGCAAGCACCCAGCAAACAAAAGCAATGCCCATTTCAAATAACCCAACATATACGGCCCCCAGCCAGGCTTTGGCATTCCAAGTGGGTAGCCCATCACTCCACCAGCAATACAGCAACACCATTGGCAAACTAAAACAAAAGGCTACCAGTAAACTGGCTACAGGATCCCCGCTATTTCGAGTATTAATGATCCAATAACCGGCCCACAATAAGGTGCTAAACAGTGCCAGTAATACCCCCGGAACACTATCAAACTGCATGGCGAGTATGTCTCCTCGCGTGGCTATCACCAGTACGCCCAAATACCCTAAGGCCATGGCGATTACATCTTGTTTTCGTAATTGCTGTTTTAAAAAAGGCACCGCCAATAAGGCCAGGGTTATTGCCCAAGTGTAATTCAGTGATTGCGCCTGCTGGGCGGGTAGTAAGTCGTAAGCTTTGAACAACACCAGATAATAAAGAAAAGGATTTATGGCTCCTACCAACAGAAAAAAGCCCGGCCGCTGTTTAGCGTAAACCCAAGCCAAAGGTAGTTTTCGCTGCCATAGCAATACGCCAGTCAGCAATAAAATAGAGCTAATAGAAGCCAATAACACCAATTGAATTGGAGTAAGCCATTGCAGCGCAAGTTTGAATGCGGTGGCTACGGTAGACCACATCAGCACCGCTGAAATGCCAAAGGCATAGGCTTTAGTTTGTGTTTTCATCAAGACATTAATATTTACGACTAAAACGCCAAGTGTATGCGGCATAACTGGCTAGCGCTAGCCTTAAATAGCGACTAATGCGACTGTATTTATAGCCCTGCGACAAAATCTCTATATTGCGCAAGAATGGAAAAGAATCTTGGTCTGAATCTGGCTAAACTGATCTCAAATCAATGACTTGAGCAAAAAATGACAAGCCAAAGTGAGCGCATTCGCCAAGTAAAGCTGCATATCGAAAGTACTCTAGACCAAGCGCTAGATATCGCTACGCTTGCGTCACTCGCTGGTTTCTCAGCCTTTCATTTTTGTCGTTTATTCCAAGCTTATGTTGGCGAGAGCATTTATGCCTATCGAAAACGCTTATTGCTTGAGCGCTCCATTAAGCACCTGCAATACACCGATTTAGCTCTAAGTGAAATAGCTTACCGCAGTGGTTATCAAAACCAATCATCCTATAACAAAGCCTTTAAATTGCAGTTTGCGCAAAGCCCAAATCAGGCAAGGCAACAAAAGAGCAGTGTGACAACGCAATCAGAGCAGCCAATACTTTCTTCCCATACCCCCTTATCGGCTGCTGAGGTAGAAGTGGTAAAACTCCCTGCCATGTCAGTGCTCAGTTATCGCACCAGTGGCCGTTACTTAGAGGCTGCTCCGCTAGCTTGCCAAGGTCTATTTCAGCGCTGTGAGCAACTCGGCCTCGCAATTGAGGATAGCCAGTTAATTGGTTTGCCTCACGATGACCCTAGCGTGACTCACTCTGAGCAAATTCGCTTTGACGCTTGCTTAAGCCAAAGCAACACTCTGCCAGCGAATTTATTGGTAGAGCTAGGTTTACAACAGCAGCAGTTACCCGCAGGCACCTATGCAAAATTAAGGCACCATGGCGCTTACCAGCACATTTTGAGTAGCTACCAAGTGTTGTTATTGCATTGGCTGCCTCTAGCCAACTACCAGTTGCGCGACAGTGTGTGTTTAGAGTTTTATCTAGATCAGCAACCACAAAACCTTCAGCCAGACGCCTTAAACACCGACATCTATTTGCCCATTCAAGCTTCGCTATAAACGGGATCTATCCATGAATCTGCCCACTGTTTACTACACCAGCCATAGCGCAATCAGCGATCCTAAGCATTACCTAGCGCGAGCTAAAGATTGCGGCTCTGATATTCAACGCTTAGTAACCATAGTTCAACAAAACTTGATTCACCCCTACTGGCTTGAGCACTATCAGCTAACCATGCCTTTTCAAACCCGCTTAGACGAATTGCAAACACGGAACGTGGAACAAAAGCTTCGCTGGTTAAGTCATAGCAGCAAGCCAGCACTTCAGCCTAAAGCACCACGGCAGCGAATGATGGGAAATTGCCGAGATTTTAGTTTACTGCTGGTAAGCCTGCTACGCAGCCAAGGGATCGCCGCGCGGGCTCGTTGCGGCTTTGCGCGTTACCTAGGTATCTACCAATTTGAAGACCACTGGATATGCGAATACTGGCACCAATCACAACAGCGCTGGGTGATGGTGGACGCCCAACTAGACCTTATTCAACAAGATATTCTGAATATTCAATTTGACCCGCTCGATGTTCCACAAGAACAGTTCATTTTTGCCGGAAAAGCTTGGCAAGACTGCCGCCTAAATCCTCAGCTCAGCGAGCAACACGGCATTTTGAGTTTTAAGGGTTGGCCGATAATACAGGGCAATGTAATCAGAGACATTTTTGCCCTGAGTAAAATGGAACTATTGGCGTGGGACTGTGGTTGGGGTTTACAAGCGCACTACTTACATCACAGCGTTAAAACCCATGACATTGAATTATTAGATACACTTGCCATGGCCAGCGCGACCTCCAATAGCCAACTAGCCATTGAACTAAGTCAGCACCCTAAGGTGGCTCTACCTAAAAACTGGAACTGGAGAAAGGCTCAAAGCATTAGCAGCTTGCTTGCTGAGCTAACAACCAAGGAACCTCTGCCACTCACCTGAGTGCTTAGGCATACTAGCAGGCTTCGCTCCACTCTAATGCAGTCGACAAACCAAAACGTAAGCTGTCGAATACTAAAAAGTTTGCCTCGCCGAGCTTGTTGTCTACTTGAGCAACTTGAATGTCGCCGTTAAACCCTACCGCACTGAGCTTTTTGGCCAGTTGCTCTGGTGCTTTTTCAAACACGACACTCATAAAAGGCAATAAATCACTGCGCAGCACTCCGTGATGGTTAAATTGCTCAATGGCCGAACTCAACTGGTCACTATCTGTAAACTCGATAACGTCTAAAACTTGTTGCAACAACATGACTAAATAAATTCCATTTTTATCAATAGCTTGATTAAGCAGCATAGATTCTACCTTTTTCCGCGCCTCAGCGTTACCGGGAATAGTCTATTTTTAAATCAAAAGCCCATCAACATGCCACGGAAAAAGGGAGATAAATCAAATTGACAAAAAACATATTTAAGGTATATTCCGCGAGTCTTGAACCATACGAAGCACTGTTAAATGTTTAGCGTTAAAAACAACATTGTTTGGCTAGCAGTATTGCTGGGTGTTACTGCCTGCAATAGCGACAAACCACTAACCGACCAAAACTACACGCTGCACAGTAGTTACTCCATCGAAAACCTGAGTAATTACCCCTTCAGCCTCAGCATTACGCTTAATCAGCAAGTTATGACTCTTGGCGCTAGCCCTTTTAGCGGCACTATCGCCCCCGGCGAACGCCGCAGCTTGCTAGAGTTTGTTGATATTGCTAATGCTACTAACCCGCCTTCAGCTAGCTTTGAGCAACTCACTATTCAAGCTGATTTAGGCGACGGTATGCGCACGGTATACCAACAAGTCACAGACCAAGACTGGCAACATACGATAAGTAGCAATAGCAAAGAAAACTACCTGCTCACGCTGGTCGATGCAGATCTCGCCTTATAAACGGCTACAATAAAGCCGCTTAGGCTGCTGTACCCGCAACAGTAAATTTGCTACCCTGCGCGGCCTTTTTGTCAGTACGAGGCGCCTACCTTGAGTCAATCTATCGCTGGTTTCGACTTTGGAACATCTAACTGTGCCGTAGGCATCATGCAGGACCAACAAGCACAGTTGGTGGCGTTACCCGAACACGGTAACTACATGTCCTCAACCTTATTTGCCCCCCAATCAGAAATGATTTGTGGCTGGCTCTATCAGCAACTAGAGCAGCAAGGCAAAGCCGAGCGTTACAAACAAGCCCGCGTAAACCAATTAAGCGCCAGCTTACGTTCAATCAAAGAACTTAAGTTAGATGGTTACGATGAGCATTTAAGCTTTGGCCAACAAGCACTTAAAGAATATCTTATCGACCCCGCCGATTGTTATTACGTGCGCTCGCCCAAATCATTTTTAGGCGCAAGTGGTATTCGCGAACGTCAACAGCAGCAGTTTGAAGACATTGCCGCCGCTATGATGTGGCACATTGCTGAGCAGGTAAAACAAACCGGCCAAGCTGAGCTAGAAAAAGTGGTGATTGGCCGTCCGGTTAACTTCCAAGGTTTGAACAGCGATCTGAGTAATCAACAAGCCATTTCTATTTTAAACAATGCCGCCAGCTTTGCCGGTTTTAAGCAAGTTGAGTTTTTGTTCGAACCCATGGCGGCCGGACTTAGCTATCAGCAACAGTTAAGCGAAGAAAAACGCGTACTAGTGATTGATATTGGTGGCGGTACCAGTGACGTATCAATGTTAGTAATGGGACCCGATTATCTCGCTACTCGCGATCATAACAATCTAGTACTGGGTTACAACGGCGAGCGAATTGGTGGTAATGACTTTGATATTGCCCTCAACTTTGAAACCTTAATGCCAAGCCTTGGTGCAAAACTTCACTTGGCCAGTGGCCAACCCATGCCTATTAAACCGTTTTGGGATGCCGCCGCTATTAACGATTTTCCAGCGCAAACTCGCTTTTATGAGAAAGATACCCGCTTGTTATTACAACGCTTACTCAAAGAGCCGCAATTATCGCCCCTTAAAGGTTTACTGCGCCTCAGCGATGAGCGATTAACCTACCAAATGAGTGCATCTGCAGAACAAGCCAAAATAGCCTTAAGCAGCAGTGAACAAAGCGTAGTGGATCTTAGTTATTTAGCAGAACAGCTCGAAGTAACGGTTGAGCAAACAGCTTATCAACAAGCGGCCGAGCGCTTACTTAACAGCATCGCCATGTTAAGTGATGATGTTATTACCCAAGCTGCTTGCCAACCCGATGCGATATTTTTAACCGGTGGTAGTGCTAACTCACCGATGATTAAAAACTTTTTGGCACAACGCTATCAAGCGCCGTTAGTGAGTGGTGATAACTTTGGTAGTGTCACCAGTGGCTTAACCCTGTGGGCTAATCACATTTTTTCTTAAGCCCAATAACTGATAAACCTGCAGGCTAATCGCATACTTGCTTGAGCCTTATAACTCATAAACCTGCGGAGCCAATTCCACGCGGTTTTTGCCTTTTTCTTTAGCAAGATATAAGGCACTATCTGCTCGCGCAACTAACGCCTCTGGGCTCACATCGTAAACCGTAAGCATGGCTAAGCCCATGCTTACGGTTGCCGAAAACTTCACGCTAGCCTCAGCTTCCACCTTAAAACTCGCTAAATGCTCGCGTACTCGATTGGCAATAATCAACGCTTGCTCTTGTAAGGTATTAGGTAGCAACAATAAAAATTCTTCGCCGCCCCAGCGACTTAGATAGTCTCCGTTGCGTAATACTTTTAGGCTTTCGATGGCAAAAATCCGCAGTGCTTCGTCACCCGCCGAATGACCATACTGGTCGTTGATTTGCTTGAAGTTATCAATATCGAGCAATATACAACATAACGGTTGAAGGGAGCGTTTGCTCACTGCATATTCCTCAATCAAGGTTTTACTCATTGAGCGACGATTCATTAAACCAGTGAGGGAATCATGATTAGCCTGAAACTCCAAACGGCGCTGATCTTGATGTTGTTGTGTTACATCCATCATTACCGACTGCACCGCAGGTTTACCATTCCAACTGACTACCGCCTCACTGATGTGTATCCAAGCAGAGGTACCGTCTCGACGGACATTTTCAGTCACTACACTGTTAGTTTCGACTCGGCCTTGAATCAATTGCTCATGTAGCTGAATCGCTTTTTGTTGGTTTTCTTCGGGGATTAACGACAGCAAGCTACTTAGCTTGAGCACCGCTTCCGGGCTGTCGTAACCCAAAATATTTGCCATTGCTTGATTACAATACAGCGGCTCAAAAAAACGATGTACCACAATGCCTTGTAGCGACGACTCTAGTAACAAACGATAACGTTGTTCACTAGCATGTAACTTCTTCTCGGCTTCTATCTGCTGAGAAAAATCCACCAAAGTAATTTGCAAAGCGGGTTGGCCTTGCCACTCGGTAACATGGTCAATGGTGAGCACCGAAAACTGCTCCCCATTTTTTTTGGTGTTTTCAAAGACGCGGATTTTTGGTCTAGCTTTGCCACTGATAACCGATTCATAGGCATTAATCGCCTCTTGCTGATCGTCTTCAGCAATCAGTTCGAGCAGTGAAGGTAGCGCCAGTATTTGCTCAGCGGATTCGTATCCAAACATTTGGGCATAACGGTCGTCAGCAAACAAGGGCACAAAATTACGATGAATCACCATTCCATAATAAGCGCTAATATCACTAACCTTACCCATAAGTACCTACTATTGCTAAGTATCTTTAAAGCGTAGTCAGGCTCTAGCGCTAACTCAAATAAGCGCGCTTAACTATCACTTAATTAATACTACTGTTACATTTAAATACTCTGTGGCGATTCTTTTGGTAAGGACACAAAGTGTTAGCTGTGATCAAAACTGCAATGCTGTTTATTGGTTTAAGTTTCATTCTCCCCCTCAGCGCAGCTGACAACGACACCGAAGCAGCAAAACTCGCCCCTCCCCAACTAAACATGCAGTTAAATGTAGAAGTAGTGGGTATAGAGCAAGCAGCTCTGCAAGCATCGCAAGCACTTAGCGACATTGCTGCTAGCATCGACCAATTAGCGGCAAACCCAGAGATGAGCGAGCAACAACAGCAACAGTTTGAACGGGCGTTTTTAGCCGTTGAACAGCTCAGCACTCAACTAGATACCAGCTTAAAACAACTGCCCAATACGGTGAGCCAAAGCACCAAGCCGGTGATTAAACTGGCCGATGAACTATCTGGCAATATTCAGCGTTGGGTAGTGATTATCTTGGCGGCCTTAGTAGTGATTATTATCGTGGCTTTAGTGGCCATTTATTTTACGGTGCTGGCCCCCACCAGCCGGGCAGTAATTACCGCCACCAGCCAACTCAATCAGCTAGCCAGTAGCTTAAAAGTCACCGCTCAATTAGTAGAACAAACATCGGCTCAAAACCAATCAT
Organism: Agarivorans sp. 2_MG-2023; assembly: GCF_030548085.1. Lineage (NCBI taxonomy): Bacteria > Pseudomonadati > Pseudomonadota > Gammaproteobacteria > Alteromonadales > Alteromonadaceae > Agarivorans > Agarivorans sp. 2_MG-2023. The sequence continues at coordinate 278,078 of NZ_JAUORQ010000005.1, forward strand.
TACTGCTTCGCTTAGAGCTCCCTAAAACACCGCGTTTTAAACAGCGACACATTAGGCAATAAAAAAGGCCAGCTCACTGGCTGGCCTCGCTTATTCTCTAAGCAACTTACTCTCCCAAGAAGCCACCCGTTTGATGTGACCATAATTGGCTGTAGATACCATCACCTTGAATTAACTCAGCATGAGTACCTTGCTCAACAATTTCACCTTGGTCGAGCACAATTAAGCGATCCATCGCGGCAATGGTAGATAAACGGTGGGCAATCGCTATCACGGTTTTGCCTTCCATCAAATGATTCAAACTGGTTTGAATCGCCGCTTCCACTTCTGAATCCAACGCAGAGGTAGCTTCGTCTAATACCAAAATAGGCGCGTCTTTAAGCAAAACACGGGTAATCGCAATTCGCTGGCGCTGTCCGCCCGAGAGCTTAACTCCACGCTCACCTACGTGTGCATCGTAGCCAGTACGACCATCTTGATCAGTCAAACTTAAAATAAATTCATGCGCCTTGGCCTGTTTGGCAGCGGTAATCATTTGCTCTTCGCTAGCATCAGGTCGCCCATACAAAATATTGTCGCGCACCGAGCGATGCAGCAGCGAAGTATCTTGCGTCACCATGCCGATTTGGGCGCGTAAGCTGTCTTGGGTCACTTCGCTAATGTTTTGATCGTCGATCAAAATAGCGCCGCCCTCTACATCATGAAAACGCAGTAGTAAATTTACAAGGGTGGTTTTACCCGCGCCAGAGCGCCCTACTAAACCAATTTTCTCACCGGCTTTAATGCTCAAATTCAGCTTATCAATCACGCCACTCTCTTCACCATAGTGGAAGCGAATATCTTGATAATGAATACGGCTTTCTGTCACTTTAATCGGTTTAGCATCCGCTTTATCGGTAATGGTTTGTTCGGTGGTTAAGGTGGTCATGCCATCGGCTACCGTACCAATATTTTCGAACAGTGAACTGATTTCCCACATGATCCACTGCGCCATACCGTTAAGGCGCAAGACCAAAGCAATCGCCACTGCAATCGCGCCTACCGATACGTCGCCTAAGGTCCATAAATAAATAGATAAAGCCGAGATACCAAAGGTCAGTAAATAGTTAGATAACTGCACCGAAAAGTTAAGCCCTGTCACCAAACGCATTTGCTTGTGAACAGTAACCAAGAAGCCATTCATGCCCTCTTGAGCATAATCCGCTTCACGCTGGCTATGCGAGAACAGTTTTACCGTAGCAATGTTCGTGTAGCTATCAACGATACGACCACTCATTAAGGAGCGGGCATTGGCCTGTTCAGTAGAGATCCGCTTAAGCCTTGGTACAAACACCAATTGAATCGCAATATAGGCCAACAACCACAACAGCATTGGCCAAATAAGCCTAATATCGGCTTGTGCGACCAGCACCAGCATTGAGAAAAAGTACACTAAGATGTAAACCATCAGGTCTAACAGCTTCATTACGGTTTCACGCACAGCCAAAGACGTTTGCATCACTTTAGTAGCAACTCGACCAGCAAAGTCGTTAGCAAAAAAGCTCACGCTTTGACGCAATAAGTAACGGTGAGCTGACCAGCGAATAGCCATTGGGAAATTGCCCAACAAGGCCTGATGAATCACTAAAGAATCCAACAAAATCAGCAGCGGCATAATAATTAATAAGGTAATCCCCATTAACCACAAGCTACTGGCTTCTTCAGTTAAGAAGGTGGCAGGATCTTTAGTGCCCAGCCAATCAACTAACTGGCCCATAAAGCCAAATAAGGCGACTTCGCAAATAGCAATTAACGCCGAGACAACAGACATCACTAACAGTGGTTTGCCCATACCTGCGCAATAGTGCATACAAAACTGGTATAAACCTTTAGGGGGTTGCTCAGGCTCTTGTTTTGGGAAAGCGACCGTAAGCCGCTCAAAAAAACTAAACATTAAAACATTCCTTGTAATAAATCTCAGGGTTACAACGAATTAACTCGTGATTGTACTGTAGCGCAATTAGTCAGTGATGCGCAGCCTTGCTGACCAATAAGCGACAAATTATTAGCATTGCCAATAAAACGCCCATTGCCACTGAGAAAAAGGTCAAAGAAAGCACTTTGACCTTTATTACATTGCCACCTAGCGATCAATGTCTTCACTATTTAGTGGGGTTTAGCTCGGTTTGAGGAAAGAAGTTTGCCCATACAATCCAAAAGATCCCTGCTTTTAGCGTTTCAACACGCTGCAACTGCTTACCATTTTCTAAATAGCCGGCAAAATCGAGTTGTTTAACGGGCTGTTTGCTGGGGTTGTAAAACACCCCTAAACTTTGCATCTCTTGGTCATAGTTCACCACAATGCTTTGCCCATCAACCACCAGGTTAACCACACCACCTTGGCTTACAACAAACTCTTCGGTGTAGGCAATGTAGTGTTCCCCCACATTAAAAGCCCATACCAAACGCTTGCTAGGTAAGCGTTTATCAACATGCTTAATAGTAGGAAAAACCGGTTTGTCTAAGTTGTGTTGAGCATTAATCGCTAGACCAAAAATAAGCTCAATCATTCGGTCGTATAAAAATACCGCTGGGTTTTCCCAAAAGGTCACTCGCATGCCTTTTTCTTGGTAGTCGTTCACAAATACCAAGCCTTCTGGGTAAGCCTGTTTAAACTTAGCAAAGGGCATTCTAAACGTTGCCACTTGCTGCATTTCGCCGTCAATCCCAGCATTAATATCGCATTCTCTGCGAGCCCAAAGCTGCTGTACGGGTTGGTCGGTATTGGCATCAGCCATTACCAAATTGTTTTCTAACTGCAGCACCGGGCGTAGCGATAAAGCTTGGCCATTAATCTCTGGCACTACCGCCATGCCCAAATTTGTTAAACCACAATAGGTCATAACAACATTAGACTGACCATGTTTTTGGTCACCAACCACATGCGGACGCACCAGCTGCTTATCTGAATGAGCACGTGCTTGTCCGTTATGCTCATAAACAATTACACTTTCATCATCACGATAAAACTGTGCAGCTTGCTCAGGGCTTAAAAATACCGCATTTTCTTGGCGAGCGCGCATCATAATGTCTGGATTAATCGCCCCAGAGAAATACATCACTAAGATAATGGCACTCACCACCAGCATCATTAACAATGAAATGTGACTAGCCAGCAACAGCCACCCTAACCAAGCAACAGCCAAGCTGATTAAGGTATTGCGACTCAAGGTTTTACGCTTGTGCCAGGCCCGCATCGTTTTTTTCCGCGTAGACTTCACCACCCATTGGCCAAAGTCGCCTAATTCCATAAAAATAATGAAGGCGTAATACATCGCCACCGCCAAGCCTGCACCAATCAATACACTAGATAACATATACACCTCAATTCGATAAACTCATTAAACTGCAGCCAGTGTAGGATTTGTGAACAATGAGAAAAATCCACGACATCAAAACCCTTTGTTGCATATAATGGAACAAATCAAGCTTGCAAGGATCGCCAGGTGAATTTAGAAGATATGGATCTATTTGTTCAGTTAGCTAAACACGGTAGTTTTACCAAAGCGGCTGACGCAACAGACATTCCAAAATCAACCATTAGTCGACGCATCACCAACCTAGAGAAACACCTTGGTGTGCAACTGCTGGCCCGTACTACCCGCAAGTTAAGCCTTACCGAAGTGGGTGAAAACTATCTGCAAGGTTGCCAGAGTTTAATCGAGCAAGCTAAGCGTTTAGAGCAAGATACCCAGCAGCAAAACGACGAACCCAGCGGTACCTTAAGCATCTTTATCCCCAATACCCTGTTACGTGTTTTTTGGCCAGTGGTAATAGAGATGATTAACGACTATCCCGAGTTAAAATTTGAAGCGTTTAGCAGCGAAGGACGCCAAGAAGATCAAACCACCACCCGCTACGACATTATGTTTCATGTTGACGAACCCAAAGATTCTTCGCTGATTGCCCGTCGTGTATCCATTGTTGAATACGATTACTATGCAAGCCCTGCCTATATCGCTAAACATGGTTTACTCCAGCAACCCAGCGATGTAGAAAAACATCAGATTATCTTCAATTCTGTATCTCAATCACCGGTTCACTTTTGGCGTTTTGACTACCAAGGCGAGATTGTTCAGCAAGCTATTTCCCCCTTCTTTAGTGTGCAAAATCCCGAACTGGGTTTAGATTTATGCTTGCAAGATAAAGGCATCGCCTTGGTCCCGCATATGTTGTCTAAAGAGTTAGTGCAACAAGGTAAACTAGTAAAAGCTTACGCCCAGCCGCAGCAACTGAGTGGCTACATTTATGCCATTTACCATTCAAGAAAATTCTTGCCAGCCAAGGTGAGGATATTTATCGACAAGCTACAACGTTTTTTAGAAGCGAAGTTTAATTAGTTCATAAATTGGAACAATGCATTGCATCGAGAGGGATTTTTCGCGGCTGACGGTTTGCCTACACTGTGCCCATCTTAACGAGCACATTGCAGGTATTACTTAATGAACATTAAAACCTCTGTTTACGCCCTTATCTTTGCAGGCCTGATTTCCAGCACAGCCCATGCAGCCAACATTCAGCTAAAAGACGGCCGCGCTTTGCAAGGCGACATTGTCTCGCAAAATGCCGAAACATTAGTGTTAGACATGCAAGGCATTGAAGTTAAATTACCCACTGAGCAAGTGGCCAGCATTAATTTTAACGACACCAATAACATCGTTACTCCTGCACCCGTCGCAGAAGAACCGGTTACCTCTCAAGTCTCAAACGAACCAGTAGAAGTACCAGCAGGCACTATTCTTACTATTCGCATGAGCGAAGGCGTGAATACTCGCCAGCACGAAACAGGACAACGTTTTACTGCCACACTAGAGGCTAACTTAATGTCTGGCGACACAATCGTTGCCAAGCGAGGCAGCACCGTTTACGGCGAGCTGAGTGAAGTGAAAAAAGCCGGTCGAATTGCCGGCTCAGCTGACATGAGCATCACCCTAACCAGCATATTGATTGACGACCAAATGCAGAACATTCATACCGACATACTTAGTTCTAGCGGTGCAAATACCGCAGGCGACACAGTTGGTAAAACCGCACGAGCGGCAGCCATTGGTGGCTTAGTAAATGGCAGTAGCGGCGCTAAAAACGGTGCCAAAGTAGGTGTGGGTGCATCAATCATCACCCAAGGCAACGACATTGAGCTGCCAAAAGACAGCTTAATTGAGTTTACATTAGCCGCCCCACTAGTGGGTTAGGCTTCATCAGCAGGTGGTAGCTCAGCCGCCTGCTGTAAAATAAAGGCAGTAGAAGGTTCGGTTTTATCCAACAGTTTTTCAACTTGTTTAATCTGGTCCAATGCTGCCGAGTCTTTACGGTAACTCAAATACACAGGCTGTAACCAAGGTTCAGCTTCTTCAACATTAAACAATTGCTGGCTGTCGATAAAAGGTTCAACCATAGAAGCAGGCAAGTAGCTTGCCCCGCCTTTTTCCAGAATAAAATCTAAAGCAATTCGGCCCGTAGAGGTGCGCAAAAACGGTGGCGGCATTTTGCTGTGTCGAGAGGCATGTTCAGAGCTAAATCGTGTTCCCCAATCAACATACACATAGCTTTTCGCTAACGCCGATAGCTGATTCTGCTGCTGAGTAGAGACCAGCACCAACTCCAAATCTGCCACCTTACTGCAGACCAATTCATCAGACTTTAGCTGATCGAGCCCCACCCCAATATCAAGGGTTCGTTCTACCAACGCTCGATGCATGTGCTCACGGCCTAAACTCTCGGCGCTAAACGCATACCCTTGAAAGGTATCAGTAATCACGCATAAACAATGCTGCAAATAAGCGTCCCACACATTCGGCGTACCCGCTAACGCAAGCTGAATAGCGTGGGCTTTGCTCAACAGTAATTCGGCTTTAGATTGCTCCAAAGTACGCACCATGTTTTCGGCGTAGGCAATTAAACGTTCGCCAGAACTGGTGAGTTTTATGGCGTTACGATCTCGAATAAATAATTGAGTATCAAAAAAACTTTCTAGCTGTTTAATCCGCGCACTCACCGCCGCTTGGGTGATATACAGGTTCTCAGAAGCTCGCCCAAAATGCTTAACTTTGGCCACCTCCAAAAACGTTCGGAATACTTTTACATCCATTCAATAGCCCCTTTCTCGCTAACTCGAGGTTAACAAACAAAATTTGTTCATACGATAAAAACAATTCGTTTTCATCTTGAGCAAATATTCTCTACCTTGCAGCCAAATTACCCACGGCTGTTAAAGCCGCTTCGCTACTTAGTTGGAGTAACCGCAATGATGATCGATTTTCGCTTTGGCAACAAACGTTTCTACGACGATAAACGCTTTAAACACGGGTTTCGTAAATCTGGTGATTTCACTCTACTTGAGTCCGAGTTGCTCAGTTTATATGGCGAAACAATGAGAGCGCTAGATGCGGGAGAAATGATGCCCGAAGGGCAGCAAGAACAGCACTTTTTATTGGTCTATAGTAAGCAACTTGAAGCAGACACCAAACTAGAAAAAATTTGGACTAAATACAAAGACCTAGCCTATTCAAGACGGCGTTTTCATACCTTGAATAGTCGCTCTAAATCTCAGGTAGATAATCTTGAGAATGAAGATGAAACATTTGTCACTGAAGATGGCTAAGCCCATTTATTTAAGCTAATCATAAATTAATAGGATCGAATCATGCGTGTAGCCATTTTATCTCGAGGTGAAAACCTTTACTCCACCCGCCGCTTAAAAGAAGCAGGCGAAGCGCGTGGACACCAAGTAGACATCATTGACACCTTGCATTGCTATATGGATATCACCAGTAGCAAGCCTACGGTACGTTACAACGGCGAAGTACTGCCGCAATATGATGCGGTGATTCCACGCATTGGTTCGTCGATTACCTTTTATGGCACAGCAGTGGTGCGCCAATTTGAAATGATGGGTACTTTTTGTGTCAATGAGTCGGTAGCAATTAGCCGTTCTCGCGACAAACTGCGTTCACTACAGTTGTTGTCTCGCAAAAGTATTGGCTTGCCACGTACCGGTTTTGCCAGCAAACCTGACAAAATTCAGGATCTGATTAAAAATGTTGGCGGAGCTCCGTTAGTCATCAAACTGCTAGAAGGCACTCAAGGCATAGGCGTGGTATTGGCCGAAACCAACAAAGCCGCCGAAAGTGTGATTGAAGCGTTTATGGGCTTAAAAGCTAATATTTTGGTGCAAGAGTTTATTAAAGAAGCCGGTGGGGCCGATATTCGCTGCTTGGTGGTAGGCGGAAAAGTGGTGGCAGCCATGAAACGCCAAGCGGCCGAAGGCGAGTTTCGTTCCAACCTACACCGTGGCGGCGCCGCACAGTTGGTGCGCCTAAGCAAAGAAGAACGCGCCACTGCGATTAATGCTGCTAAGGCCATGGGTTTGAACCTATGTGGTGTAGACATATTGCAATCAAATAACGGCCCAGTGGTGATGGAGGTTAACTCTTCTCCGGGCTTAGAGGGCATTGAAAGCGCCACCGGTAAAGATGTCGCCGCTATGGTATTCGAGTTTATCGAGAAGAACGCCAAGCCCTTTGCCACCAAAACACGCGGCAAAGGGTAGAGATAAGCCATGATTATTGCTGGAACAGAGATTAAGCCAGGTGAGCAAAAGCAACTACAAATTCCGGTGGCCAAGCTCTATACCGACACCGACATTTCTATTCCGGTGCATATCACCCGCGCCAAGCGCGCGGGGCCAACGGTATTTATTAGCGCGGCGGTACATGGTGACGAGCTAAACGGCATTGAAATTATTCGCCGTTTAACTCGCTCATCTAACTTTAAAATTACCAAGGGCTGCTTAATTGCAGTGCCGATGGTTAATATTTATGGGGTGCTAAATCAGAGCCGTTACATGCCCGATAGGCGCGATTTAAATCGCTGCTTTCCAGGCTCAGAAAAAGGCTCTTTAGCCGGTCGACTGGCACATATATTTCTCACCGAGATTGTGGCGCATTGTGACTACGGCATTGATTTACATACGGGCGCGATTCATCGCTCTAATTTGCCGCAAATTAGAGCCAACTTGAAAGACCCAGAAACCCAACAACTGGCGGAAGCTTTTGGCGTGCCAGTATTGCTAAATGCTGATTTACGAGATGGTTCGTTACGAGAAGCGGCGGTAGATAACGACACAAAAATACTGCTTTACGAAGCGGGTGAAGCACTACGCTTTGATGAGCTATCGATACAAAGTGGGGTAAAAGGCATACTAAAAGTTCTGTCGCATTTAGGTATGATTAAAAAGCGCCGCAGCAGTAAAAAAGCGTCGCCATACGTAGCCTATAGCAGTGCTTGGTTACGCGCATCCGCCAGCGGTATTGTGACTGAATATGCACAGCTAGGTGATTTGGTGGATGCCGGTGACATCATGGCCGACATTAACAGCCCTTTTGGCGAGTTAATTAATCAAGTACGCGCAAAACGTTCTGGCATAGTAATAGGTAAGCAGAACATACCCTTGGTGCAAGAGGGTGACGCCATGTACCACTTAGCATTTTTTGGCGCAGAGCAAGATGAAGTCGCCGAACAAATAGAAAATTGGCAAGAGTCGATTAACCCTTCGACCGGCCCTTAACAGAACAAGGTAAAACAATGAGTATTACTACCATTTTCCTGATCGCAGTCGCTTTTACTGCCTTCTTTGTTGCTCAAAGCAAACTTAATCAAGTGGTGCTTAGCTACGGTGAAGAGCGCAATATCGCCAAAACACGGATTCATTACGTCAGCTGGGTATTGCGTAGTGTTTTAGTGCTGCTATTCGTCATGGTTGTTAGCGTGATGAGTGATGTTGGCTTCAACGACTTTGGCATATTTCTCTCTTCTGTATTTGCAGTATTAGGTGTCGCGCTATTTGCCCAGTGGTCTATTTTAAGCAACGTAACTGCCAGTGTTATTGTATTTTTCTTTTTCCCTTACCGAGTCGGTAACCGAGTAAAAATACTCGACGGCGACAACTCTATTGAAGGGCGTTTAGAAGAAATCACCCTGTTCCACGTGATTTTGCTGGCAGACAATGGCGCTAAGCTCACTTTTCCTAATGCCATGGTATTTCAAAAAGCGGTCGTCATTGGCGAACACCAACCCACTAGAGCCGTTGAAAAGAAAACCCCAGCAGCGGCAGAGCCTGAAGAAGATAATAATGGCTAAATTAATCATAGGTAACTTAGAAACTGGCCACCTGCCCGACTTAGGGATTAGTGATTTACAGGTGCGTGTAGACACTGGCGCAAAAACCTCGGCCCTGCATGTAGATAACTTAGAGCGAACCAAAGTAAACGGTAAGCCACATATTAGCTTTGATTTACATCCAGACATTTATAACTTGGATCAGGTGAGCCGTTGCAGTGCGCCAGTATTTGATACGCGGAAAATAAAGTCATCTAATGGCGATGTTGAACAACGTTATGTTATTCAAACTCGATTTCAATTGGGCGAACATGTTTGGCCTATTGAAATAACACTAAGTAACCGTAAAGATATGACTTATCTAATGTTATTAGGCCGTGAAGGCATGGGTGACAATGTGTTGGTCGATCCTTCGAAAAGCTTTTTGGTGAATACCTAAGGGGTACCGCCCATTTGCAGCATCGAGGAATAGATCACTAACCACCAATAAGGACAGCCACAATGACCAGCGAAGCAAAGACAAGCTCCAACCAACAAACCTTTGATGGTCACCATGACGCGGCACTACGCCGCGTTTTGGATGCGCTTGACCAAGAACAACAGCCGGCCGATCTCAGCTTTATTAGCCAATACGACAACGCGATATTAGCTAACCTTATCGAATCACTGCCCGACGGTTACCGCCAACACATTTGGCCGCAATGCAGCGCCGAGCGCTACTGGGACATACTGCACTTAATGCAGTATGAAACGGTTAAGCACCTACTTAGCCAATTTAGCCAACAACAACTCAACGATTTACAGCATTTCGTTAGTGATACCGAAATTGTTGAATTTGCCGATATTCTTCCAGAGTCGATGGTGGATATTTATCTTGAACAACAAGATGAACTCACCGCCGCACAGCTGCAAGACGCATTAAGCTACGACGACGAACAAGTTGGCCGCTATGTAGATACCCACATTTTACGTGCCCGACCAAATTCTACGGTAGAACGCATTAAACAACGTTTAAGCACTCGTAGTAACAAACACGTCGCCATTTATTTGGTGGATGCCAACGGGCAATTTCAGGGTGCCTGCAGCATGACCGATATCAGCAATGCCAGTGACCATACTCGGCTCAGTGAACTCGGCCAAAGCATAGAAGTATTCGACCACCAGCAAATGCTGGCCGATATCGCTTTGTCACTGAACGTTGTGCCGGGGCATGCTTGGCATCCGGTGCAGAGAGACGGAAAAATTATTGGTGCGATTGCGCTATCTAACATTGTGCAATGGCTGCAAGAACGTAGCTTAGATATTGCCATTAGCGATTCCCCTTCTGACGAGGAAGATCTGTTCACCCCTGTGCCCACAGCCGCCAAAATGCGCGCAATTTGGCTTACCACCAACTTAGCCACTGCGTTTTTAGCCTCTTGGGTGATTGGTTTATTTGAAGGCGCTTTGCAGCAATTAGTTGCACTCGCTATTTTAATGCCGGTAGTGGCCAGCATGGGCGGCATTGCTGGTAGCCAAACCTTAGCTGTAGCCCTGCGAGGTATTGCACTAAACCACTTACAACAAAGCAACCTTAAGCTGCTGTTAAACAAAGAGCTGAAAATTGCTGCCTTTAACGGCTTAATGCTGGGTTTGGTGATAGCTGGCGTGGTGAGCTTGTGGTTTCAATCACTGCCATTAGGCATGGTGATTTTTGTCGCCATAGTATTAAACAGTTTGGCAGCCGCAGCTTCGGCCACCATGATTCCTTTTGTACTGAAAAAAATGAAGATTGACCCTGCGGTAGCGGGATCGGTAATACTTACTACAGTGACCGACATTGTAGGCTTTGTCGCCTTCTTAGGCCTCGCTTCACTCTTTTTAATAAGCTAGACAAGGGCTTAAGTCAGCCAATTAAGGATAAACCATGATAAGAACCTGGTTAAGCACCGGCAAAGAAGCGCCTATTCACGGCGATGAGGCACAGATAAATACCTGGTTTGAGAGCACCGATAGCTGCATTTGGATCGACATAGATTTAAGCACCTTTAGCCAAGCCAAAGCGGAACAGTTACTTAAACGTTTTGCTTGCCACCCTTTGGCCATTGTTGATGTTTTTCGCTCTCGTCACCCACCCAAAATCGAGCTATTTGAAGAACAAGTATTCATGCTGTATCGCGGCATTCAAAGCTGCTTAGGCGAGTTACGGTTCGAGCATATGCAACTAGCTATGTTGGTAGGAAAAAACTACCTGATTACACTGCATCAAGGGCAGTCACAAGGTATAGAAAACTTACTCACGCAGAACTTTCACAAGTATCTTCAGCACCCGCTCAGCTTAGCTAGCCGCATTATGCACAGTGCATCAACCTTGTATTTGAATCAGCTATTGGCATTTGAAGATCAACTCAGTGAGCTAGAAGAACAACTTAGCGATCATGGTGACGACCAGTTACTCAGCACTATTACTCGACAAAAGACCGACATATTGCGCTTAAATAGGATCTTTAATTACCACTTAAGCTTAAGCAAAAAGCTACTCAACTTAGAGCAGGAACAAAGCCTAAACGGGATCGCTATCGATCAACCCGTACTGCAAGATTTGCACGAGCGCTTCGAACGTTTGCACAGCCTAAGCAGCATGTATTATGAAATATGCGGCGACCTTGTTGACGGCTACTTATCGATTAGCTCTCATAAGCTAAATAACACCATGCGAGTGTTAACCTTGATTACCGCCATCTTTGTCCCCTTAAGCTTTTTAGCCGGCATTTACGGCATGAATTTCGAGGTAATCCCAGAGCTGCACCACCCCAATGGCTACTTTATCTTAATCGGTGTGATGTTCACTATCGCACTAAGTTTGATTGGGCTATTTAAATGGAAGCGCTGGTTTTAAGCCTATTAGGCAACTATTTGAAACTACTGCGTCTTTATTCAGCACAAAGTGACAAACAAACTCGTGTTCATCATTGCGCCTACTCGGCAATAAATAACAAATTAGTTATTAAGGCAGGTAAACTAGTGTCGTTAATTTCATGCACTTGTATTTACCCGCTTTGGAGATCGTAATGGATTGGATCGCACTACTGGCCGCAGCAACAATAATTGCTAGCTTTATCTTTATCATTTATTTAAGCAATCGGCTCACTAATAAATGGTTTCGTTATGCGCTTAGGTTGCTCGCTGCGCCGTTAGCTCTGATGACGATTGTCATTTACACTCTGGCTTTAGATATGCCGCTTAAGTCATCTGAAAAAGCCGGAGCCTACTTATTATATTTGGCCATAACCCTAGCTGTCGTTTATCTATTTATGCGGCATAGAAAAAAATCAAAGGCGATAGCTGCTCAGCAAGCCTCGTAGAATACGAATTAGCAAACAACGGAATGATAATGAAACGATTAATCTTGGTCACCTCTCCGCCTGCCAGCGGAAAAACCTATATCTCTAAGCAATTAGCCAAAGCACTCAAGCACGTTGTTTACTTAGATAAAGACACGCTTATCGTGTTATCTCATCAAATTTTTAAGCTGGCCAATGTGGAAGTAAACCGCAGTTCAGATTTCTTTGAAGAGCATATTCGCAACTACGAATATCAGGCTACCTTGGCCCTTGCTATGGAGGCATTAGATTACGACGATATCGTTTTAATTAATGCGCCATTTACCCGCGAGATAAGAGACACCGCTTACATCGATGAACTAAAAAAACAGTTGGTAGAGAAAAATGCTCGACTCACCGTGGTGTGGGTAGAAACCGATGTTGATGTAGTGAAACAGCGCATGATTGACCGAAACTCATCAAGAGATACTTGGAAGTTAGAAAACTGGGATGAATACATTAAGGGAGTCGATTCTTCTGTTCCTCACTGTATTGATAACCCAGAAGTGGTGGACGACTTACTGTTATTTAAAAACTCTAATCAGCAGCAGTACCAGCAGTCGATGCAGGACATTCTTAAGATGCTAGAAACCAAATAGCCTTATACGGCTGAGCCTGAAATAATGCTAACTTAATGCGAAAGGCCGGTCTAAAAGACCCGCCTTTTTCTTGTTTAACGCAAATGCTAGTAAGACTAATTCAATGAAGACCTTATAATGCTAGATTCTGTGCTCACTATTCCACTTAGGTTTGATTGAGCGGTTTAGTTAACGCGCAGCTTCTCACTCCCTTCAGCGTAAAGGATTAATGTGATTTCGAAATTACCCCGCTGGGTAGAATATGGTTCATTTGTATTGGCCCTTGTCGCTGGGCTAGTCAATGCAATTGGCTTATTAGGTTTTAAACACCAAGCTATTTCTCATTTATCGGGTACCGCCACACTGATTGGCACTGGTATCGTAAACTCAACACTGTCAGATTTACTGCATTTAAGCTTGGTGGTGGTTAGTTTTCTGGCTGGGTCGGCAATATCGGGATTTTTTCTTCGCAGTGGCTCATTAAAGCTAGGGCGTAACTACAGCGGACTGCTCACGCTAGAAGCGTTTTTCTTGGTCGCCTCGGTGTTTTTGCTATCGCAAGATTCCATGCACGGGCACTACTTAGCCTCGGCCGCCTGTGGTCTACAAAATGCCTTAGCCACTACTTACAGTGGGGCGGTTATTCGCACTACCCACCTTACCGGCATCTTCACCGACTTAGGAATTATGTTTGGCGCAAAACTGCGTGGAGAAGCATTTGATAAACGCAAAGCGATGCTGTTTTTGATCATCATTTCTGGCTTTGTCGCGGGCGGAACGTTAGGAGCCTTATCTTTTAATACCTTACATTTTAAGGCACTGTTTATTCCCGCTAGTATTTGCTTATTACTCGCCGTTTCGTATTCAATTTACAGCGCAAGAGTCAGGCATAACTCTAATAATGCTCGATAGAAAAAGCCTTCACACCCAAGCAATTGTTGATGATTTTGTGGCACCTGTTTGCGATGAGTCGGTGGATATTTTGTATCAAGACCAAGATATCTTGCTAATCAATAAACCCAGCGGTTTACTGAGTTTGTCGGGTAAAAATCCTCTCAACTGGGACTCCGTACATTATCGCTTAGTACATGGCCAAGACGGAATAAGCCCGGCTTTTCCTCAAGCATTATTGCCCCACCGATTAGATTTAGGCACATCGGGCATTATGGTTGTCGGCTTACATGCAGCCGCAGCACAGCACCTTAACAAACAATTTCAAGCACGTAGCATTCGCAAACGTTACCTAGCCATTGTGGAGGGCTGGCTCGAACAGGCGCAAGGGCAGATAAATCTCGCCATCGCTAAAGATAAGCGGCTCTTTCCTAAAGTAAAAATTTGCCTCAGTACTGGTAAAGCAGCTATTAGCCAATACACGGTATTAAAGCGTTTAGAGCACCCGCGCAGAAGCGTAGTACAGTTTGAACCGCTCACAGGGCGCACTCATCAATTACGGATCCACAGCCATGCAATCGGCCACCCTATTCTTGGCTGTGATTTGTATAAGAGTAAAGACAGCCAGCAGCTGTCTACACGTTTGCAATTACACGCTAGCGACTTGTTCTTCGCTCATCCAAGTAGCGGTGACGAAATACATGCAAACAGCCCTAGCCCATTTTAACGAGTTGCTAAACGCCACAGAAATAGAACAAGCGTTAACAACATTCAGCCAGTGTGAGTCGGCTAACTTAGCTCTAAACGTACTTTGTCTAACAAAGACATAGCCAGATCGTTATCGTAATAAGCCGCTTCATTGATAAAAGCGGGATACACGGTTTTGTTCCCTTCATAGCAAATATCTTCGCCAGTAAAGGTTCTAAAAATAGGGTCGCCAGGATTAATCGGCTGGTAGTCATTGTCTTGCACATTACTGTGTACAGTAGCAATACGTTCGCCCTGTTCATCTAGTGGCAGTTTAATGCTGTCGAGATATAAAAAGGCTTCTACAGAGTGAGGGAGTTCAGGTAACTGCTGTTGGTTATGCAAGTCAACAAAATCCAGAATGTGGCCAGTCATGGTTTCCATTTGCTCAAGAATATCTTGGCGCAATACCGATTGCGGCTGTGGGCCCACTTCAATTAATACGCCGCGCCGCCCGCAACTGGCAAGGAATCGATGATTCGCTAAATCGTCTTCTGGTTCATCTAAAAATACCACGGCTTCCGGCATCAGCATTTTTACATAAGCCGCCAGCTGCAGATCAAAAGGAGTTTGATCCAACAAAATTAGCGTTGGCCCCATGTTTGAGGTGGTATTGTGCAAATCAATCACCAAATCCATGTTTGGATTGGCTTTAGGACCAAGCTG
Organism: Agarivorans sp. 2_MG-2023; assembly: GCF_030548085.1. Classification (NCBI taxonomy): domain Bacteria; kingdom Pseudomonadati; phylum Pseudomonadota; class Gammaproteobacteria; order Alteromonadales; family Alteromonadaceae; genus Agarivorans; species Agarivorans sp. 2_MG-2023. The sequence goes on from NZ_JAUORQ010000005.1 coordinate 293,478, forward strand.
TTGATGCAGCACTTTAGCCCGAGATTGTTCGTAATTAGCTAAAGAAAAATCAGCTAAATCGCTGGCGCTAAACTGACGGTTTAAATCGGCATCAATATAGCGTTTGTTTTCGCCATAGGCTTTGGGATTAGCAAATACTGTTTCTACACTCAGGCTAGAACGGGCCAATAATTGCGGATGTTGTTGCCATTTCTTCAGCAGATAAATACCGCTAAATTCGTTTCCGTGGGTACCGCCAACAATGGCGATATTGCTGATTTTAGACAAGCGAGGCATTCCTTTTAAGCGTTGCAAACAGCCTTGAGCTTAAAAGGAAACGCGCCCTGACTCAAGCCAAAGCGCGGGCATTGTACTTACTCTTCTTGTTCTTGCTTGCTGATGCGGTAAGCCTTAGGGGTTAGCTCTAAATCTTTCTTAAATACCGCGTACATATATTGCAGTGAAGGATAACCACATAGCTCGGCGATGTCTGAGGTAGATAGCTCGGTATTACGTAGCAAGCTCATGGCTTGTTCAAGCTTGGCGCAGTGGATCTCTTGGTGCACAGAGTGACCAATATCATCCTTAAAACGCTTCTCAAGATTTGAACGTGAGACTTTTACGTAGTCCAGCACTTGCTCTACCTTAATGCCCTTACAAGCGTTATGACGAATAAAGTGCATTGCTTGAATCACATAAGGGTCTTTTAGGGCTTTGTAATCGGTAGATTGACGTTCAATAACCTGCTCAGGGCCGACCAACTCACGTACTTTACGTAACTCTTGTCCCTGTAATTGACGGTGCAGTAGCTTAGCGGCTTGGAAACCAATTTTACGACAGCCCTGCGCCACAGAACTTAAAGAAACACGGCTTAAGTGACGAGTTAAGTCTTCGTCATCAATACCAATAATCGACACTTTATCGGGAACAATAATGCCTAAATGGTCACACACCTGCAGTAAGTGGCGAGCACGTGCATCAGATACCGCCACAATGCCCACCGGTTTTGGCATTGATTGAATCCAATCGGCCAAACGGTTCATGGCGTATTGCCAAGACTCAGGCGTGGTTTCCATGCCACGATAAACGGCACATTCATAACCATCACTAGCAACCAACTGTTGGAAAATCGACTCTCGTTCCATCGCCCAGCGGTTGCCATCATTTGGCGGCATACCGTAGTAAGCAAAGTATTCCAGCCCTTTGGCTTTTAAATGCTCGTAAGCAGAATTAACCAAGGCGCGGTTATCGGTAGCCACGTAAGGAAAATCAGGGTATTGGTCTGGGTTCTCATAAGAGCTGCCCACGGCCACAACGGGTACTCGCAAACCGGTAAGCGCTTGTTCTATTTCAGGGTCATCGAAATCGGCAATAATGCCGTCGCCAACCCAGTGTTGTAGTTTGCTGATCCTGCAGCGAAAATCTTCTTCCAGAAAAATATCCCAATCACACTGCGAAGCCTGCAAGTAGTCACCGATGCCTTTAATAATTTGGCGGTCGTAGACCTTGTTAGCATTAAACAGCAGAGTAATTTTGAAACGTTTAGCAAACATGTGGGGCTCCTAAAGCACGGTGCCTATCTAGATTTAATTTAATATGTAAAAAAATAACCCTAAGCGCTACTGTGAAAAATCATAATGTGATTATGATCATGCACATTTCAAGCAAAACTGTGAACTCAGACACGTCGTGGAAAAACGCTATCACGCAAGCAATTTTCATAATTGAGTACCGTTTCCGATCCACGGCAGGATGAAGCAACAATTAAACATCTTTGCTGCCAACCAAAACACCTTTAACCAGGCCGAGCAGCCCGCGTCCAATTAAGGAACTACTTATGTATATCGGTATTGATTTAGGCACCTCTGGGGTAAAAGTTGTGCTTCTCGCTGAAAACGGTGACATTTTAAGCCAAGCCAACGCAAGCTTAACGGTATCACGTCCTGCGCCGCTATGGTCTGAGCAAGCCCCGCAAGATTGGTGGCAAGCCACTCAAGATGCAATGACCACCTTAAGCAAGCAACACTCATTAGCCCAAGTAAAAGCGATTGGTTTAAGCGGACAAATGCACGGTGCCACCTTACTCGATGCTAAAGGCGAAATTTTACGCCCTGCCATTTTGTGGAATGACGGGCGCAGCGCTGCTCAGTGTGAAGAAATTGAAGCCGCCGTGCCTAACTCTCGCAAAATAGTTGGCAACTTAATGATGCCTGGTTTTACTGCACCAAAACTACTGTGGATCAAGCAAAACGAACCAGAGATTTTCGCCCAAGTAGACAAAGTATTACTGCCAAAAGATTACTTACGTTACTTGTTGTCGGGCAACTTCGCCTCAGACATGTCAGATTCTGCCGGTACCATGTGGTTAGACGTTGCCAAGCGTGATTGGAGTGAAGAGATCTTAGCAGCTACCGGCTTAAGTCGGACCAATATGCCAGAGCTGTTTGAAGGCAGTGAAGTGACCGGTAACTTAAAACCTGAATTAGCCGAACGCTGGGGAATGCCAGCGGTACCACTAGTGGCGGGCGGCGGTGATAACGCTGCAGGTGCAGTAGGCGTGGGCATCACTAAACCTGGCCAAGCTATGTTGTCACTCGGTACCTCGGGCGTTTACTTTGCGGTAAGTGACGGCTACCTAAGCAATCCTGAATCAGCGCTACACAGCTTTTGTCATGCCTTACCCAATGCTTGGCACTCTATGTCGGTGATTCTGAGTGCTGCATCGTGTTTAGACTGGGTGGTCAACTTAACCGGTCAAGCTGACGTACCCAGCATGCTAGCCGCAGTAGAAGCCGCACCAGAGAGTGACAACCCAGTATTCTTCTTACCTTACCTATCGGGCGAGCGTACTCCACATAACAACCCAGAAGCCAAAGGTGTGTTCTTTGGTATGACTCACTCAACTGGGCCATTAGATTTATGCCGCGCGGTATTAGAAGGCGTGGCCTTTGCTTTTGCCGATGGCCTAGATGCACTGCATGCTACTGGCTTAAAACCTGATGAAATCACTTTAATTGGTGGCGGTGCACGCAGCCAGTTTTGGCGTCAAATGTTAGCTGACGTCTTTGGTCAAAGCGTGAGTTACCGCTTAGGTGGCGAAGTAGGCCCAGCACTTGGAGCAGCACGTTTAGCCCAACTAGGTGTGGCTGAAAGCCCAGATTTAGATGTGATTTGCCCAGTGCCAGAATTGGTAGAGGTGCATCAAGTAAATAACCAGCGCCATGCTATGTACAGCAAACGTCGCGAAACGTTCCAAGCGCTGTACCCAGCTGTAGCGCCTTTGTTTTAAAGGCTTATAAAAAATGAAAATTAGCCATAGCACAGCTATGGCTAATTTGATCCAACAGCGGTTAGCACATTCGATAGATCAGCATTTATCGAATGTGGTCACCTTAGCTGAATAAGCGTAGTAATACGGAAGATAAATACTATGGCAAGAAACAACCGCGTAGCTTTGTTATTAAACGCGAACATGGCCTACGACCGTGGCATTATTACCGGCATATCATCATTTGTGAAAAATGGTGCGCCATGGAACCTGTTTATTGGCGAACAAAACTTGTTCTCTGTAGACGACTTTAGTAAATGGCAAGGCGATGGGGTAATTGCTGATTTTGATCACCCGGAAATTCGTGATGCGATTAAGTCGCGTAATATTCCAGTAGTTGGTATTTCTAGCAGCGAGATGGTTGCCAATACCATGCAAGACTACCCCGTAGTGATGTCTGACAATAAACAAATCATCAACATGGCGGCGCGCTTTTTAAAAATGCGCCGCTATACCCATTTGGCATTTTGTGGTTACCCCAATCGCCCGTTTAACGATTGGTCGGCAAACCGCGAGCAACTGCTGCGTGACTGGTGTGAACGCAATCAATGCGCCTACAGCCAGTTTAGCGCCAAAGATAATATTGATACTTGGGACAGCGACTTACAGTGTTTGTGTGATTGGCTAAGCCGTTTGCCTAAACCGGTGGGTATTATTGCCGCCAACGACGTACGCGCTCGCCAGCTCAGTTACGCTTGCCAACTGGCCAACATTAGCATCCCCGAAGATGTATCAATAATGGGCATTGATGACGACGAGCTAAACTGCACCTTAAGCTTGCCAACCCTGACTTCGGTTCGCCAAGGCACCCGCGCCATGGGCTACTTAGCCGCTTCATTATTACAACCATTAATGGATGGCAAAAACTTGGCTAAGCGCCACCATTACGTGCAACCTGAACGGGTTATTGGCCGCGACTCTACCGACTTTTTCCACTTTAAAGACAACTTAGTGCGTGGGGCCTTAAGCCTTATTCGCATTAATCAGGGCAATATTAAAGTCAAACAAATCTTGGCGGAACTGGGCTGTTCACGTGGCGCCATTGATAACAAATTTCATGACGAATTAGGCATGTCATTGCATGCCTATTTGCTCGATAGCCAGCTAAATCTAGCACTAGAGTTGCTGGTAGATACCGAGCAAACCTTGAGTGAAATAGCCAAGGTAGTTGGCTTTAGTAGTCCTCAGTATTTGTCTTGTGCCATTAAGAAACGCTGGAATATGACGCCGGGCATGTTACGCGAGCAGAAGGGTGTAACAAACCGAGAGCTAGCTCCCCTTATTGAGGACGAAGGAGAAATACTAAAAGAGGCCTAGTTTCATCTACTTGGCATAAACCTTTAGTAACATTTAGTCATCAAAGCCAGTGAATAACTGGCTTTGACACAATTATCACTGGTCACTAATGGCGACATGCAATAGCTAAGTTCGCCCTTAGTGCATCCAACAAATATGGTGAAGATCAAAAAAACATCATAGTGATTATTAAAACTCTGGGGCGAGGCCGCGTTTCTTTTTTCAACAAATCGGCGCACCATGCTGTGGAGTGTGACAAAACCATGAATCTTGTGCAGTAGATCCACCGAAAACGCCAAATAAAGCGTGATCTAGATCGGGACTGCGAAAATTCAACATTAGCGCTAAAAAAAGCGTAATTGCGCTCAAATGCCAGTCTGGCACTTTAATACGGACATGAAGCTTAGCTTGGTCATTGACCTTCAACCAATAATGAAGGCCCGCCAAACAAGCCGCACATTTTGTTTTAACCACAAGGGTCTATACATCTTATGAGTTCTCTACTTACACAGCTAAAACAATACACCACGGTAGTTGCCGATACTGGCGATTTGGATACCATGCGTAAATTTTCACCAGAAGACGCAACCACTAACCCATCGTTAATTGTTAAGGCTCTAGGTTTGCCTGAGTACTCAAGCTTGCTAAAAGAAGTGGCTGAGTGGGCTAAAACTCAATCAAACGTGCAAGCCGAGCAAATCGAAATGGCTGCCGACAAGCTGGTAGTCACCATTGGTTGTAAAGTGTTGGAATTAGTACCTGGCCGCATTTCTACTGAAGTAGACGCACGTTTATCTTTCGATACCGAAGCCAGCATTGCTAAAGCACGCCGTTTAATCGAGCTTTACCAAGCGGCTGGCATTAGCAAAGAACGCGTGTTAATTAAGCTTGCCTCTACTTGGCAGGGCATTCGTGCCGCTGAACAGTTAGAGAAAGAAGGCATCAACTGTAACCTAACCTTGTTGTTCTCATTTGCTCAAGCCCGTGCATGTGCTGAAGCAGGTGTATTCTTAATCTCTCCTTTTGTTGGCCGTATTTTAGATTGGTACAAAGCGAACAACGCTGACGCAGATTACGCTGGCGCGAAAGACCCAGGCGTTATCTCGGTATCTGAAATTTACAGCTACTACAAAGACCATGGCTACAACACAGTAGTGATGGGTGCCAGCTTCCGTAACATTGGCGAAATCGTTGAACTAGCCGGTTGTGACCGTTTGACCATCGGTCCTGCGCTACTTGAAGAGTTAGACCAAACTGAAGCGCAACTAGATGTGCGCCTTCAAGACAAAGGTGTTAGCCAAAACCGTCCTGCTCCAATGACCGAAGCAGAGTTCTTTTGGGCACACAACGAAGATGCAATGGCCACAGAGAAACTGGCTGAAGGTATTCGTGCCTTTGCCGTTGACCAAGTGAAATTAGACAAGATGCTAATCGAAGCGCTTGAAGCTTAAGAATTACTTAATATTAGGAAATTAAAGATGACTCACCCTCGTCAACAATATGCAAACGCTATTCGTGCTCTAAGCATGGATGGTGTACAACAAGCTAAATCAGGCCACCCTGGCGCACCGATGGGCATGGCTGACATTGCTGAAGTACTGTGGCGCGACCACTTAGCGCATAACCCAAGCAACCCAAGCTGGAGCAACCGCGACCGCTTTATTTTGTCTAACGGTCATGGTTCTATGTTGCTGTACTCGCTACTTCACCTTAGTGGCTACGCATTGCCGATTGAAGAACTAAAGAACTTCCGTCAATTGCATTCTAAAACACCAGGTCACCCAGAATACGGTTACGCACCAGGTGTTGAAACTACCACTGGCCCACTAGGCCAAGGTATTGCTAATGCCGTAGGTATGGCACTAGCAGAGAAAATGCTAGCGGCGCAATTCAACCGTGACGACCACGATATTGTTGATCACTTCACCTACTCATTTATGGGCGACGGTTGTTTAATGGAAGGTATTTCTCACGAAGTATGTTCATTGGCTGGCACCCTAGGCTTAGGTAAGTTGATTGCCTTTTGGGATGACAACGGCATCTCTATTGATGGCCACGTTGAAGGTTGGTTCACCGACGATACACCAGCACGCTTTGAAGCTTACGGCTGGAACGTAATTCGTGATGTTGATGGTCATGATCCTGAGCAAATTAATGCTGCGATTGTAGCGGCTAAAGCCGACATCACTAAGCCTACGCTTATTTGTACTAAAACGGTGATTGGTTTTGGTTCTCCGAACAAGTCAGGTTCACATGACTGTCACGGCGCACCATTAGGTGACGAAGAAATTAAAGCAGCACGCGAGTTCTTAAACTGGCCACATGCTGCCTTTGAAATTCCAGCAGACGTTTACCAAGCTTGGGACAACAAAGCCAAAGGTAGTGAGCAAGAAAACACTTGGAACGACAAGTTTACAGCCTACAAAAAAGCCTACCCTGAGCTGGCTTCTGAATATGCTCGCCGCGTAGAAGGTGAGCTACCAGAAAACTGGAAAGCAGAAACACAAGCCTTATTACAGCGCCTACAAAATGAGCCTGCTAACATTGCTAGCCGCATGGCGTCTAAAAACACCCTAGACGTGATTGGTAAGATTTTACCTGAATTGCTAGGTGGTTCAGCTGACTTAGCACCATCAAACCTTACCTTCCACGCAAGCTCTAAATCAGTGAGCGCAGAAGACGCATCAGGTAACTACTTACACTACGGTGTACGTGAATTTGGTATGTCGGCAATGCAAAATGGTATTGCTTTGCACGGTGGTTTTGTCCCGTACTCAGCCACCTTCTTAATGTTCATGGAATACGCGCGCAACGCGGTTCGTATGGCAGCATTAATGCAGCAGCGTTCTATCTTTGTTTACACTCACGACTCGATTGGTTTGGGTGAAGATGGTCCAACTCACCAACCGGTTGAGCAAGTGGCTAGCTTACGTTTAACACCCAACATGGAAACATGGCGCCCTTGTGACCAAGTAGAGTCTGCGGCTTCTTGGATTAACGCGGTAGAGCGTAGTGATGGCCCAAGTGCACTTATCTTCTCTCGTCAAAACTTGGCCCAGCAAAAGCGGAGCGGTGAGCAACTAGAATTAATTAACCGTGGGGCTTACGTGCTTAAAGATTGTGCTGGCACGCCAGAGCTTATCTTGATTGCGACGGGCTCTGAAGTTGAACTAGCTGTAGACGCAGCCGCTAAGCTGAGCGAGCAAGGTAAACAAGTTCGCGTAGTGTCTATGCCTTGTACCGAACGTTTCGACAAGCAAGATGCTGCTTACCGAGAGGCTGTATTGCCTAAAGCAGTACGTGCTCGTGTAGCCGTTGAAGCACTTCAAGCTGGCTTCTGGGGCAAATACGTAGGCCTAGATGGCGTAACCGTAGGTATGACGACCTTTGGTGAGTCGGCACCTGCTGGCGAACTATTCAAGTTATTTGGCTTTACCGTAGAAAACGTAGTAGACCAAAGCTTGAGCTTACTAAACAGTTAATTTTACTGTTTATACTAAGACTAAAAGCAACGCTCGTTAGCGTTGCTTTTTTGTTTTGTAAAACCGTCACTTAACTAATCACCCACCAAGTTCACAAAACACTTAAATAAGCCCTCAACAACTTTGCCTCTCAAGCTATTTGCTAACTACGCTTACCAGTAATAATCACCGTAAATCACTATGAGTTGTCCATTTAGGTTCAATGTTGCTGATAAGACTATTTGCTGTTGCCTTTATTTTTAGTTATTCGGCCCTTGCCGAAGACCTGCGTTTGGTTTATCCACATTTTCCGCCGTATACGAAACAGCAACAGCCTTTGGCTGCGGGTAATTTTCTTGTAGAGAAAATAATGCAACAATTGCAGCAGGGTTACAGCACCAAGCAAGTACCCAACTACAAACGCGCCTTAAGTGAAGTGCAATATGGCGGGGCCGACGGCTTCTTCTTTGCTTCGCAAAACAGCCAACGTGATAGCGTAGCGGTGTTCTCAAAATCTATTTTGTACAATAACTGGAGCTGGTTTTTCCGTTACGACCGTTACCTAGACCCTTATTCGAGCGAGTTTAAAAGCGATGCAAAAGTTGCCTCTATAGAAGGGACAAACACCTTACGATGGCTAAATACACACCATTACCATGTGGTAGGCAAACAAAGTAACGTGGCTAAGCTGGCCATTATGCTGTTTGATTTAGAGCGGATAGATGCCGCCTTTATGTCGGCCGATGTGTTCAAAAGTAGCGAAGTGCACCCCAACCTTGTGAGAGGTGAATACATTGAAGTAGTGCAACGTTCGGCTCCCTTTGGTATTTACATTTCTAAAGCTTATCTAGAGCAACACCCTGGCTTTATGCAGCGCTTAAATAGTGCCATTGATGTGGTACAAAAAACCTACCTCGACAGCTCTTACACCTTACCAGGCCTCATTCGAGAACCTTAACCCGCAAACCCCTTCATCAATTCACCTTTGCCCGCCAAAAAATCGATACGCCGGCATCATTGTCACCAATAGATGACATTATGAAATTTCACATTTCGCCAATGTTATGACCCAATCGTTGAAATATCCTAAAAAAGATTCATATAAAACGCGAGATAGCGCACGAAAAGTAAATAGCTGAAAAAAGACTGCATTTTTCATAATTGAGGGAAAGGCCGCTAGGGCTAACAATAAGCTCACAGATGGAGATTGGTTCTCCAATGAAACCGTATTCTTTTTAGGAGTAGTTCCAATGGCTCAATATTTTGACCAGTTTGAAAAAATCGCTTATGAAGGACCAGAGTCCACTAATCCACTAGCATTTCGTCATTACGATGCTAAAAAAGTGATCCTGGGTAAAACCATGGAAGAGCACTTACGTTTTGGTGCATGTTATTGGCATAACTTCTGCTGGGACGGTTTTGATATCTTTGGTGCTGGCACCTTTGACCGCCCTTGGCAAAAACCAGGTAACGCACTTGAAATGGCGAAAATGAAAGCCGATGTTGCTTTCGATTTCTTCTCAAAAGTTGGCACACCTTTCTACTCGTTCCACGATGTTGACGTAGCACCACAAGGTGACTCACTTAAAGAGTACACTGAAAACATGAAAGTCATGATGGACGTACTTGCTCAGAAGCAAGACGAAACCGGCATGAAGCTTTTATGGGGCACAGCCAACGCATTCTCAAATGCACGTTACATGTCTGGCGCAGGCTCTAACCCTAACCCAGAAGTATTTGCTTACGCTGCGAGCCAAATCTTCACCGCAATGAACGCAACCAAAATGCTAGGTGGCGAAAACTACGTATTGTGGGGCGGCCGTGAAGGTTACGAAACGCTACTTAATACTGATTTACGCCAAGAACGCGAGCAGTTAGGTCGCTTGTTCCAAATGGTAGTAGAGCACAAACACAAAATTGGCTTCACTGGCACCATCTTAATTGAGCCTAAGCCAGCTGAGCCTACTAAGCACCAATACGATTACGACACAGCCACTGTTTACGGCTTCTTGAAGCAATTTGGTCTAGAAGACGAGGTGAAAGTAAACATTGAAGTTAACCACGCTACTTTAGCGGGTCACTCTTTCCATCACGAAATTGCTACCGCAATCTCACTAGGCCTATTTGGCTCTATTGATGCCAACCGTGGCGATGCACAACTAGGTTGGGATACAGACCAATTCCCTAACAGTGTTGAAGAGTGGACGCCGGTAATGTACGACATCTTACGTTCTGGTGGTTTCACTACTGGTGGTTTGATGTTTGATACTAAATTACGTCGTCAAAGTATTGATCCAGCTGACTTCTTCCACGGCCACATTGGCGGCATGGACACTTGTGCATTAGCACTTGAGAAAGCAGCAAGCTTGTTAGAAAGCCAAGACATCAGCAGCGTTGTTGCTGAGCGTTACGCTGGCTGGAGCGGTGACTTAGGTAAAGCAATCATGACTGGCGATTACAGCCTAGAGTCTTTAGCAACCCAGGCAATTGCAGACAACATTGACCCTAAACATGTATCTGGTCGCCAAGAAGAGCTAGAAAATATTGTTAACAAACATATTTTCAGTAAGTAAAACATAGTATTTTCCTTATAAGTACCAATGTTGCCGACGCTTAGCGTCGGCTTTTTTATGGCTGTTATTCACTGGATAACCCAGCACCATTAACCACACTTATAGCCAATGCTAAAGGATCGATGCCATCTAAACAGCCAGCATTAACCCGAGTTAATTCTGGTGCGGTACGTGGATTGTGGAAGGTATAAATACCACAGTGTTTGCAAAAATAATGGTTCGCTACCTTGGTATTCCATTTATAGAGCGTTAAGTCTTGTTCGCCCTGTAATAAACGAAAGCTATCATCCTCTGCAGTTACCATCACAATGCCTTTACGTTGGCATAAACTGCAATTGCAGCGCACGGCAGGGTCTAAGTTTGTGCTTAAGCTAAATTTCACAGCGCCGCAGTGACAACTTCCTTGATATTGTTTACTCATTGTATTCGCCTTAAGTAAGTTTGTTGCTAATAAAGTACTGCTAAAGGTGATTATAGCTAGCGAGCAATAGGCATTTGCACTACCATTAATAACAATTAACTCACTACGGAGTAGAACATGGATCGTTCACTCAGCGCCAAGCTCAGCGTTTGCTTGTTTTTAGCCAGCGCTAATGAGGGGCTTGCCCAGCAACAGCCACCACAACTTATTTTAGCCACAGACTACCAACAAGGCTTAGATCTGCAGCGCTATTGGGTATGTGAGAAATATGATGGAGTACGAGCCTACTGGGATGGGAAGCAGTTACTCAGCCGCAATGGCCATGTTATTGGGCTCCCAGCATCCATTGCACAACAACTGCCGAATGTGGCTGTAGACGGCGAACTCTGGTTGGGTCGAGGGCAGTTTAGCGCCTTGGTAAGCTTAGTTAAGCAGAAAAACTCTCGTGTAGAACAATGGCAAGATGTGCGCTTTGTGGTGTTCGATTTACCAAATTACCCCGGCCCTTACCAACAGCGTTACCGCCAGTTACAAACCTTAAGTAGCACCAGCGCCTTTATGACAGTGCCCAGTTATCGCGCTTACCCAGGGCGACCAAAGCTGGAACAAGAACTAGCAAAAATTAGCGCCGAAGGTGGCGAAGGATTAATGCTGCGCGACCCCGAATCTATGTATATACCCAGCCGTAGCAACGCCTTAATTAAGTATAAAAGCTATCAAGATGCTGAAGCCGAAGTCGTGGCTTATAGTGGCGGGAAAGGCAAGTACAGTGGTAAATTGGGCGCGTTAGTGGTGCAGGACCAACAAGGTAGAAGGTTTAAAATAGGCAGTGGTTTAAGCGACCAGTTACGCTCAAATCCACCACCTATTGGCAGTTTAGTAGAGTATCGTTACAACGGCTTAACTGAGCACGGCAAACCCCGCTTTGCCCGCTTTGTACGAGTGCATCAAACCTTATAAGCTTTACTTTAAATGTTTGTTGCGCTCTACATCTACCAAGTAATCGCCCTCTAACCAGTTGCGGCCTATTAGCAACTTATAGTGCATTTTACTGCGGTCTCTTAGGTTTACATCTACGGTTTTAGCGCGGCCTTGCCATTCCACAGCTAAGGCAACTTTATAGCGAATTTCTAAGCCTTGAGAGTTACGTACCGCGGCTACGTCGGTAATCAAGGCTTTGCCTTGGTGTTTCTCGCCACCTTCATTCTCGGTGGTAAATTGCAAATACTTACCGATATTTTTACGCATAAGAGGGCGCACTATCGATTTTTGTTCCGCTTCACTGTAGTCGTCTGGATTAATGTTTTCGCCATCTAATACCGTCATGTTTTCTGCATGCATTGAGGTACTTGCCGCACCCGTATCGATACGTGTTAAAAACGTAAGGTTTGCCTCTACAATACGCACATGCTCTGCGGCACCCACGGTTAGCTTTTCAGCCATTGCACTGCTTGTATAAGTGATGACTAATACTACTGCTAACAGTAAATTCTTTAACACTTCACACCTCTTTATTCTGTTAGTTAAGGCCAACAGCCCATTAATCACATAATAACTGCCGCTTCAGGTCGCATACCATAGCACGATTCTCTATAATTTGAGTTAGGCTCAAGGATGAAGAAACAGATGAAACCGCTGGTAGTTTTCCTATTATTTGTTAGCAGTACACTATGTCATGCTAAAACCGTTGAAATACAAAGCTTTGTTTTTCCGCCTTACATTATGGTTAATGACCAGGGAAAAGCAGAGGGGATAATTGTAGAGCTTATTGAACAAAGTTTTCAGCAGCTCAATACAGATGCTGACTTTCAAATTAGTAACTGGGCCAGAGCATTCGCCAAGGTAAAAAGCCATCAAAGCCAAGGGCTTATTCCCACCATGCGCACTGCCGATAGAGAAGCTTTTTTTTATTACCCAGATACTGCCTTTCTACTCTTAGACCAACACCTAATTACCTTAAACGCTTGGCCAACAGACACTTTCTCGGGTGACTTTGCTGAGTTAGATGATTACCGCATTGGTAAAGTGCGCAATGCGCGTATTTCGCCTCCTTTTGACCAAGCTTTAGCCAAACACACTTTCGACGTAGAGAAACACAATAGCGTAGAGGGTTTAGTAAAATCACTGTTACGCGGTCGTTTGGATATGATAGCAACCGATAGCCGCCAAGCATTATTAGTGGCAGCGCAGGATGGTAAGCCGAACGGTCTAAAACTGATAGAACCAGCCTTAGGTCAAGTACCGGTATATTTGGCTTTTAGTAAACAACAAGTAGACCAAGAATTTGTGTTGGAGTTTGATAAACAGCTAAAGCAACTGCTAGAGCAAGGTGCCTTAGCTAAATTGGAAGCTAAGTATTTGCAATAAACGCTAGCCGAGTACCCGATCCCAGTCTTTCCATACAACCTGATAGCCAGCTTGCTTAACCGCATCGGCCACCACTTCGGGTCTGCGCTCATCACTTATCTCAAATTGCTCTAAGGCTTTCTCACTGGTATCAGCATAGCCCCCCGGTTGAGTGCTAGAAAAGGCACTCATGCTAGTAATTCCCAATGGGATGGCATGGTTGCGGAAATGCTCAGATTCGCGGGTAGATAAAGACAATTCAACGTCTGGGTTAAACAAGCGATAAGCACAAATCAACTGCACCAATTGTTTGTCGCTCATCACTGATTTAGGCTGAAAGCCACCTTCACATGGACGCAGACGTGGGAAAGAAATAGAAAACTTACTCTTCCAATATTTACGCTCTAAATACTGCAAATGCGCTGCAACATAGAAACAATCACTGCGCCATTCATCTAAACCAATGAGTGCGCCAATGCCCATTTTACGAATGCCTGCATCACCCAGGCGCTCAGGCGTGGCCAAGCGGTAATCAAAATCACGCTTTTTACCTTTTGGATGAACCTCGGCATAGCGGCGACGATTGTAGGTTTCTTGATAGACCATAACGGCATCTAAACCTAAGCTGATAAGCTCTTCATATTCATCTTGGTCTAGCGGCTGTACTTCCATCGATACATGCGAGAAACGCGCTTTAATCTTAGGCAATACTTGGCGGAAATACTCCATCCCCACTTTGCGCTCAGACTCGCCGGTCACCAGCAAAATATGGTCAAAGCCTAGTTGTTTGATGGCTTCAAGTTCGGCGTCTAACTCCACCATATCCAAGGTAACACGACGAATTTTGTTACCCATCGAGAAGCCACAATAATCACATACATTGCTACACATGTTGCTTAAATAAAGCGGTATATAGAATTGTTGAGTTTTGCCAAAACGTTGCTGCGTTAAACGCATGCTACGCTGGGCCATTTGTTCCAAATAACCCTCAGCTGCAGGGGAAATAAGCGCCTGAAAGTCTTCTAAATCCAGCTTATCTTTCACCAGCGCACGCTCTACATCGGCAACGGTTTTACTGTTAATACTTAGATGAACGGCTGCGCTATCGTATTGGGCTAATTGCTCGGCAAAACTCATGATATTCTCTACTTACAAGGTATCTAAAAAGGCAGTTAAAGGGCTAGATGCCTCGGCGTGGCGAAGCTCAGCGCCCAGACCAGCTTGGTAAGCACTCCGTCCCGCTTCTACGGCTTGAGCGAAAGCTTTAGCCATAGCAACGGGGTCTTTAGCCACCGCCATGGCAGTATTCACTAACACGGCATCAGCACCTAACTCCATGGCTAAAGCCGCATCTGAAGGAGCACCAATACCAGCATCAACCACCACTGGTACATTAGCTTGCTCAATAATAATCTCTAAGAAGTCACGACTACGCAGGCCTTTGTTGGTGCCAATAGGCGCACCCAATGGCATTACGGCCGCACAGCCTACGTCTTCTAAGCGCTTACACAATACCGGGTCTGCGTGTACATAAGGCAACACTACAAAGCCCTGTTCTACCAGTTTTTCCGCGGCAGCTAGTGTTTCAATAGGATCGGGCATTAAGTACTTAGGATCGGGGTGAATCTCCAACTTAAGCCAATTTGTGCCAAGCGCTTCTCGCGCTAGATTAGCAGCAAAAACCGCTTCTTCGGCATTACGGGCACCCGAGGTGTTAGGCAGTAAATTCACTCCGGCCTTTATTAAGGGGGCCAGAATATCGTCTTGCTGATCTTGCGCATCTACACGCTTCATCGCCATGGTAACCAACTGGCTGCCACTGGCTTGAATGCTTTGGCTCATCAACTCAGGGGTCGCAAACTTGCCAGTACCGGTGAATAGCCGGCTGGTAAAACTTTTATCTGCAATCTTTAACACAAGGTTTCTCTCTTATCCGCCAGCAATGGCGCGAAATACTCGTACTTTAGCGTGATCATTTAATAAGGTATTTGCCCATTCGCTACGGGTCACAATATTGCCGTTTAGCACCACTGCAATCCCTTGAGGTTCTTGGTGTTGATGGGCAAGTAGCTGCTCAATGTTAAGCGCTGCGGTGAGCTCGGTAGTTTCACCGTTAAATTCTATCGTTATCATGATTTGTCTTTTTGATTACTACAAACAGGGCAATTAGCGTCGGCATTTACGCTTAAGTGAAACCACTCAAGGCTGTGGGCATCAAAGCTGGAAAATCGCCCTACTTGTGCCGATGGAATATCAGTAATTAACTTAATGGTTTCCAAGGCCTGCAAGCTACCAATGGTACCAACCACAGGCCCCAGAATGCCGGCATTGCTGCAGTTCAGCTGCTGCTCACTGGCGTTAGGAAATAAGCAGTGATAGCAGCCTTGTTCAGCTTTGCGAAAATCAAACACCATCAGCTGGCCATCAAAGGCAACCGCTGCGCCACTTACCAGCGGTACCTTAGCCTCAACACAGGCTTGATTCACTGCATAACGGGTGGCGATATTATCGCTGCAATCCAGAACCACATCGGCTTGAGCCACTTCCATCGCCAGCAACATGGCGTCCATTTTTCGGTTCACGCTGCGAATTTGAATATTTGAATTCAATGCCTGTAAATGCTGCTTGGCCGATTCAACTTTCGGTTGTTTAATATCATCTTCGCGATAAAGCACTTGGCGCTGAAGGTTAGAGCTATCGACCTCATCAAAATCAGCCAATACCAATCGACCAACGCCGGCGGCGGCTAAGTACAAGCTAGCAGGTGCACCTAAACCGCCCATACCAATCACCAATACTTGCGCATGTTTAAGCTTTAGCTGCCCAGCCTCACCAAGATCTTTTAATAATAAATGACGGCTATAACGCAAACATTCATCGTCACTTAAGGCTTGGTCACTGTGCTGGTATTGGCTCATGGTTTGGCTTACTCGCTAATTGGCTACTGATTGATTCACAATGGCTTCAAGCTCGGCAACCGCAGCAGCTGGATCAGCGGCTTCAGTTATGGCTCTTACCACGGCCACACTGCCCACACCACATTGCCAGACTTGTTTAGCGCGAACTAAATCAATACCGCCAATCGCTACCAAAGGATAATCGTGCATTAAATCAGCGTAGCGACTTAACTTCGCCAAACCTTGTGGCTTAGATGGCATGTCCTTGGTAGTAGTAGGGAAAATGTGTCCAAGAGCAATATAACTTGGTTGCAGCTGGCTAGCACGTAGCAATTCAAAATAACCATGAGTACTAATGCCTAAACGTAAACCGGCTGCCGCAATTTGCTGCAAATTGGCCACTTCTAAATCTTCTTGGCCTAAGTGCACGCCATAAGCGCCATGTTTTACCGCAAGCTGCCAATAGTCATTGATAAACAAACGCGCTTGATGCTGATGACCGAGTTCGATAGCACGAATAACATCGGCTTCTACGTCGGCATCGGTTTTATCTTTGATTCTTAACTGCAGGGTTTTAACCCCCATATTAAGCAAGCGCTCTATCCACTCAACACTATCTACCACAGGGTAAACACCCAGCTTAGTGGTATCGCAAGGTGTAAAGGGCACCGCTTCCGGCCAAGACTCGCTGAGGCCAAACTGCTGTCCTAGCGCAGTTTGCGCCGACTCCACTCGAGGAAAATGCTCACGCAAAGTTGGCCAACCAAGGTGGGCTAAGTTACCTCTACCCACCACTTGTTTTAAACCTTGATAAACATAAGCTTTGGCTAATACCAAGGCGTCTTCCATAGCAAAGTCATGCGCTAAAGCAGACGCTAAAGCGGAAGCAAGCGTACAGCCAGTACCGTGGGTATGTGGCGCATCAATCACCTCACTCGACAAGACGATTTCTCGCTGACCATCACTAAAGTAATCTAAGGCAATATTTGGCGTTAACACTAAATGCCCGCCCTTCGCCCATACCGCTTTTACACCCTGTTTCAGTAACTTAGCGCAGGCCTGTTTTAAGGCAGTAACGCTGTTTAACTCAATACCACTTAAGCTAGCAAGCTCGGTGGCGTTAGGTGTAAGTACATCGGTTTGCGCCAACAACGCAGGCAAGGCTTGCATTAGATCATCTAAGGCTAGGCTAGCGCCAGAACTAGCCACCAATACCGGATCACACACCACCAAGGGCGGCTCAGCCCAAGTAGCTTTGTAAGTGGCCAGTTTATCGGCCACTACTCTTACCAACTCGGCACTGCCTAACATGCCAATTTTAATCACTTTGGCAGGGTTAGTGGCCGCTAAAGCATCTAACTGCGCAGCTAACAACTCAGGCGATGAGGGCTGAATAGCCGTCACCCCTTCGATGTTTTGCGCAGTAATCGCGGTCACCGCCGTAGCACACTCTACTTGAAAGTCGTGTGCCGTTAGCAAATCAGCTTGTAAGCCTGCTCCCGCACAACTGTCGCTACCCGCGATAGTCCAAATTTGCGGGCGCAAGTTGTCGCTAAAAGGCAACTTAGACTTCATCGCTGGTCTCAGCACGTAGTGGCGAGTGGTAAATCTCGGCACCTTTGTCTCTGAATTCAGCCGATTTTTCTGCCATACCCTCGGCAACGAAACCTAGATCAGCTAAAGGCTCGTCGAGTAGCTTAACTTCTAGCTCGTTGGCGTAATCGCGTACTTCTTGCGAAATTTTCATTGAGCAGAACTTAGGCCCACACATTGAACAGAAATGCGCTACCTTAGCCGATTCTTGCGGTAAGGCTTCATCGTGGTATGCGCGAGCGGTGTCTGGGTCTAAGGCTAGGTTAAACTGGTCTTCCCAGCGGAATTCAAAACGTGCCTTGCTCATGGCGTTATCACGAATTTGCGCGCCAGCATGGCCTTTGGCCAAATCAGCGGCGTGAGCAGCAATTTTATAGGTAATCATGCCTTGTTTAACGTCTTCTTTGTTAGGCAAACCTAAGTGTTCTTTAGGCGTTACGTAACACAACATGGCACAACCAAACCAACCGATCATCGCGGCACCAATGCCTGATGAGAAGTGGTCATAGCCGGGAGAAATATCGGTAATTAGTGGGCCAAGCGTATAAAACGGTGCTTCATGACACTCTTCTAACTGCTTTTCCATGTTCTCTTTAATCAATTGCATTGGCACATGGCCAGGGCCTTCAATGATCACTTGAACATCGTATTCCCAAGCTACTTTAGTCAGCTCACCTAAGGTTTCTAACTCGGCAAATTGGGCTTCGTCGTTAGCATCGGCAATAGAGCCTGGACGCATGCCATCGCCTAATGACAGTGATACGTCGTAAGCGGCACAGATTTCACAAATTTCACGGAAGCGCTCATACAAAAAGCTTTCTTTATGATGGGCTAAACACCACTTGGCCATGATCGAGCCACCACGAGAAACAATGCCAGTAACGCGCTTGGCGGTCATTGGCACGTAACGCAGCAATACACCGGCATGAATGGTGAAGTAATCCACCCCCTGTTCGGCTTGTTCAATTAACGTATCGCGGTAAACTTCCCAAGTAAGGTCTTCGGCAACACCGTTCACTTTTTCCAAAGCTTGGTAAATCGGTACGGTACCAATTGGCACTGGTGAGTTACGAATTACCCATTCACGGGTTTCGTGAATATAACGACCAGTGGATAAATCCATCACGGTATCGGCACCCCAACGGCTCGCCCAAACCAGTTTTTCAACTTCTTCTTCAATTGAAGAGGTCACTGCCGAGTTACCAATATTGGCATTTACTTTAACCAAGAAGTTACGACCAATAATCATTGGCTCGGCTTCAGCGTGGTTAATGTTAGAAGGGATGATCGCGCGGCCACGGGCCACTTCGTCACGCACAAACTCACCGGTGATGTGTTCTGGTAATGACGCTCCAAACGAGTGACCTTTTTGCTGTTCTGCTAGCAAGTCTTCACGAATTTTATCGCGACCCATGTTTTCGCGGATAGCAATGTACTCCATTTCTGGCGTAACAATGCCTTGGCGAGCGTAATGCAGCTGGGTCACTGTTTTACCCAATTTGGCTTTACGTGGGGTAGGTAAACTTTCAAAACGGATATGCTCTAAGCCTTCATCAGCTAAACGTTGCTGGGAGAAGTTAGAACTCAGACCGGTGAGTTCTTCAGTATCGCCACGTTCTTCAATCCAGGCTTTGCGCAATTGTGGCAGGCCTTTATGTACGTCTAATTCAGCGTTTTCATCAGTGTAGATACCAGAGGTATCGTAAACACGTACTGGCTCGTTTGGCTCAAGTTTTGGTTCAGTTTTGGTGCCGCCAACCAAGCTGTCGGCCAAGTTAATTTGGCGCATCGCTACTTGGATATCGTCACGACTTCCCTGAACATAGATTTTTTCTGAATTTGGAAAAGGTTGGCCTTGCAGATTATTAATATATTGTTCTGCTGCAGCTCGAGTTTCGCGTCTTGACATGACTGGCCTCTAAATAAAAAATTTAAGAATGAGGCTTGTCGGATGTAGGAAAAGTAACCCAGTGTTAAACAGTGTCTAAGTACACTTAAAATAACAGAAGGAAGCGGTTACTCATCTTGTTCCCTGCGCAGGCATTATCCTGATCAAGTTATACGGATCCCACACAACAGTAGCAACGCTACAAGTGGTCTCAGCCTTTCGGCACTCCGACAAGAGAGCCGAGTATAGGGCTGAAAAAACCAAACCACAATAGCGATATCAAGAAAGGCAATAACGAAATTCGCTGTTTTGTTAAAAAGCTACTAACAAATAGCTAACACAACATAAGCGGTAATTGATTGAATAACTTAGAAGAAACTCTGTGGGATATTGAGCACGTCGCCTGCCGAGACTTTGTCTTCCAAGCTAACTCTTTGGCGTTGTTCTGGGCTAGCCTTTTCAGCTTGAATGGTAATTTTACTTTTCCCAGCACGCTCGGTAAAACCACCCGCCAGAGTTATTGCACGATTCACGGTTAAACCTGGCTGATAGGGGTAAGCACCAGGGCGAGCAACTTCGCCGTTAATGAAAAATGGCCGGTATTCCACCATGGTCACTTGTACCATTGGGTCCACCAAGTAATCACCCTTTAAGCCATTTTGAATGTGTAATTGCAATTGGTTAACGGTGAGCCCACGGACTTCAATCTCACCCAGAAAGGGATAGCGAATAAAGCCGTCGTTGGCTAAACGCGTTTCCATATTTAGCTCTGGTTCACCATATACGCTCACCCTAAAACTATCTCCCGCTGCTAAGCGGTAATCGTCATTTGCATCGGCTGAGGCAGAAAAACATAGCACGCTGGCTAGCATATAAAGCCAGTTCTGAACGCGTACTATGAGTTTTTGCATGGTATTCCCTTGGCTATAAGCTCAGTCTCAATTTAAGACTCGTTACTTGCTTATCATAGGTAACGGCCTCAAGCGTAGAATCTTTATCTCTCCATAGCTGCCACAGAGAAATTTCTAGCCAGCGACGAAATTGATAACTCACGCCAATTCTACCTTCGTAGATTTTATCTTGGCGAGTAATACCAACATAATCATTGTTATCGTAAGCCACAGTAAAGTAAGTAGCTAGGCGCTCTTGCCAATAGTGTTCCCAATCCAAATTGATATTGGTATTGTCAATCACATCGCCATCTTGCTCTGGCGCTCTGGCTTGACGCCCACCTTCCAAACTAAAGGTTGAGTAACTACGAGGTGACCAATCGGCCGCTATAGACCAACTCAAATCACTAAAGTCCTCGCGTTCACCTTCTTTAAACTGGCGTTGCTGCCAACCTACTTTAACCCGACCTTTGGTTTTACCTGTTACAGCCCAATCGCCACCAGCGTAGGCAAGTAGGTCGTTAAAATCACGATTAGCGGTATTCGCTTCGGTGGTTTTGTAATCGCTTTGCGCCGCTTTAAGTTCTGCCAGCAAACGGGTGGCCGACGATGCTCGGTAAAAGAACCGAGCACTGCCATCAAGCAAATTACGGTCACGATACTGAGTGGTTTCTCGAAAGTTTTGGTAATCTAACTGACGAGCATTTGCCTCAAACTCCAACTGAGCAGTGGCACTTTTTACGCCATACCCGTACAAACCATGTAACCAATGCAAGTTGTATTGCACCGGTTCATCAATCGCGTTGCCTAAACCAGAGGATATTCCCTCACCACGTTGTTCGTGATTACGACGAAAATCGTAACGTAAATCTGCACGATGTCGCGCCGAAAAATCCCATTGACCATTTAACCGTAAATGATGGTCTACAAAGTTATCTTCTGAGCTATCAAAGTACTCGCCCCATACCAGTCGGTAAGCGGCATAATAAGCACTTTTATCTTGTTCAGAAATGGCAGCAATCGCCGGAGACACAATGGTTCCCCAAGACGATATTTGATCTTTATTACTGTTGGTTAGGTTGCTGTCGTATAAACCCAAAACTTCTACGCTGGGTACAACACCTACTCCGTCTGCACTATACCACTTAGCAGGTTGCATGGCGGCCAAACTTTGACCTGCAATTGCTAGGGTTGGCAGCAAGATGATCCCTATCTTGCGCATCAATAATCCTCCAAAACATATAAGGCTACCTTAGCAAAGGCAGAGGACTAGGCTCAATGCTTTTTGTAAGCCAAGTGCTGAATAAGTGTGAATATGATGTATCTTGGAGTAATAAGCCTTAAAATTGGATCTGCAAACCGATGCTAAATAATAGCGCCACCACAAAGCTCAGCTTAGCGGTAGCCTGCAGCTGCTGATCGAGAATGTGATGCTGGTAATGAGTAAACACGGTGTTGGCTACCTTTACTAAGGCTAAGCCCGGCAATGCAAATAACCACGCTAAACTGCTAGGCGCCTGCCAAGCCACAAAGACAGCCAGCAACAACAAGGCAGAAAATACCAGCAGCAAATGATAATAACGCGCTCTGGTTTCCCCTAAACGCACGGCTAAAGTTAACTTCCCCGCTTGCTGATCTGGTTTAAAATCTCGTAGGTTATTAATATTGAGCACTGCCGTGGCCAGTAATCCGTTGGCAGTGGCCACCAATACCACTGCAAGGTTAATCGTTTGAGTGTGTAGGTAATAACAGCCCAATACACCTAATAAACCAAAGAACAGGAATACACTAATGTCACCAAAGCCTCGATAACCGTAGGGCCTTGCCCCCATGGTATAAGCCATTGCCGCCACAATGGCTAAGCCTCCCAAGCTAATAAAGCCTAACCAAGCTTGTAAGTTAGCACCCAAACTAACGGCTAACAGGGCTAAACCACTGCCTATCGACAGCAACGCCACAACCACAATAGCGCGTAGCATTTGCTGCTTAGTGAGTAAACCCGCTTGAATCGCCCTCTTTGGCCCCACCCGAGAATCATCATCTAGCCCTTTTACGGCGTCGCCATAATCATTGGCCAAGTTAGATAAAATTTGCAATAACAAAGCGGTGACCAGTGCCAAGCCAAGTACGGCTGCACTAAATTGCTGCTGCGAAAACGCCAGCGCAGAACCTAAAATAATCGACGCACTTGCCAAGGGAAGGGTCCGTAAACGCGCCGCATGAAGCCATGATTTCAAAGTAATATTCAACATTAATATAAGAACTTAGCGTCTATTATTGCTCAGCATCAAGGCTGAGCCAAATCTGACTATGATGTTGTAACAAAAACAGCTACATTGAAACGGTATTCTCGAGCAGGAATAGTTAAGGTGAGACTCACTGCTAGCCAATTTAAGATTGCGATTAACCAGCTTAGGCAAGTGCCTCAGCAGGGTTTTCAGCAGGTTTGCATAAAACTGCCCAAACTCGATTTATTCGCCTGGCTCAATCAGCAACAGCACACCACTCGCGGTTATTGGAAAAACAAACACAAACAGCAAGTTGCGTTTGTGGGTGCCGCTAAATCAATCTTAGATCTTGAGCAACTGCAATCGGTTTGCGATCAACTCGACCCCAGCAATAATCAATTACGCTTTTATGGTGGCATTGCCTTTGCTCGGCAAAGTGCTCAATGGTCAGGCTTTCCACATCGGCGTTTTATTCTACCGCGCTTCGAAATCCGTTGTGACGGCGAATACACCCGTTTATTTATCAATGCCAATTTTGAACATCAGCCAGCGCTTGAATATCAACGCATCGAAAAGGCATTTCTGGCACTAAAACCCACTCAGCCTTTGCCTCAGGTGAGTTTAAAAGCGTTAAGTCGCCAAGATCAGCCCAGCCGCGCCCAATGGCAAGGATTGGTCGATCAAGTCACCAGTGAAGAATTCCAACAGCATACCGCTAAGGTAGTGCTGTCGCGGCAAACCAATATTCAGCTCAACGCCGAGCTAAACGCCTTTGCCTTGCTACAGCAGTGGCAACAAAAAGAACAAAACTGTTATAGCTTCTTATTTCAATTTGATGGCATTAGTAGCTTTTTGGGTTGCAGCCCTGAGCGATTGTATTCACGCGAGGGCAGTCAACTGGTCAGTGAGGCGCTGGCAGGCACTGCACCTCGTGGGATAACCCCCGAACAAGATGCGCAATTAGGCAAGCAGTTGTTAGATGACGCAAAAAATCAGTTAGAAAACCAGTTGGTCGTTGATGACTTAACCCGTCGCCTTAAAGAGTTGAGCTTACACGTGCGAGCGCTAGACCAAATAGAACTGGTGAAGTTAGATAGGGTTCAGCATTTAAAAAGGCGGATTCAAGCCAGAGTAAGCCCAGCATTAGATGACCGCTCTTTACTGCAAGCACTGCACCCAACCCCAGCAGTAGGCGGTTTGCCTCGTTCATCGGCGGTACAATATATACTTAAAAATGAAGGATATGCTCGCGGCTGGTATGCTGGTGCGGTAGGTTGGTTAAGTGGTGCTCAAAGCGAGTTTTCTGTGGCTATACGCAGCGCTTTAGTCACCCCTCAACATTTAAGTACTTTTGCTGGAGCGGGCATTGTTGCTGGTTCTCAGGCCGAACAGGAATGGCAAGAATTGAATCATAAAATCGCCACGGTATTGCAGCTAGTCGACGAGGACGCTCTGCTTGAATCAGAACATTAATATTGCTTGGGCTCAGTGGTTAATAGAAGATTGCACCCGCCACGGCATTACCCATTTTTGCATCGCGCCGGGCTCACGCTCTACCCCCTTAACCCTCGCGGTGGCTAACCACCCAAAAGCAATAAGCCATTGCCATTTTGACGAGCGCGGCCTCGGATTTTTCGCACTCGGCTTGGCAAAAGCCACGCAACAAACGGTGGCAGTAATAACCACCTCGGGCAGCGCGGTAGGTAACTTATATCCTGTCGTTATCGAAGCCAAGCAAAGTGAGATCCCCTTGCTGATTTTAAGTGCTGATCGCCCTCATGAGTTACTCTCGGTAGGCGCAAATCAAGCCATTGAACAACAAGGCATATTTGCTCAATATCCAGTTTATCAAGCCCAACTGGCCGAACCAAATCTCTGCAATTTACCTCAAGCGATGCTCACCGAGCTAGGCCATGCGTTGGCGATTCAGCAGCAACACACTGGGCCAGTGCATTTAAATTGTCCCTATCGTGAACCTTTTTACCCACAACAAGCACAACAAGATCTTCGCCAACATGCAGCAAGTTTGCATACTTGGTTGGCTGGCACTCAACCTTTTTACCAACAGCACCAAAACGTAACCTTGGTGAATCAGCTTCATGACTGGACCGTCCTGAGCAATAAACAAAAAGTGCTGGTGGTGATTGGCCAACAGAGCCTTGAGCAAAGCCAAGCCATCATTGCTTGGGCGCAACAACTTGGCTGGCCGATAGTGGCAGACTGCCAAAGCCATTGGCAGCAGAGTCACGCCAAACTAGACCCAACTTCGCAAAAGGTCATTAGCCAAGCAGAGCTGCTATTAGCAAATCTACATTTTGCCCAACACGCACAGCCCGATGTGCTTATTCAATTCGGCGACAAACTGATCTCTAAGCGTTTAAACCAGTGGCTAGCGGCATCACCAGCCTTACACTATGTAATTGCAACTCACTCTCAACGTATCAACCCAAGTCACCACACCCAGCAGCGCTGGCAATGCGCGGCCACCGTTTGGTTAGCAGCTCACCCAGCAAGCGCTAGCAAGCATAATTCAGATTATACGGCGCTGTGGAGCACTGCTCAGCAAGCCATTGAACATGATGTAAATACAGTAAAAACCCAATACTCAGAGTTATCGGTTTGTGCGCAAGTATCCGCCTTACAAGCCAGCGACTCAGCCCTATTTATGGGCAACAGCATGATAGTACGAATGTTTGAATTACTGGGGCAGCCCTGTAAAGCCAAGTATTACTTTGCTAACCGCGGCGCCTCTGGCATTGATGGTTTAGTGGCCACCACCGCCGGAATTACCGAAGGCCTAGGCAAAGCGACAACACTGGTGATTGGCGATACCTCGCTATTACACGACCTAAATTCGCTCGCACTCGCCAGTCGTAGCAAAAGTAGCTTAACCATTGTGCTGTTTAATAACGATGGCGGAGAGATATTCAGATTACTGCCGAACTTAGATGACAGTGTGGATGAAGCCAAACATCAACAACTGGCTAGCGAGTTTTACCAATTGCCTCACCAAACTAATTTTGCCGCTGCCGCCGCTAGCTTTAATTTGCCCTACACTGAAGTCTGTAATAACCAACAATTTGAATACGCCTTTCAGCAGGCACAGCGCAACTCTGGGGCAAGTTTAATCGAAGTTAAGTTTGCTCCAGGAGACGCCAGCTCTCGTTATCAGGCATTATTAGCAGAGGTTGCCAGTAAAGATGCACTTTAGTGTTTATGGTCAAAGCCAACATCCTTGCTTGGTGTTTTTACACGGCTTTTTGGGTTGTGGCAGCGATTGGCAAAAAGTGATTACTGAGCTGAGTGAGCACTATTATTGCGTGACCATTGATATCCCCGGCCACGGTATGAGTGCCAACGAGCGCTTAAAACCGCGGGCCGCGTTTAAAGACTTTAGCCACCAGTTAAGTGCTTGCCTAAAACGACTCAAAATCTCTCAGTATCAGCTAATTGGCTATAGCTTAGGTGGTCGCTTGGCACTGCATCATGCCTTGTTAGCACCAAAAGGCTTGCTAACACTGATTATAGAATCGGCTCATACTGGCTTAAGCGACGATGATGCGCGCCAACAGCGTTTAGTACACGACAACCGCTGGGCCGATCGTTGGTTGAAAGATCCGATTAACCAACTGCTGAACGATTGGTACCAACAAACGGTATTTGCCAACCTTTCTGCAGAACAGCGTCAGCAGTTGATTCAAAAACGGCAACAGCAAGATCGCCAAGGCATCGCCGCCGCATTACGCGCCTGCAGCATCGGTTTACAGGTCGACTTAAGCAAGCAACTGGGACAGTTGAAAATGCCGCTAGATTTTATTGGCGGTAGCCTAGACAATAAGTATCAACTGCTAGCCCGACAGCTACAACAAGATTACCCTCGCCTACGTTGGCATAGCGTCGACAAGGCTGGTCATAATTGCCATTTTGAACAACCGACACTGTTTCTTCAGCAACTGTCCAGTGTCTTAAATAACCATAGAGAAGAGAATGACTAAGATTGATAGCACAGCAGTAAGCTGGCAAAACGCCGACAACGGTTATGAAGATATCCGTTACCATAAATCGGCCTGCGGCATCGCCAAAATCACCATTAACCGCCCACAAGTGCGTAATGCCTTTCGTCCTTTAACGGTACAAGAAATGATGCACGCCTTAAATGATGCCCGCATCGACCCAGAAGTAGGGGTGATTATTTTAACGGGTGAAGGCGAATTGGCGTTTTGCTCAGGAGGCGATCAGTCAGTGCGCGGAGATTACGGCGGCTATCAAGACGACCAAGGTACGCATCACCTCAACGTATTAGACTTTCAACGACAAATTCGTACTTGCCCTAAACCTGTGGTTGCCATGGTAGCCGGTTACGCAGTAGGTGGTGGCCATGTACTGCATATGATCTGTGATTTAACCATTGCCGCAGACAACGCCAAGTTTGGTCAAACCGGGCCTAAAGTGGGCTCGTTTGATGGTGGTTGGGGCGCGAGTTACATGGCACGCATTGTAGGCCAAAAGAAAGCCCGTGAAATTTGGTTCTTATGCCGTATGTATAACGCTCAAGAAGCCTTAGATATGGGCCTCGTGAATACCGTTGTGCCTTACGCCGAACTAGAAAAAGAAACCGTACAGTGGTGTCGAGAAATGCTACAAAACAGTCCTATGGCGCTGCGTTGCTTAAAAGCGGCCTTAAACGCTGACTGTGATGGGCAAGCCGGGTTACAAGAATTGGCTGGCAATGCCACCATGCTGTTTTATATGACGGAAGAAGGCCAAGAAGGGCGCAACGCCTTTAATGAGAAACGCCCGCCAGAATTCAGTAAATTTAAACGTAACCCTTAATAACAAAAGCAATTGTTATTGCGGAAAGTAGCCGAGAAATGATAAGTTTGAAGGGTAACGATTTTTGCTTACCCTTGGTAAAACTTGTGAGGACTCGGCATGCTCTGTAATTGGCAAAGCGCCACTCTTAGTCGCTATACTCAAGCGTTGCATACACCCCTGCAATTTGGTCCGCTGCAAATTACTCATCGCCATGGTTTATACTTAGAACTTCACTTCACCGATGGCCGAGTAGGTCGCGGCGAAATAGCCCCACTGCCTGGTTTTAGTGACGAAACACTAGAACAAGCCGAGCAGCAAATTCGTGATTACCTACAAGGCCACGCTCAGCGTAAACTCTACCCTAGTGTCGCTTTTGGAATGGATTGTGCCATGGCTGGCTTCCCCCCCAATTCACCAATCGTCTCCGGTTATCCATTGCTCAACGGTGATTTTGCGCATTGCCAACAAATACTGTCCCTGCACAATACTAAACTGGCAAAACTCAAAGTGGCCCGCCAATCTCCTAAACAAGACGTAGCACTCATTAATCAATTGCTAGAGCACGATCCTGAGTTACGCTTACGCTTAGATGCCAATAGAGGCTGGATCTGGAACCAAGCGATATACGTACTAGAAAACATTGATTTAAGCCGCATTGATTATATTGAAGAACCCTTAATGAATAGCCAACAATGTGCGCTGCTAGCCCAACGTACTGGGGCAGGTATTGGCTTAGACGAAACCTTACAAGACAGCAGTTACCGTTATCACTATTTTGAGGGTTTGCGTTGCTTAGTGATAAAACCCAGCTTACTAGGCCCTTGGCGAGTTTGCGCTAATTTGGTCGAGCAAGCTCATGCAGACCAAGTAAGCTGTGTATTAAGCTCGGCTTACGAAAGTGAATTTGGTTTGCAATGGATAAACACCATGGCCAAACAATACACCCCAGACCAGGCACCAGGTTTGGATACCTTAAAAGCGTTTAGCGAGCAAGCAGCCAACATCGAAGTACTGGAAACATTTCAGCATAAACTATAAACAAGCTGTTAACCTTGCCGCGCCATCAAAAAAACCTCTAATGTAGGTCATGCAAGTCTTTTAATGCTTGTCACACTTTTATCTTTATTTTCAATAAATTAAATATACAAAAAGAGAAAAACCCGCTGAAAGTGTTATTGTTTCAAGTGCTAAAAAACTCAATAAGCCATAAAAGTGTGACTCAACTATGATGCCAACTTTAAAGAAAATTTAACATTCCACAAAAACAGGAAAACGTTTTCTAGAGGCATGTCACATAGTGGTGCAGTATGTGAATATTCATTATAGCCGTACAAAAAAGCGTCATTGGTGCTCAAGGATTAAGCGCCTAGTCTGGTTGTCGAGGAATGAGTAATTGGGATTACCTCTTCAACCTAAAATTAGCTAAAACATTATAAAACAAGCTATATAGCAAGGAGCCAAAACATGAAAAAACTGACCACACTATTGTGCGCAGTCGCGTTAGCAGTTTCCGCCCCCGTATTTGCCAAAACCGTTAAAATTGGTATGGCCATCGATGACCTTCGCCTAGAACGCTGGCAAAAAGATAGAGACTTTTTTGTCGAAAAAGCCGAATCACTCGGCGCCAAAGTATTTGTACAATCATCCAACAGTAACGAAACCGCCCAGATTTCACAGATCGAAAACATGATCTCTCGCGGCGTAGATGTACTGGTTATTATTCCTTACAACGGCAAAGTATTGTCTAACGTGATTGCTGAAGCCAAATCTGAAGGCATTCAAGTACTTGCCTACGACCGTTTAATTAACAATGCTGATATCGATTTCTACCTATCGTTTGATAACGAGAAAGTGGGTGAGCTACAAGCCGAAGCACTAATTAAACATAAAGCCGACGGTAACTTTTTCTTGATGGGTGGCTCACCGGTTGATAACAACGCCAAGCTTTTCCGCCAAGGACAAATGAACGTACTGCAACCGCTTATCGATAAAGGCGACATCAAAGTAGTGGGCGACCAATGGGTTGATGGCTGGTTAGCTGAAAACGCACTTAAAATTATGGAAAACGCCCTAACCGCTAACGACAACAACATTGACGTAGTAGTTGCCTCTAACGACTCTACCGCTGGCGGTGCAATTCAAGCATTAGACGCACAAGGTCTAGCGGGTAAAGTGTATATTTCTGGTCAGGATGCTGATTTGGCTGCGAGCCGCCGCGTAGTAGCGGGTACTCAAACCATGACGATCTACAAGCCAATTAAACTACTGGCAACTACCGCCGCTGAACTTGCTGTACAAATGGGTAACGGCCAAATGCCAGAAGCTAACTCAAGCTTAAACAATGGCACTAAAGACGTTCCTTCATTCTTACTAACACCTATTCCAGTGGATAAATCTAACATTGACCAAACGGTAATTGCCGACGGTTTCCACACTAAAGCCGACGTTTACCAATAAAAACGCAGCACTATTCACTATGCAGTAAAAAAGGGTGGGGCCAACGCCCCGCCCTTTTTATTAGGAGTTAAAGATGAGCCAAAGTAGCTTATTGATGATGTCTGACATCGTTAAAAAATTCTCCGGAGTGATTGCGCTAAATGGGGTTAATTTCAATTTAGAACGCGGTGAAGTGGTATCACTTTGCGGCGAGAATGGTTCTGGTAAATCCACCTTAATGAAGGTACTTACTGGCGTTCACCCCCATGGTAGTTACGAAGGACAAATTATTTACAAAGGCGAGCCACTGGTTTCGCATAGCATTAGAGACAGCGAAGCAAAAGGCATCGCAATTATTCACCAAGAACTCACCTTGGTGAAAGAGCTGTCGATACTTGAGAATATTTTCCTGGGTGCTGAAATCACTCACTATGGCGTGCTAGATCACAGCGCGATGTTTAAACAAACAGAAGCGCTGTTGAACCGAGTCAAGCTAGATGTGTCACCCGATACCGTGATTCGAGAGTTAGGTGTTGGCCAGCAGCAATTGGTTGAAATTGCTAAAGCCTTATCTAAAAACGCCGAAGTGTTGGTGCTAGATGAACCCAGCGCACCGTTAACTGAATCAGAAACTCGAGTCCTGTTAGATATTGTAAAACAGCTGCGCAGCGAGGGCGTTAGTTGTGTTTACATCTCTCATAAGCTCACCGAAGTGAAAGAAATTTCCGATCGGATTTGTATTATTCGCGATGGCGAACACATTGGCACTCAAGATGCCGAACGTATGAGCACCGACGACATTATTAGCATGATGGTAGGCCGCGAGCTTAAACAATTGTTCCCGCGTGAAGAACACCCGATTGGCGAGATTATTTTAAAAGTGGGTCCGGTAAACGCCCAACTCAGCAAAAGCGCCAACTTAAAACAAGTCGATAATGTCAGCTTTAGCTTACACAAAGGCGAAATTTTGGGTGTTGCTGGTTTGGTAGGTTCTGGACGTACCGAGTTAATGCAGTGTTTATTTGGCTCTTACGAAGGCATCTATAAATGTCCGGTAGAGTTAGATGGTAAACCGATTAAAATTCGCCATAACCGCGATGCGCTAAACCACGGTATTGCCATGGTGCCGGAAGACCGAAAACGTCACGGTATTATCCCTATTATGGGGGTTGGCCAGAATATCACCTTAGCCGGTCTGAATATGTTTAGCGGCCTAGGTCAAACGGTGAATGAATCGGCTGAACATGCCTCTATAAACCAATCAATCCAGCGTTTAAAAGTAAAAACAGCTTCACCCGAATTAGCCATTAAAAGCCTCAGCGGCGGTAACCAACAAAAAGCCATTTTAGCTAAGTTTTTGTTGTTAGAGCCGCGCATTTTGATCCTCGATGAGCCCACTCGCGGCATCGACGTAGGCGCAAAATATGAGATTTATAAGCTGATGTACCAGCTGGTTAAACAAGGGATTAGCATCATTATGGTGTCATCTGAATTGCCTGAAGTACTGGGTATTAGTGACCGCGTATTAGTGATGCACGAAGGAAAATTAAAAGGCCTATTAGACAATCAAGACCTGAGCCAAGAAATGGTGATGGACTGTGCATTGGCCGAGGAGTAAGCAAATGTCGAGTCAAGAAACTACCATCACCAGTACCGAAGCTAAGGGAAGCCTGATGAGCAATTTAAAGAAAATGAAGTTACAAGTATTGGTGATGTTTGCCGCTATTGCGGTCATCATGCTGTTTTTTTACTTCGCTACTGAGGGTAGCTACTTAACCCCACGTAACATTTCAAACTTACTACGCCAAACCGCCATTACTGGCATTTTGGCAATTGGCATGGTGTTTGTCATTATCTCCGCCGAAATTGATTTGTCGGTGGGTTCAATGATGGGATTGTTGGGCGGCGCAGCAGCCATTATGGATGTGTGGTGGGAACTGCCACTGCCTTTAACCATTATTCTCACCTTAGGTGCAGGCTTTTTGTTAGGCCTTTGGAATGGTTGGTGGGTGGCCTACCGCAAAGTTCCTTCATTCATTGTGACGCTAGCAGGCTTGCTCGCCTTTAGGGGAATACTGATTGGTATTACCGGCGGTAGCACCGTTGCGCCAACCACCGCCGACATGGGCATTATTGGCCAAAGTTATTTGCCTGATATGTTCTCAATGATTACCACAGTGGGTGCTCTCGCAGTATTTTTCGCCTGGCAAGGTAAGCTGCGTAAAAATCGCACCGAGCACAAACTGACTAACTCACCAGTAAGTGGTGATATCTTTAAGTTTGGTCTAATTGCTATTTTTGCCCTAGGTACAGTGTTATTGCTTAATGACTACCGCGGCGTACCAACCCCGGTATTGTTATTAGTGGTACTGATGTTTATCGCCGCATTTATGGCTAAGAAGACCGCTTTTGGACGCCGTATTTACGCTATTGGTGGTAACTTAGAAGCCAGCCGTTTATCGGGCATTAATGTAGAACGCACCAAGCTAAGCGTATTTGCCATTAACGGTTTGTTAGTGGGTGTTGCCGGGCTTATTTTGGCCTCACGCTTAGGCGCCGGTTCACCATCTGCAGGTACTGTGGCAGAGTTAGATGCTATCGCGGCTTGTGTAATTGGCGGCACCAGCTTAGCGGGCGGTGTGGGCACTGTGTTTGGTGCGGTAATGGGCGCATTTATTATGGCCAGCTTAGACAACGGCATGAGCATGATGGACGTGCCGACCTATTGGCAGTCTATTATTAAAGGCAGCATTCTACTGCTTGCTGTATGGATGGACGTTGCCAGCAAAAAACGCGCATAAGATAACAAGCCAGAGCCTTGCTCTGGCTTTTCCATCATTAATATTGGCTAAGCGACTCATTAGATTATTTAGCCTGCAATAGAACAACACACTTCACTTAAGCTCCCCTTCAACTCAGCTCAAAGCCAAGCGATAAGCGCCTGTCATAGGATGTCAGCAACAGCGTTTACTATCTAATGGGAAAACTCGATCATAAATCAGAATATCGTAGGAGAATGTGGCTTTTTGGGGTAAGCGACTCTAGGCCGAGTGAAGGGCAAAGCAATAATGATTCAAGCATACTCAAGTGGCTTAGATTAACTAACCAATAAGATCCAAATCAAAATAACTATATTGATTTCGACCGCTAGATTTGGCTTTGTACATCGCCGCATCAGCATTACGAATCAGCATTTCAGGGTCAGTGCCGTTAGCTGGGTAAAGACTAATCCCCACGCTGGCATATACCGGTTGAATATGTACACCTAAGCTCACCTCCTGTGCTAAACGGCGTAATACGGTGGCCACCACTTCTGAGGCTTCATCTTCGTCGATAGACTCCAACGCTAACATAAACTCGTCGCCGGCAAAGCGAGCAACCGCATCTTCAGCGCGCACCACATCTCGTAATACCTTTGCCACTTCTTGTAGCAGATGATCGCCAGCTTCATGACCGAGATTGTCGTTAACTTGTTTGAAATTGTCTAAATCGATAAACACCACGGCTAGGCCACTTTGTTTGCGCTGAGCCCGATTAATCGAGATTTTTAACTGCTCCAAAAACAAACCACGATTGGGCAAGCCCGTTAAGCTATCGTGGCTAGCCATGTGTCGCAGGTTCACCTCATTACGCTTTAGCTCTTCAATTTGTTTATTAATTTGCTGCGACATTGCCCCAAAGGTTGTAGCCAATAAGCCTATTTCGTCTTTACGCTGGCTAGGCAGCAGCCTTTTAGCAGGTAAGTTCCCCGTAGAAAACGCCTTAACAGCCACCACCATATTACGAATAGGCTGAGACAATACCTTGGCGAACAGTAATGAAGTCAGCAAACCTAATAAACTTAGGGCTAAACACACCTTAATCATTGAACCGGCCAATGAGTCGATAATATTGCTCAAGGTAGGCAAAGGGCTTACCAAAGCTAAAACCGCTAATTTTTGACTAGAAGCAGGACCGTAAAACAAAGGAGTAAACGAGACAGCTCGCTCGTACCTAATCGCAGCAGATGGGTCCAAAACAAAAGTTCGCGGCTGAAAATCACTAAACAACGCTTCCATTTGAGGGAAATCACGCTGCATCAAATAACGATGGCCATAGTGAAAACCAAACTGCTTGTCGGGATTAGGATTAACCAGATAATCGCCCTTCTGGTTCGCTAAATAGATTTCGACTCCAGAAGGTAAATCGGCTTGTAGCAAACTAAAGAGATTTTCTAAACCTACATTCACTACCACTAAGCCAAGAGCTTTACCGCCACTAAACACTGGCGATGCCACTTTTAAGGTTGGCTGATGCTGACCAAGCTCAACACCTTTCTCGTTATGAATATCAACATCAGACAAATAACTGTCTCCGTCACCTAAACGAAGGGTGCGAAACACATAGGGGTAGTGAGCTTTTTCTTCTAGCTGCTCTGCTTCAATAGCAATTAAGCCATCACTTAAGCGATCCACTCTAATCAGCTCTTGTCCAAAATTGTCAGCGCCAATAAAGCGAAGTTGAAAATAGGAGTTATTAAGTCTGAGTTTTTGCTTGAAGATATCGGTTAGTTGCTTCGCCAGCAGCGGTTTGTTAGAAGATTGAAAGTATCCGGCAGTTTGTGGAATTGAAGCCAGAAATAGTACATCTTTGGCGATTTCGTTAATGCTGTGATTAAACTCGCGGGAGAGAATGTGGGTAGTGGTGGCAAGTTCACGCTCAGCGCTTTCAGCCAAGAGTTCTCTGCTTTCATGGTAACTAACGGTAGCGGTGACTACCGATGCCAAAATACCAAACATCGCAAACCATAAACCAAAACGCAGCGAAATTGAGTTGATCATGGTAGCGCCATTGTTTGTAAGGTTTTACCACTTAGAATATTTTCCCAATAATCCGTTCTACGCTGGTTATCCTCTACTCGCTCTAGCCAAATAATCTTATCTTCAGCCACACTGCGAGTATCTTGCACAATGGTATTGGCTAAACCTTGGCGCTCGGTAAGCAACTCACTCACCCAAGGCTCTAAGGTAAAGTTAATCCACTGATGAGCTAACTCTCGGTTTTGTACACCATTCGACAATGCCCAGCAGTCTAACCAAGCTAAAGCGCCCTCTTTGGGAATGGTGTAACCAATGTCTGCGCCTGAATCTTGCAGCTTTTTGAGCTGTTGAGCGCCGTAGTTGGCAAACACCAGTGCTACAGATTCTTGGTTAAAGTAATCTAGCGCTTCTTCTGGTGAGCTATAAAAGGTGAGAGCATTACGACGCAATGCTAATAAACGCTCGGTACTGGACGTAAACTCTTGATTGGTTTGCTGAAAAGGATTGCTAACACCGGAGACCAAACCCGCTAAGGAATAGTTATGTGCGCTGCCATTATAAGCTAACACCTTTCCTTGATATTGCGGATCCCATAATACCTGCCAAGACTCTGGCGGTGTATCGAAGTAATTTCGATTATAAATCAAACCCATTTCAGAATAGGTATAAGGAATGGCATAAACTTCATCACCACGTGTTGCTCCGGGGATATCACTTAAACGACTAAAGCGAGGGAGTTGCTTGGTGACGTTATCAATACTGTTTGGGTCAATGGCCACAGCCAAATTAGCATCAATATAACGTTGTAACTCGGCGGTATTTACCGCAAAAACGTCGTAATCAGCACCTTGTTTATTGCCCATTCTCAGCCACATTTCATCATCATTGGTGATGTAACTCACCTTAACTTTCACTTTGTGGCGTTTTTCAAAGGCAGCAACCATGTCTGCGTCGGCATAACCCGGCCATGCCAGTATTCGCAAATCAACTTGCTCTGCCGCAATCGGTAGGCTAATTAAACTGAACAATAAACCCAAGGTAGATAAAACTCGCAACATTCCCTGTTCCCTAACGTACGTTGTGCTGCTAGCTAATGAGCTTCTTGCTACTAAGCTAATGGAGTGACCGTTTAGTATACGATCTCAAACAAAATAGTGAACCAAAAGTTAAACTTAAGTCAAAATATCGTGAGCCACTTTGGCGAGCTAATTCACTACGTTTAACGCTGTAGATAGTTGATGAACTCAACACTTAACTACTCGGTCAAATACTGCCAATCCAATAGTTATTTTTCAAGTTTTCTGCTTCAACTTTGCGAGTTCAACGCTTGGCCTAATAGCGCAAAGTAATCAACCATTGCCTCGCCTATCAGGTTTAGATGTGCAGCGTCTGGGTATCCACCAGCCTTCGCTAAATCAGTTTGCTTGGTACCATTAACTAAATAGCTATTTTTTAGCTCGTCTCGGCTTTGCACCCACGCCTCAAAAGCACGCGCCATCATTTCGGTAGGTAAACTAAAGTAATGCAGCCCGCGCTGCTTATCTAAGGCGACAGAGCACGCTACATAAGGATGTAAGTCGGTGCCTTCATGACTTAACAACACCACCTTAAACAACTGACTTAAACGCTGATTAAGGGGATGGTGACGCTGTGGATCGTCAACTAACCAGCGGGTTGCGGCAAACTCGTTGGGCCTAGCTGCGCTAATAAACAGTTTATCGGCCATGTAATGATCAAAAGCGTGCCACCACTTTATCTAGGGTAAGAAATCAACAATCAAATAAATCAAACTGTAATCATAGAGTTCATTTTTTTAGCTGCAACTAACAAATATCCTACTAAACTTAGGGTAAAAATATAATCAATGTAATCTAGTCATGCAGCAATCTAAACCAGACCTACTTATCACTGTAAGATCAAT
The DNA here is from genome assembly GCF_030548085.1 of Agarivorans sp. 2_MG-2023. NCBI lineage: Bacteria > Pseudomonadati > Pseudomonadota > Gammaproteobacteria > Alteromonadales > Alteromonadaceae > Agarivorans > Agarivorans sp. 2_MG-2023. The sequence goes on from NZ_JAUORQ010000005.1 coordinate 330,349, forward strand.
TACCACCAGATCTCCTCAAGGAAGAGAAGATACAATCCCTGCAGTCTGGATAGAAGATTCCCCCGTTTTAGGGGCCACTACTTATTTGTTTGCAAACCGCAGCAAATCACTAACATGGTTAAAGAAGGCAGCGCGTTCATTAAAGCAGCTAGTGGAGTTCTCTGTAGCCAATCAATCTAAGTTCGTTTCCCCGCAAACACTGTTTAAAGCATTTGTAGATGCTCTCTACGACGGCACGATTAACTCCAGTGGAGACGACGAATCAGGATTGTATTGGATGCCACTCTCGATCCAAGTTGTCGAAGAGATCATTAGCCACATTAGCCAATACAGCAATTCACGATACAGTCAAGCACAGGAAAAAGCTGAAAATAGTGGGAGACGCATTGAAGATATCCTGCTCAACCCATATCGTGAGGCAACATTAGCTGAAAAATACCTGGCCTACGCTGCCTATCACCATAAAAAAAATCGTGCATTTCTCAGCCATATAATGAAAGTACCAAGTCCTGCTCAAGTGGCTTCAGTACCTAATATTCAGCCAAAATTTACACCGCCAACAACTAAGTTAGGTGCGAGGTATTTTCCAGAAGATGCAATTGATAAGTTGATAGAGGGGTTTCGTCTCCATGGGGCGGTTGATAGTGACCCGATTTATAAACGCTTGAACCTCCGCGATGTTCTTATCACGATGCTGATGCACTACGCTGGGTTGAGAATATCCGAAGTATTTCATTTGTTCACTGCTGATGTTTCCGTGTCTAGTCACAACCCCATACACCCCAAGATCTGGCTATGTCACCCAAGCATGGGATGGAGCCCTGATAACGAATTTCGCGATAGAGAAAAGTTCCTAGCTAACATCGGCTTACTACCACGCAATGACAAAAGCAACCCCAATTGGTATTACGCAGGCTGGAAGAATCCCACTCAAAAAAAGGTAACAAACACCAATGGTAAACAAATCGATCAATGGTATTCTGAGCTAGTCTTTTTCCCAGAGAGTTATGGCCAAAAGTGGCTTGAGCTCTACCGGTTTTATATGGAATACCAGCGTATTCCGCCTCCCCAGAACGCACTTCATCCCTTTTTATTCACTTCTAAAGATGGTCGCCCAGCATCAATACAAAATTACCGTGAACGGCACAAGCAAATCACCGCCTCGATTGGTCTGATGGATAACGATGAATACTCTACCCTAGTACATTCACATCGCCATAGTATGGCAATGCGTTTAATAGACGCTGGAGTTGATCCTCTGCTCATTCAGTTCATTTTACGCCATCAGTCTGTTGAGTCTCAACTTCAGTACCACTCGAAAAGCACCGCGGATATACAAAGAGAATTAAATCTAAAATCAAAACAATACGAGCATTTACATAGCAACAATTCACTCCCCGACGCGCGATTACATGGTGGCCACGCAGATGTAGATCCTCAAGCCCTGTTTTCTGGGCTTCAGCGATTCAAGAGGGGTAATCAGCGATGATAAACAAAAAAAAGAAGCTTTATAGTAGTGTGGAAGAGGCAATTTCATCACTTGCAAGACTAATGCAGCAACACCCAAAATGGTCAAAAGTCTCTGCGACTAAGCGCTACCAACTGGCACGCCAGCAAGACCCGCGTTTACCTGCAAAGCCCAAAAAGACTTTCGGCAATGACTGGCCGGGCTTGCCCGCCGCCTTCGGGGAAGAGAGCGTAAAACGCTATGAAACCGTTGAGCAGGTGATGGCTGCCCTGGCTGAACTAATGCAGCAACACCCAAAATGGTCAAAAG